>CAACVY010000012.1 GCA_900661335.1 uncultured bacterium | reverse complement strand
AGCTGTGAGTTGCGTCATTGGTCGACGCCGTTCGAGTTGGCGGTGGCCGCGATATTGTCCGCTCAATGCACGGACGAACGGGTCAACCAAATCGCTCCCGGGCTGTTCCGTAAATACCCGAGGCCCGCCGATTGGGCGCGTGCGCCGAGAGAAGAAATTGAAAACGACATCCGATCCACGGGCTTTTTCAGGAACAAGGCTCGCAGCATCCACGAACTTGCCCAGGTCGTCGTGGAGCGTTTTGGCGGGGAATTGCCGTCGGACTTCGATACGCTGGTGACGTTGCCGGGCATCGGGCGCAAGACGGCGAATTTGCTGGTGGCCACGGCGTTCGGGGGGCAGGGGATCATTGTGGATACGCATTGTGCGCGCGTGTCGCGTCGGCTTGGGTTGACCGAAGAAGAGGACCCCGAGAAGATTGAAATGGACCTCCGGGAGTTGATCCCGCCCGACCGTTGGAGCATCTTCTCACACACGATGGTGATCCATGGGCGCCGCTGTTGCAAAGCCCGGCGGCCAGAATGCGAGCGGTGCCCAGTCGCTGATTTGTGTCCCTCCAGCGCGGTCCGTGCACGCTGACCGAACCAGGTTAGGTCGCGCTTGAACCGGCGTTGGATCGGCCGATTTTGAATCCATCCGATGCCCCAAGAAGCCGCGCGAAATTTCGAATCGACGGAGACCGGACCTGGGGGGGCCGGAACGGGGAAAAGGGTTCATTGACAGTCGATGGAACCTGCGGAAAATTGTGCGCATGGGTCTTTGGAAGAAATGGCACGATGTGGCTTCCGTGAAGGACTTGGAAGCGGCGGGTCGGCTCGCCGTTCGAGTGGGGAAAATCCCGATCCTCTTGCTTCAGACTGACGGAGGCCTCCACGCAATCGAAAACCGGTGTACGCACGAGGACGCGGAGTTGACCGCCGGGTTCTTGGAGGGGCACGAGATCGAGTGCCCACTCCATGGGGCCCGGTTCGACATCCGGACGGGTACCAACGTGGCGCCTCCGGCGAACGGGCCCGTTGCGGTGTTTGAAACCCGGGTGGAGCACGGGCGAATCTGGGTTCGTTGCTGATGCGCAGGCCGGTTGAGTGGGTGGAACGGGCGGCCGATGGGGTTCGAGTAACGGTCCGGGTCACCTTTCGTGGGACGCGAAGTCTGCGCTGGCAGATGCGTCGGGCCGACGAGGCTCAATGGCGGTACGATATGACCGCCACGCCGGAGCAGTGGGCGACCTTGGTGGCTACCGTGGAAGCGCGGTACCGCCGAAGGGCCGCTTCGTGGGAGGATGTTCTGCGCGTGCGGCGGTGGCGCGACGAGGCCCTGGCGATGTTGCCTTCGGCCTGTCCTCGAGCTGATCAGATTGACTTGTCCGGTCCGGTGGAGGAAACTGCTTCCTTGGGTTCTGACGATGTGGCGCGTGATGCTGAAATCCAAGATACATCGGGCGCGAGTGACGGGGGCTGACCTTCACTACGAAGGGAGCCTGGCCTTGGACGCGGACCTCATGAAGGCCGCGGACATCGCTCCCGGTGAACAGATCCATGTGTACAACGTGACGAACGGCGAGCGATTCGTGACCTATGCGATTTCAGCACCGCCTGGGTCGGGAACCGTGATGTTGAACGGCGCGGCAGCCCGTTTGGGCATGCCAGGTGACGAGGTCATTGTGGCTGCGTATGCCATGGTAGACGACCGCGAGGTGGCCTCATTCCGCCCGCGGATCGTCATGGTGGACGAACGCAACCGCGTGCGACGCGCTCGCCAGCGCCGTTCCTAGGCAGGTGAGTCATGAAGACGAAGTGGGTGTTCGTGGTGATGGCGGTCGCCCTGGGGCCCGGGGCTCCATGGGCGGGGGCTCGAACATGGACCAGTGCCAGCGGCGCCACCGTAGAGGCGGAGTACGAGGGAGTGCAGGGCAACTTCGTCGTGCTCCGGAAATCTACAGGCGAAAAAATCATGATCCTTCTTCAGCAGTTGAGCGAAGAGGATCAAGCGTTCGTCCGGGAACAACTGGCGCCTAAGACACCGGCCCCGCCCACTCCGACCGGTCCACACCGCGGGCGAGAGGGCCGTGCGGCGCGGCCGGTGCAAGTACCTTCGACCACTCCGCCAGTTCTCACGCCCGAAGGGCCGGGCTCGAAAGAAAAGCGCAAGGGGGGCGCACACTTGACGGAGGACGAAGTGGCGGCGCTGAAAAAAGAACTTGTGGTGGATGCGACCAGTGGCGAAAAGCTCGAATTTGTAGGCGGGATGTCTCCGAAAAAGCACTTGGGGGAGAAAGAACGGGACTGGAAAGAAGGCGATCCGATCCCGGTCACGATCACGTGCGAATTGGTCCGTGTGCGTCCCAAAAAGGGAGCCGAAGTGGAGCGCAAGCGCGTGACCTCGGGGACTGGGGTGTTCTACATTACGAACGAACAGGGGGACGTGGTACTGGAAGGGAAGGAATCGCTGGAGAAACTCCAGCCAGAAAGCGATTTGGGATATAAAGGCGAGCTCCCCAAGCCCGGGAAGTACACGCTGGTGATCTACACGGAGTACAAGGGGACGCGGCTGGGTGTGACCGAGACCTTGGACGTCCGAGCACCTCAGCGAAGATAACAAGATCCTGATCAGCGCGGCCGTATCCCCACGGTGGAATCTCGTGCCGAAATGGCAATGGGAGCAGACCACAAACTTAGAATCCCAGCCACCTTCCGATTTGATAGACCACCGTGGTGACCCCCCAGGCCAGAGCATAGAGCGCGGCGAACTGAACCGCGGTCCACTTCCACGAGCCGCTCTCCCTCCGCATGACCGCCACGGTGGCCAAGCAGGAGGGCGAGATAAGCATGAACAGCGCCAGACAGAACCCGACGAGTGGCGAGTAAGCTTCTTGCAGGCGCTCGCGCAAGGGGCGAGGGTTTTCTTCATCCGTCTCGACGGCAAAGACGATTCCCAACTGGGCGATGAGGACCTCGCGGGCGGCCAGCGCGCCGATCATCGCGGTGCCCAATCTCGCGTCGAAGCCCATCGGGCGCAATACGGGTTCCAACGCGCGACCGAGACGTCCCGCGTAGGTGAATTCGATGGTGGGAGCGCTACCGGCAGCGGATTCCGCCTCGGCCCCCGCGGGCACGGCTGGGCGGGGGAACGTAGTCAAAAACCACAAGATCACCGAGAGAGCCAGGATGATGGTGCCGGCCTTTTGGAGGTAGGCCAGGCACCGGTCCCACATATGCACCAGGATTCCACGCAGGGTGGGCATTCGGTAGGGAGGTAACTCCACGATCAGCGGCTCGGGCTGGCCGCGGAACAACGTGTGACGCAGGAGCCAAGCGCCGCCGATCGCGAGCAGGATGCCCAGGACGTACAACCCCCACAAGATCAGCGCGCGCCAGGGCTCGGGGAAGAACGCGGGGATCAACAAGGAGAACACGGTGAACCGCGCTCCGCATGGGATGAGTGGCAACACCATCATCGTGGTGAGTCGGTCGCGCCGACTTTCCAACACTCGCGTGGCCATCAGCGCCGGAATATTGCAGCCAAAGCCGATCAGCAACGGAATGAAACTTCGGCCGTGAAGTCCGACCTTTTGCATGAGCCGATCGCTTAAGAGAACGGCGCGGGTGAGATAGCCGGAGTCTTCAAGAATGGAGATGCCAGCGAAGAGCAAGGCGATGTTGGGCAAGAAGGACACCATGCTGCCGACGCCGCCCAGGATGCCGTCGGCGATCAGGTCGCGAAGCAGGATCGCTCTCGATGTGGGCCAGAAGTCCCGCACCACGCCGGCGGCGTGTTTGAAGGCCCATTCGAGCGCGCGCATCGGAGGGTCGGCCAGGCGAAAGGTGATCCAGAACAGTATGTAGAGCACGGCAAGAAATACCGGCACGCCAAGCAGGGGATGGGCCAGCACCTCGTCGAGGCGATCGGACCACGTGCGGCGCACGGCCGCCGTCCGACGCTGCGCGGCCCGCACGATGCCCGCGACGAATCCGAATCGGCGATCCGCTATCAGGACATCCGGCGTGTCGCGACCCAGCGCCAGCAAGCGTTGTTGTTGTCGGCGCAGTTCTTCCATTACATCGGGCTGATGCTCCCACTCCACGCACAGCTCCGGGTCGTTCTCCAATAGCTTGAGAGCCACCCACCGCGCGCGAGGGCCGCGCAGTCCGTGCGCAGCGAGCTTTTCTTCGATGGCAGCGACCGCCGCGTCTATATCGGCTCCGTAGCGGACCGGGTTTCGGACTTGCGGCGGGGAATGTAGAGCGTGGCGGATGGCCGCGACGAGTTCCTGAATGCCTTCGCCACGGTGTCCAACCGTGGGGACGATCACCACCCCGATGGACGCCGAAATGCGGTCGAGGTCGTACTCGAGCCCGAGGGCGCGGGCGCGGTCAGTCATGTTGAATGCCAGCAGAAGTGGTACGCCGAGTTCCAACAGTTGCGTGGTCAAATACAGATTCCGCTCTGCGTTGGTCGTATCGACCACTTGCACCACCAGGTCGAAGGGGCTGTTCAGGAGTTCCTGGCGGGCAATGCGTTCTTCATCTGAGCCGGCGGAGAGGGAGTACACGCCGGGGAAGTCAACGACGATGATGTTCTCCTCCGCGTCGCGCAGACGTCCTTCCCGCGTTTCTACGGTCGTGCCGGGGTAATTCGTCGCGCGATGACGGAGCCCGGTGAGCGCGTTGAACAGCGTCGTTTTGCCGACGTTAGGATTACCCACGAGGGCGACCCGAAACGCTCGGCTCATGGGCGGGCCGGCTCCACCAGGATTTTTTCAGCAATGCCGCGTCCGAGCGCGAGCCGGCTTTCGCCCAACGCGACCAACAAGGGCCCATGTCCATTCTGCCGAAGGATTTCCAACACTGCGCCGGGGACGATCCCCATGGCGGTCAGCCGGCTTCGGGCTCGGTGGCCGGCGTTCAGCCGCGCACAGCGTACGCGGTCGCCTGCCACGCAGTCGGTAAGGGGACGGATCCCATGGAGCGGCGGAGTTGTGGGCGTCATTCAGGAGCCCCCCGAGCTCGTGGTGCAGTTCCGTTCCGGATCTGGTGGATGACCGCCGGATGAGCCCGGAGTGCCTCCACCAGGCGGCCGAGGCGTGCCGTCACGCGTGGGGGCACCGAGTGTTCCATGGCGCACGCCATCCGATCGGCCGTCCGCGGCGAACAACCCAAGACCAGGATCAAGAATTCTCTCAGCGTTCGATGACCGGCCGCCACGGCACGGGCGCGGTGATAGCCGGCGGCCGTGAGGCGAACGTCTCCATACGTGCGATGGTGGATCCAACCTTTCGAGGCGAGCCGACGCAGAGCTATGGACACACTCGGGCGGCGCACGCCCATCAAGGTCGCCACGTCGCTCGGGCGGACGGACCGGCGACGAGCCGCGAGGGTGAAAATCGCCTCGAGATAGTCTTCTTCGCTGGCGCTGGAGTACCGACGCATGGAGTTAGCCTTCGCTAACTTTAGCGTCGAACTTCGATCGGATCAATCCAACCCAGGGCTTCGCTGGCGCCAGTCCCCCAGGGTACGGTGTTCCGTAAAGCGTCGAACAGTCCCTGTGTTGCACGCGCGGAACCGCGAGTGGTCGGCGGCTTGGAGGGTGTTCTTGAGTGCACCCGCAGCTGGGGCGATACGACGCGAGAGTTCGGTTGGGAACATTCTGTGGCGAGGGCGCGCCTTGCGTTGCGGTGGCCGCCGTGGACTCCTAGAATGCCGGCGCATGGTGGGTGAGTCCAATTCGATCGTGTGTCCGCGCTGCGGGCGAGCAGTGGAGGTCGGGTCGGGGGCTTCGCCGGTCGTGTTTTGTCCGTCCTGCATGACCCGAATTGCCACGTCCGTTGGACCACGCTCGGCTGGGTCCAGGTTGGCGGTGGCCGCTTCGCCGTCCCAGAGTTCAGGGGCGGCCGGCGCGGAAACGTCAGCGGCCACGGCGACGGCTGTACCGGCCGAGGGGCCGGAGAGGGCGCAGAACGGGCGCGAGCACGTACCTCCCAGCGCGCACCCGATCCAGCTGCGGAAAGATCTTCGAGGTGCAGGGTATGCACGCGTTTGTCCGGCGTGCCAATTCGAGTTGGAGCCGGGGGATGTGGTGTGTCCGCGTTGCGGCTACCACACCGCGACTGGCGAATCCATGGCGGAACGTGCACGCCGTCGGGAGCGCTTGGAGCGGTGGGTGCGAGGCGTGTGGGTGTTGGCCGTGCTGATCGGGGTGGGGTGGTTGGTGTGGCGAGCGGCGGGTCCCTCTTCGTGGGCTTGGTGGCGCTCGACCTTGTCACGCGATCTGGAATCTACGACCGAGGAAGCTCCGCCCACGGGGACGCTCCCGCCACCGTCCGAAGAACAGATCGCCGCGGTCCGCCAAGAGGTCACTCAGCAGATCGCGACGATCTATCCGCGCGCGGAGGATGGCGAAGAAGTGACGGTAGCCTTGCGCACCGGCCGAGTCTTGCGAGGCCGCGTCTACCGCACAGACCACGGCCTCCGGATCGAGAGCCGGGACGGACGCGTCGAGGAACCCGCGTGGGCCGAGCTGGACGAGGCGTCACGCTTGCGGTGCGACGATCGCTATCGAGCCGCTCGGATCGAGGCCGAGGTTCGCCGTAAGCTTGGACTATGAAACTGGTCGTTCAAATTCCCGCTTTGAACGAAGAAGCCACGTTGCGCGACGTCATCCGCCGGGTCCCACGCAAACTTCCTTCCGTGGACCAGGTGGAGGTCGTGGTCGTGGATGACGGTTCGACGGATCGGACGGCGGCGATTGCCTTAGAGGAAGGCGCGCACTTGGTGCAGCATCCGGTACGACGTGGTGTCGGGGCCGCGTTCCGCAGCGGCCTGGAGAAGTCCATGCAGCTCGGCGCGGATGTGATTGTCACCATCGATGCAGATGGCCAGTTCGATCCGGCCGACATTCCGCTCGTGGCAGGGCCTGTGGTGCGAGGCGAGGCGGACTTCGCGACTGCGTCCCGGTTTCTCGACCCCGCATTGGAGCCGGAGATGCCGCGGGTGAAGCGGTGGGGCAACTCGTTCATGTCACGTTGGGTGAGCCGACTGACTGGCCGGACGTTTCACGACGTCTCCTGTGGGTTTCGCGCCTATGGTCCGGAGGCGTTCTTGCGGCTCGTGTTGTTGGGAGATTTCACCTACACGCACGAAACGTTTCTAGCGTTGGCGTTCGCTGGCCTTCGCATGGTCGAGGTGCCCGTGCGCGTGCGGGGCACCCGTGAGCACGGCGAATCGCGCGTGGCGAACAACTTGTGGCGTTATGGGTGGCGCACGGCCGCCATCATTTTGAAGACCTACCGGGACTACAAGCCGCTACGGTTTTTCGGCTGGCTGTCGGCCGTGCCCGGTTCAATTGCCGCGCTGTTATCGCTGTTCCTCCTGGGTTGGCGGATCTACAGCGGTGGGTTCTCGCCGCACAAGTGGGCCGGCTTTGTCGCCGCCGCATTGGGGGGCGTAGCGGTCCTCATCTACTTGGTGGGTGTGATGGCCGAAATGCTGGACCGAGTCCGCGCGGCGCAGGACGAGCTCCTGTATCGAATCCGGCGGCTCGAGCGACGAGTCGGTCTCGGCAAAGGGAACGATGATCGGCCCCATGGCTGAGGCGCGATCATCCCGCGAAGGACTCGACGCGCGTCCCGGCGCGCCGATTCTGGTGCTCTCCTACTGGAATCTGAACCACATCGCGTTTGGAGGCGGCCGGCGGATCGAGGCGTTGCTGCAGCTGTTGGGTTCGCGTGCTTGGCTGATTCAACCCGTACCGCCGCATCCCCGATGGCGCGGGGAGGTGTTTTGGCCGAATTTAGGGCGCAGAAAAATCGGCATCAATTGGGGGCTGTTTCACTTTTTTCTGCCATGGGTCTCGGATCGGGTTCGGCGCGCGGTGGTGCGAGAACAGCCCGCGGTGATCGTGCTGACCTCCATTTGGGCCTATGCGCCCTTCCGCCGGATGGAGATTCGCCCGCCCATCATTCTCGATGCGCACGATGTGCTCGCGCAGGCCATCGCGGAACGATTTGGACGCACCCACCTATGGACACGAATGGTCGAGGCGTGGGAACGTCGGGTCACGCACGCGGCTGATGAAATCATCGCGTGTTCCGAAACCGATGCAGCGGTGTTTCGCCTTCGGTACGGCTTGCCAGCCGACCGCGTGCACGTGGTGCCCAATGGCACAGACCTGGACCATGCCGCTCGTGCCCACGCGGCCGTGTCACCCGAGGTGGCGTCTGCATTGCACGACGTACCGACCGTCCTGTTTTTCATGGGAAAGCTCGATTATCAGCCAAACCGAGTCGCGTTGGAGTTTCTTTCGCACACGGTACTACCGGAGTTGGAGCGCCAGATGCCGGGACGGTTTCGGTTGTTGGTCACCGGCGGCCCGATCCCCACGGGCCGGTGGCATCCGGCGATCATCTGGGCGGGCCGCGTGCCCGATGTGGCACCCTACCTCGAACGCGCCACGGTGTGCTTGGCGCCGATTTTTACAGGGTCCGGAACCCGCTTGAAAGTCCTCGAGTACATGGCGGCAGCCAAGCCGGTGATCGCGACGGCCAAGGCAGTGGAAGGACTTGCGGTTGAGTTGGGCCACCACGCGCTCATTGTTGAGCCGCAGGAGTTCGCGGAGACCATCGTGCGCGTGGCGAACGACCCGGAGTTGGCTCGCCGTTTGGGGAATGCGGGCCGTGCATTGGTGGCGAGCCGCTACTCGTGGGATGTGATCCGTCAGCAGTGGCGGAAAATCTTAGAGCCTTACAGCGGGCCGTTGGCATAGCCACGGAGAAGGAACACGGTCCAAATTTCTCCAGGGTGGCGTGGAATCGTTCGTCGTTTCGTCGGGTCGAATGCGATCCTTGGGATTGATGACCGCGCTCGGCGTTGCGCGGGCGTGCGCGGCGTTCCTTGCGGGACCGCGGTCGCTGGAGGGAGTCCACCGTTCCAAGACAGCTGAAGTCGCTTGTCAAGGGGTTGGACGGCCCCACGGAAACTTTTTCCAAGCCTTCGAACGGGTATGGTCGGGTGGGTCCGGGATGGGCTCCGGGCAGGGACCAGGCGGGTGGATCCTCTCGGCGCTCGAGTGCGGGTGACGATGGGAGGGGTGCAGCGTCATGCTTGCGGAGGAGCGAGAAGCCCTAACCTGCGGCTCTGGGTGGACGCGCTGCGGCGACGTGAGGACTCGAGCGGGCACAATCCGAACCGCCGAACGACGGCCCTGGCCCCGAAGGCCCGGCGACGAGCCACCGACGATCGCGGACCGATCAACCCTGGAGTGAAGGCCACTCCCCCAGATCCACTACGCCGCCGCCTTCGGACGGAAGCAATTTCAGCCGTGCCGCGCAACGGATGCGCGGGGCGCGAAACCATTGTCGTACTTCGTCGGGCGTCATCACTGCGAACGCCGTGGAAAGCGCGTCGGCTTCCGCCCCGGTCTTGGCCAGCACCCATACGCCGCGGTACCGGACCGGATGCTCGCCGGTTCGTGGATCTACGATGTGAGCGCCGCGTACCTCAAAACCGCTGGCACTCAAGGCTCGCTGGGCGAGGTGGAGTATTTGATGGGACTCGGCGCCCGCCACGGTGACCGGCCAGCCGTCGGCAAATGTCGGCGCATGGCCCGCGAGGACCGTACTGCCACCGGCAGAGAGGCAGAAGTCGTCCAGATCCCAGTCGTCGTGTAGGAGGCGGCCCATCAGGTCGAGCGCGTATCCCTTTCCGATTGCACCCAGGTCCAAACGAATCTCGGGGTGCGCCAGCTGGATGGAGTGGGAGGCGGGATCGAAATGAAGGATTGGTCCGTCCTTGAGTGCGCGCAGCACTTTGAGTGGCGTGGCATAGGCCGGGTCGAAACACCCATGGGTATCCGCGCGCAGGCGCAAGCAAAGCCGCAACAGATCCCAGGTTTCTGGGGCCACGACCACTGGGCGGCCCTGGGAAAAGTTCAAGCGGCTGATATCGCTGTGCGGAATGAACCGTGACCAAAGTTGTTCCAGTCGCGGCAGCAGGTTCAGGGCGGCGGTGGCAGCGCCGTCCGCCTGTGCGGGGCTTCGCCGGCGGTCGAAGAAGACTTGCCATTCGGTGGCCATCGCGTAGGCCGCGAAGCGCCAGACCTGCCCGCGAATGTTGTGGGTGACATTCTCGGGGGTGGCCGAGCTCATGGCGACGACGGCGCGGGACTCGGAGAGGCGCGTCGAGCAGCTCGCTGTGCGAGCACGCGTTCCCAGATGTCGTTCCGCACGTAGACCACCACTGCGACGGTCGGCCGCAGGCCGAAGAGACTGGGCGTAAAACCTGGACCCAAGGCGGACTCGACGGCGGGCATGAGCGACGGATTGGTGAGGACGATCACGGGCGGTTCAGGCCATTGGGGTGGCAACTGGGACCAGTAGCCCACACGACGGTAGGCGCGCAGATACCAGGGCAAAGGCCAATATTCTTCGGCGACCACGAAGATGGGAGTGTCCCGGCCGGTGGGGACTTGTTGGGTGGCATCGTACACGAGGCGCACGGCGTGGAGCAGATCGGTGGAGGTGTGCGAGTAGACACAGGGATTGCGCGGGTCCGCCATCCAGCGTCCCTGAATCCAATGGTTTTGGCGGGCCGTGTCGGCCAGGCCCAACAGAAAGGTTACGAGCGCCACCCACCGGGGCCAGCGTCGGTGGCCGAGTGTGAGGTTCCAGACGCTTTGAAGTCCGAAGCCGGCCAATACGCACATGCCCCACAGCGGGCTCATCATCAACCAGGGCGTCTTGTAGGGAATGGCCGAGTAGACGGCGAGGAGCGTGAGCACCCACACGGCCATGAAGACTTTCCATGGGCGATCGGATTGGATCGGCTCATGGGGATCGGGACGCGCGCGGCGGACGGGCGCCATGCTTGTCACGATCGCGACGAGAGAGAACACGCCGAGGGACCATTGGCTCCAGATGCCCAGAGGGCCCGCGCGATATGCGAAGAGCAATTGCAGATACCACCACCAGGGTTTTTCGTGTCCCTGTCCGGTGGCGCGTTGGGCGAAGTAGGCGAAGGCGCGGACGATGTCCGGCACGCCTTGCCAGTGGGTGAAGAACGAGGAGTAAAACACCACCACGACGGTTAGGAACGCCAACGCGCCGGCTAATTTATCACGGGCGAAGCTGAGCCACCCGCGCGTTCGCCACGGCGGTGGAACTCCCGAGGCCCAGGCCGCGAGTATGGCCGGTACGAGCGCCGCCCATGCCAGCACCGCAGTTTCCTTCGTGGCCAGCATGGCGCCGAACCAAGCGCCGGTCACAATTGCACGGCTGGGGGCTGGCGAAATCAGATAGCGCCACAGCGATCCCACCGATGCAGCCGTGAAGAAAACGAGGAGCGACTCTTGGATGAAGTACCGGTTGTAAAACACGAGGAACGGCTGGGTCGCTATCCAGACGCCGGCGGAAAGGAGTCCGCTGGTGCGCAGCGGCGGGGAGATGCGGATGAGCCATAGCAGGGTCGCTAGCCCGAACAACAAGGGCACAGTCCGCAGAAGAATTTCGTCGCAACGTTCGAATGTGCGTACGCGACGCAGGTGGGCCCAAGCCACTGCGGCGTAGTACAAGGTCGGGCCGTGGTATTCGCGGGGATCGTAACGGTAGTGGCCAGTTTCCAGGAGCTCCCCGAATTTGACGGCTTGAACCGCCTCGTCGGTGTGCATGGGACGAGTACCGAGTCGTGGTGCTCGCGTCGCCACTCCAACGGCCAAGACTGCAATGAAGAGCAGCCACATCACCGGACGGTTCATTGCTCCATTCCTGCCACGATTGCGTATCAATCGCAAGCTGCGCTACTCGCGGGGCGGCGCGGTGGGGCTGCATTCCAGGCTCTCGCGGGTGCGGGAAAGCACTCATCCTCTCGACGTGGCGAGAGAGAGGGAACGCCGTTGGGGCGAGCAACACTCTTCGGCGACGGCCATCCGCTTTCGTGCACAGCGTTTCGCCATCGGGACTCTCTGGAGGGGTTACGGCGGCTCGGGAGGCACGATTTCGAAGGGGATAGCGGGAAGGACCCCGATCAGAAACTTCCGCCCACCTTGCCCGGCGTCCGCGAAGATTTCGACAATGAGGTTACCGGAGGTACCCGGTTTGGATTTTTCCCGGTCGGCCTTCAGCAGCAGTTCCACCTGGTCCGAGCTCCAGTTCGCTTTCTCGAGCGTCAGTCCTTCGGGCGGATCATTGAGCTCAAGGGCGAACCGTCGCTTGGCATTCCCGATCAAGCTCCGAACTCGTACGGTGCTGGTTTTGCCGGGAACCAGGCGCACCGGCACCGGAACGGCCAGTTCGATCGGCGGCATGGCGCGGAACTGGCTGGCCACGATGAACGCATACCAATTCTGCGCGGGCACGAGATGGCGATAGAAGAAGGCTTGCATCATGTCATCGGCGGGTTCAACTCGCCGCCGCACGACACGGTCGCCGATCGTGGCCACGCCCTCCAACTTGAGGGGAATGAGTTGGCCGGTGGGTTGAGCCGGCCCGGTCAAGGTGATCCGAACTTTGTCTTGCCCGGCGGGGATTCGATTTCCGGTGAGGCGGAACCCGTTAGTCGGGCTCACCAGTTCCAGGTCGATCGGGCCCTGGAACCCGTCGCGACGGACGGCAAACACCGTGAGGGGGACCGTAGCGCCTGGGCGGAGGTTGACCGAGGCCGGCACGACGCGGAGTTCGAAATCAGGGCGAGGAGTGCTGAGACGTAGGCGGTACGCGAAGTCGGGCCCTCCCTTGGTTTGCGTGTCCGTGATGACCAGGAAATAGACGCCGTTGGACGGGATTCGGGTTCGCAGTTGGGAGTCCGCTTGATGTGTCACCAGGCCTGCGGCCGGGTCGGTGTGATCATCGTTGCGCGCGATCTCGCGTCCGCTCGAGTCTTGCAAAATCAAAATGGAATCAACCGGCGAGTTCAATCGCCGAGCGTAGACCTCGGCCACGACTTCGACGCCGGCGGACGCTTCGAAGCGGTACACATCGCGATCTCCTGGGGTTTGAATCCGACCATTGACGATCGAGGGCGCGGTGACCGGTTGGGCGGCGGTCGGGTCATCGTTGGGTTCTCGTTCCATGGCTTCGGGCCAGGTATCGGCGCGGAACGGCTGCCAGTTGGACAGCAAGTCCCCCGCACGCACGGCGATTGGGAACGTTCCGGGGGCGGTGGGGCGAAACGGGATGACGGACTTCGGAAGGTTCCAGCCGACCAACTGAACCGGCGTTTCGGTGCCCACGGGGCCGCCCAGCGGGAAGATGCCGGTGATGTAGGGTACAGTGCCCACGGTGATCCGATACACGAAATCTTCCCGGCCTCGGAAGATTGAGTCCCGGATCTCGATGTCATACTCGCCGTCGGCAGGCACCTCGATGCTAACGACTGGGTCGGGATCGAACCGGTTGTCGTCGCAATAGGCGAGTTCATGGCCGTCGGCATCGTAGATGGATAGCACGGCTTGGAACCAGCCCGGCACGGCGTCCGCTAAGTATGGAATGAGCGCTCGGGCTTGGACCCAGGCGACGAGACGTTCGCCCTTTCGTGCTCGAATACGGAAACGGTCCACGTCGCCCGGGAGAATCTGGCCATTGAGCACCAATGGCGGCTGGGTGGTCACTACATTGGGGCCCACGTCGTTGGGCTCTTTTTCTTGCTTTTCGGGCAGGACGCCTACATGGAACTTGAGCGGGTTGGTGATTCCCAAGGCGCCTTGGAGGCGGACTTCTCGTTCACCCACTTCCGCGTCGGGATCAATTTCAATCCGTAGCCGAACGGTCTCCGAGAGGGCCGGATTCACCTGCCGTTTGGGATCGCTCACCATGCGGCGATATTCCTGAAGTGCCCGCATACTGAACTCGTCAATGCCGATTTCTCGCAGCTGCTGTTCGAGTCGCCGCCGGAGATCCTCGGCTTCTTTTTTGTACGTTTCGTTTGTCCGCGACATTGCCAGCAGTTGCTGATACTTGTCGAAGTTGTTCCGCAAGCCGTTCAACTGCTGGGGCGTGAGCCAACGGATGTGGCGCAGACAGACTCCGCGCACGCCGCGACCGGACACGAATAGGTTTGTAGCGCCGTCGAGATACTGGCCGCCGAGAACCGCTTCGAACGTGGTTCCGCGCATGCCACCAGCCGGGAAGATGTACGCCGCATGGGGTTCGCGTTGCTGGCCCCAGGCGGACGCCAACGCCAGCCCCCATCCCACCGACCATCCACCGAACTTATGGAACCATGACATCGGGAGGCTCCGGGTCATAGTAGTTCAGTGACCAACTCGCCGCCTTCGTAGCCTTCGTTCGGTTGGGGGCTCACGTACACCGTGCGGCCTTGCGGATGTGGCAAGGTGGCGGAAGGATCGATGCCGAGCAGTACGTACATGGTGCGGATCAGCTCCCACGGGTACGCGGGCCGACGCACGATCTGTTCGCCTTTCTCGTCGGTCTCTCCCACCACGCGCCCGCCTTTGAAGCCGCCGCCAGCCACCACGGCGCAAAACACGCGACCGAAGTGATTGCGCCCGCCATTCCATGGCGGCTCCCATTGAACCCGCGGCGTGCGCCCAAACTCCCCGCTCCACCACACGATCGTCGTGTCCAGCAAGCCACGTTCGTGCAGATCCTCCAGCAGTGTGCCGAAACCCTTATCGAGTTCGGGCAGCATGCGCTTCATGGCAGTGAAATGCTGCTTGTGCGTATCCCAGCCCTCGTAGTTGATGGTCACGTAGGGGACGCCCCGCTCCACCAACCGTCGCGCGACCAGGCACGCCTGGCCGAACTTCGTGCGCCCATAGCGATCCCGCAGTTCGTCCTTTTCTTGGTTCAGGTCGAACACCTTGCCTGCATCGCCCAAGATGAGCTCGTAGGCCTGGTGGTCCGCCTGGTCGAGTTCCTGGATCGCCGGATCCGACGGGCGTGCGGCCCGCAGCCGGTCCAACCCCAACATGAGATCGCGCCGGGCCTTCTGGCGCTCTTCGGTGATCCCTTCGGCCACAATTCCCTCCACCACGAACCGAGTGCGGCTCGATGGGTCGCCGCCGGTGGCGAACGGCTTGTAGCGGTTGCCGAGAAAACCTGCTTCCGAGAAACGTCCTTGAGGACGCGTGAGAACGACGTAGGGCGGGATCAAGCCCTTGTAGCCACCCCGGTAGCCCTTGAAGTACGAGACCACCGCACCGACGCATGGGTAAACAATCCCATCGCCCGGTTTGCGACCAGTCTGGACCACATACGACGCAGTTTCATGCGCATTGATCCCGTGCGTCATCGTACGGATGATCGCGTACTTGTCCGCGTTCTTGGCGAGGATGGGAAGGTTCTCATTGATTCGGATGCCGTCCACGTTGGTGGGGATGTCTTTGTCGAGCGGGCCGCAGTAGTCGTACCCGGCCTTCGGTTTGGGGTCGAAGGTGTCGATGTGGCAAGGCCCTCCCCACATCCAGATTTGAATCACTGCTTTGGCCCGTCCCGCGTTCGGCACGCTCGAGGCCGCACGGGATTCCGGGCCCACCAGCCACCATCCACCCACCGCCAGCAGCGTGGTGGACATGACCTCTCGTCGGGTCAAGTTCGTGTTTGGATTCGTCTTCATCGTCGTGCCTCCTGCTGCGGTATCTTCAGTGTCGATACAAAAACTCGGAACTATTGAACAATGCCCACACGATATCGATCACCGCGTCGCGACCTCGCGCCGGACCGTTCTGGAGATACTCCCGCACGCGCTGTTGTTCGTCCGCCGACGGGTACCGCGACAACACAGTCAAGTACGCGCGCACAGCAATTTCCTGCGGATCGCGTAACGAGTACAACGTGGCCAGTTTGGGACTTTGTTCAATCTTTCGCCGGATGTGAGAGGAATTGAGCAAATGCAGGCGTTGTTCCGGAGTAAGCCGATTGCTGCGTTCGGATTCCAAGCCCGTGTCGCGTGGGGGCCGCCCGAACATTTCCAAAAATGGGCTGCTGATGCTGCCATCGGCCAGCTGGATGGACCGGACCGTCCGCGGCACCCAGGTGAATGGCTCGGGAACTTGCGAGGAGTACTCTTCCGTCGTTCCAGTGATCATGCAGATCGCATCGATCAGCACCTCGGCCTCCAGCCGCCTCATGGGGTAGTAGGCGAAGTTGGCTGTGGCTTGAGGCGAGTCGGTGGTCGCGACCGGGGAGAGCTGGTAGGTCTGCGAGTTCGCAATCAGCCGGTATAGATGGCGCAAATCGAATCGCCCGTTCACAAGCTCCTGTTGCAGATAGTCCAACAATTCGGGGTTCGAGGGTGGATTCTCCGGCCGGAAGTCATCCGGCTCGTGCACGATCCCGCGCCCGAACAGCCAGTACCATACGCGGTTGGCGATGGCGCGCGTGAACCATGGATTGTCTGGTCGCACGAGCCAGTCTGCGAATACGACACGCGGATCGGTGCCCGGAGGAATCTTCGCAGGCGTCCCATCGGGAAAGACTGGCTGGGGACCCACAGCGGGATTCGTGCACACTTTATTGGGATCGAAGAAGACGATGGACTCTTTCCACTCGCCGGTGCCTTTGATGCCAATCTTCGTGAAGAAAGCTGCCATCCCGCCCAGTTGCTCCCGGCTGAGCGATTCTGGCCGCACGGCCATGAACGTCAAAGCGACAGCTTGCGCGCACGCAATGGGGTCGCCGTCGCGTGCCGCGCGATAAAAGTTTACCGGCGGATCTCGGAAATTGCTTCCGTTGCTCGTCAAGAGCGCGCGCACGAATCGGTCGTAGGGCATGTTGGTATGGATGGCGTCGCGAATCCACCGATGGTAGGCCTGGACACCGTTGGGCCACAGGTTGACTGGAAACTCGGCTTTGACGCGCAGGAGGTCGCACCACTTCATGGCCCAGTAGTCGGCAAATTCTTCCCTCACCAGAAGTTCTTCGATGAGACGTGCGCGTTTGTCGGGCGAGGAATCGTTCAGGAACCGAGACGCTTCTTTGGCCGTGGGTAGCGTCCCGATCAGGTCCAAGTACACGCGACGCACAAATACCCCGTCCGAACAGTTGCGCGCGGGGGCAATGCCGAGCTGCTGTAACCGTGCGAACACGATTTGATCGATGCGGTTCTTGGGCTGGGCAGGACCATCCTCCACCACGTCGTCCGCCCTCGTGACTGCCGAAACGAACAACACCGCCGCAACCCCGACGGCGCTCCAAACCTGGGGGCGATTCAAAATCGTCCATGGATTCACGGTCGTTCCAGGAGGATTGTTCACACAAAGTACAACGCACATCGGCGGGTTTTATTGCGCGGCCCCCGTCCGGGATGCGATTGTCCGAACCGGGAGGTGGAAGACTGCTCCACAGTGCGACGGTGAATGCGATCTTGGGCGGTGGCGGGTGACCCCCTAACCGCCGAGGGACCAAGCCCACCATCGAACCGACGACCGGATCGCGCGCATCTGCGAGCCTGAACGGGCAGTTTTTGACAGGCGGTCTGGCCCCGTGCTAGGTTGATCATGGCGATGTTCGCGGGACGCTCGCGGCGGAATTGCGGGCCCCGGGAGGACCAGAACATGGGCCGCAGAAACTTTCATGAATGGATGCCCGACGAAGGCGTGTGTCCAGTTCACGGGGATGCTGAGTGCCGTCCGTGCGAGTTGTGTGGAGCCGAGTTCTGTCCTGTGTGCTTCCCGGACAGCATGGTCTGTCCTTCCTGCGCGGCCAAGGGAGGGTTGGACGAGGACGCGGAGTGGTTCGCGGAGGAAGATCTCTGGAGTGAGAAAGATCTGCTCCGAGACGGCGATGAGGAGGATGTCCCAGAGGATGCGGAGGACGACTTCGGCGAGGAAGACCACCGATTTAAGTTTCGATGAGTGACGATCTCACCCCGATGATGGCGCAGTACCGCCGGCTGCGCAAAGAACTGCCCCCTGATACCATCCTATTTTTCCGGTTGGGTGACTTCTATGAAATGTTTTACGAGGATGCCCTCGAGGCCTCTCGCATTCTCGACATCGCCCTTACCCGACGGCAGGCCGTTCCAATGTGTGGTGTGCCCCACCACGCGGCGGACAGCTACATTGCTCGTTTGCTCCGTGCAGGGAAAAAGGTCGCGGTGTGCGACCAACTGGAAGATCCCCGCAAGGCCCGGGGCCTGGTCCGGCGCGATATCACGCGGATCGTGACCCCGGGGGCGGTGGTGGAAGAAGAATGCCTCGAATCCCGACGTGCCAATTACCTGGCCGCCATGTATGGTGAGGGAACTTCGTGGGGCGTCGCCATGCTGGACCTGTCGACCGGCGAGTTTTGGCTCGACGACGATCTTACGCCAGCCGCGCTTCGCGACCTGCTGAGCAAATATTCGCCTGCGGAAGTCCTGATTCCGGATGAGGGGGAAGCGGAACAGATCTTGGGGACTTTCCAAGATCGGCCGATGTTCACCCGCCTTGAGAGTTGGCACTTCGAGCCAGGCACGGCTCGGGATGTCTTGCTCCGTCACTTCGGCGTGGTCTCGTTGGACGGATTCGGGTGCGAAGGACTCATGCGTGCCGTGGGAGCCGCGGGAGCCATTCTCCACTACGTGACCGTCCAACTGCGCCGCTCCGCGCAACACGTACGGCGGCTCACCCGTCGGATGGCGGGGGACTACCTGGTGATGGACGAGGCGACCCTTTCAAATCTGGAGATCCTCTTGCCCAAATCTCCAGGCGGGCCGACGCTGTTGCGAGTGCTGGATACCACGTGCACGCCGATGGGCGGTCGCCGTCTCCGGGACTGGTTGGCGCGCCCCGCCGCACGCTTGGAAGTCATCGTGGAGCGCCACGACGCCGTGGACTCATGGGTTCGACACCTGGATGCGCTCCGGCGCATGCGCGATTTGCTAGGGGAGGTCCGGGATGTCGAGCGGATCGTGGCACGACTGTCCACAGGTGGTGGCAATGCTCGCGACATTCGCGCGCTGGCCGAGTCAGCCAAGCCTTGGCCGGAGATTCAAGAAATCCTTCGCGGGCTGGACTCGCCCCTGTTGCGGCGGCTGGCCGATGAAATCCATCCTTTGCCCGATCTGCTCGACCGCATCGAGCGCACACTCGTGGATGATCCACCCGCCTCCACAACCGAAGGGGGCATGATCCGGCCGGGCTTTCATCCTGAATTGGACGAACTGCGTCGGGCGGCAACCGAAGGACGGAACTGGATCGCGCAGCTGCAAGCCCGGGAGCAGGAACGTACCGGGATCCGTTCCCTCAAGGTCCGCCACAACAAAGTGTTTGGCTACTACATTGAAGTGACCAAGGCCAATTTAGCCAATGTGCCGCCGGACTATATCCGCAAGCAGACGTTGGCGAACGCGGAACGATTCGTGACACCCGAGCTGCGCGAGATCGAGCAAAAGATTTTGGGAGCGCAGGAGCGAGCGGTCCAACTGGAACTCGAACTATTTCAGGAACTTCGCGCCGCCGTCCTGGAGCATGCGGGATCCCTGCTACAATCCGCGGGTGCCATTGGCACGGTGGATGTGCTGGCGACGTTCGCGGAACGGGCGCTCTCGCTGCGCTACGTACGTCCGCGCATGACCGACGGCGATCGGCTGTACATCCGCGCGGGACGCCACCCGGTGATCGAAACGCTGCCCGACACCGAGCGGTTCGTGCCGAACGATACGTTGTTGGATACTCGGGACCACCAAATCGCCATCATCACCGGTCCCAACATGGCGGGAAAGTCCACCTACATCCGACAGGTGGCTTTGATCGTCATCCTGGCCCATGCGGGGTCCTTTGTGCCTGCCGACGAAGCGGAAATTAGTTGCGTGGACCGTGTCTTCACACGGGTGGGCGCCGGGGATGATTTGGCGCGCGGCCGCAGCACATTCATGGTCGAAATGCAAGAAACCGCCAATATTCTCCACAACGCCACACCACGCAGCTTGATCGTGTTGGATGAAATCGGCCGCGGCACGAGCACCTTCGATGGCATTAGCCTTGCGTGGGCAGTCGCCGAGTACCTGCACAATACGCCGTCCGTGAAGGCCAAGACCTTGTTCGCCACCCACTACCACGAATTGACAGATCTCGCGCTCACCTTGCCCGGCGTGAAGAACTACAACGTGCTGGTCCGCGAGCACGGCAACCGGATTGCGTTTTTGCGCCGCATTGTGCCCGGGGCCGCCGACAAGAGCTATGGAATTCACGTGGCCCGATTGGCGGGCCTGCCTGAGCCGGTCATCGAACGCGCGACGGAAATTCTTGCCAATCTGGAGGAAGGTGAGTACGCCGAACCTGGGCAACCTCGATTGGCCCGGGCGCGGCGGTCCCGCCGCGGCGCGATGGACGCCACGCCGCAGTTGCCGTTGTTCGACGACCGTCCAGTTGTGCACCCTAGCGCGAAGAGGAGTTAGAGCGATCGGAGGCCAGTGACATGATCATCATCGAGCCGCACATCCATATGATCTCCCGAACCACCGACGACTATACCGCCATGTACCGCGCGGGAATTCGGTGCGTGGTGGAACCCTCGTTTTGGCTGGGTGCACCGCGGCGATATGCCGGAACGTTCTGGGACCACTTCATGCTCAACCTCGAGTTCGAGCCCGTCCGCGCCGAACGGTATGGCATTGATCATTACTCGTGCATCGCGGTCAACCCCAAAGAGGCAGACCACAGGGAGCTCGCACTGGAAGTGCTGGAAGGCATTGGACCATATCTGGATCACCCACGGTGCGTGGCGGTCGGCGAGATCGGATTTAACCGGATCACGCGCAATGAGGAAGAAATCTTTCAACGCCAACTCGAACTGGCGAAGGCGCGCGGGATGTTGATCTTGATCCATACCCCCCATGACACCCCACAGGTCCGCAAGCGCGATGGGGTCGAACGAACCTTGGCGATCCTTCGGGAACTCAACTACGACGAATCCCGGATCATCGTGGACCACAACACCGAGGATACGATGGATTTGGTGCGGCGGACGGGTGTGTGGGCGGGCATGACCGTATATCCGTACTCCAAACTCAATCCCGAACGTGTGATCGGGCTGCTCAAGCGGTGGGGAATCGAGCGGGCCTTGGTCAACAGCTCCGCCGACTGGGGCGTGTCGGATCCTTGTTCGCTTGCCAAGGTGGCCGAGCACATGAAGGGCAACGGGTTCCACGCCGACCAAATCGAGCAGTTGTTGTTCCATAACCCGATGACCTTCTATGGGCAGTGCGAGAAGTTTCGCCCGCGTCTCGATCTCCCCTGGCAGGATCCGTCCTTGTACCAACGTTGAGCCTACGGACGTCATGGCGCACCCATTCCATGCTGGGTGCATGGCTGCGCCTGTTACGGGCGCCGAATTTCCTCACGGTACCGGGCGATCCTTTGGCGGGCGCGGCGGTGGCGATGGCGGACTGCGGGACCGTCGTTCCATGGCCAGGATTCGCGGTGCTCTCGGTGATGGGACTTTATGCGGCTGGACTGTTGGACAACGACATCACCGGACTCGAGGAGGACCGGGTTCGCCGCCCTGACCGGCCGTTGGTGACGGGGACGATTTCGTTGCGCGCGGCGCGGCGCGCGAGGTTCGTCGCGTGGTGTGTGGGTCTGGCGGCCGCGTGCGGCGCCGGGGCCGTGGGCGTTCTCTTGGCAGTCGTGTTGTCGCTTTTGATTGCTGGGTATCACCGTGTTACACGGACCCACGTAGTGTGGGGGCCCGCCACCTTGGCGGCATGTCGCGGTACGGCGCTATGCATGGGGGCGGTGACGACCCAGCTGTCGTGGGAGTGCTGGGGTTGGCGCACGGCCCTGGCGTTGGGGGTTTGGATCGCCTGGGTGTTTGCTTTGTCGGCCCTGGCGCGGCGCGAGGAGATTCGGCCCTCACTTCGGCGCCGTGTAGGGTTCCTGCTCGGCGCGTTGCCGATCTTCCAGGCGGTGGCTGTGTGGGCGTCGCCTCACCCGGACGCCCCAGTGGTGGGGGGCGTGCTCGCCCTGTTCGCCGGCGCCCACGCCATCTTTCGGAGGGCTATTCCGGTCACTTAATTGGCCCCACGCAAGGACCAAGAGCTCTGGTGACAACGACCGTCGTTTGAGAAGTATGAGTGCAAGACCTGTCTTTCGATGGCGGTATCCAGCTCCGAACTGCGGTTGGTCATACGGTTCTCAAACCGCTTAAGAGGCTTTCATACTAGACGCCCCCACCGCATGGTGTCCGCGACCATACTGTCGGTCCCGTTTGGACTTCACGAGAAACCGCGCGTCCTATGGGTCTGACACACACCATCGCCTCGATGGGCAGTCGACAACATCCTGGGCCGTTCGTCAGGTTGGAGCGTGCCCCGCTCGACCAGCCCATCCGCAGGTGGTATTTGAACGCGGTGGCGGCGCGATGGGCTCACTGGGTACCCCCGTGGCGAGAACCGTAACGCATCGAGTAGATCGAGCCGATTGGAAGAGTTGGACTGGCCGGCCATGTCCACGGGCCATTGGTCGAGGCCCCCGTCCTTTTCGCACTCGGCACCGCGGTCGATAAATACCGCTACGACGTCTTTGTCCAGCCGTACTTCTTCGGCCACCACAGAGCGCTTGGTGCGAAGTCCACCATCGGCATCCGGTTGGTCTTCACCAGCTGCGAAGCTGTCTTCTCTTGCTCTACGACTACCGTCACCGCCTCTCCTTTCCTTCTCTCGGCCGCTTCCTGCAGATGAATCCGTTCCGACTCGCAGCTGGGAATGTGCTCTCTATCGCTATGCGCGGAATCGTCCGTGGCGTTTTGGGGACCCACTCGGGCATTGGTGACGGCGATCGATTCTTCTCGAGAGCACGAGACACAGCCTCAAAAAACACGGACCCATCTACGATCGGTGGTGCGGGTACGAACTACGGGCAGACGAAATGGGCAATGTTGGATTTCTGTATGAAGTGGCGGAGGTGTGGGGATTTGAATTGGCGTGCGCAGGATGTTTCATGGCCGAGGCAGCGTTCGCCGTGGCTGATAGAAGCTGGACACCCGAAGACCTGTAGGGGAGTTTTCGTTCCAGCAGGTTCGGCGTGTACGAACGGTGTCGCGAACCTCAGGGCCGATTCTGGCTTGAATCGAGGACGCTTGTCGCGAACGAGTACTGGCTAGGAACCAAACACGGAAACGCCATTGGGGTGTGCGATGGCCGATTTTGGTGGGTGGGCTGTTCATTAGGGGCTGAGGTGTGCAGTTTGTGCGCGTCATATCGATAATGAAGCACTCGCGGTCTGAAGGGTACGAGTGGATTCCATGCGTGAACTTAGATCGCTCATGAGATGACTGTCGCGTGCTATGCCAGCTGGGAGGGGGATTCGCCTGGTGAGCTGGTGGACGCCTCGACCAAGGGTTCTCGACATACAAATAACGAAGCCGCAAGGGATTCTTCCGACTACCTTGGAAAACTAGCGCCTGGATGGGTGCGTGGGTGCACGAGTGGGGTGACCCTCCTCGTAGCACGTCCTGCGCGACTGGATCTCACAATTCCGGCCGTAAAGTCGGTGGGGTGGCACAAGGTAAAAACTCCCCCGCGGCCATCGGCTGCTTTCGGGCGCGTGGATGGTTCGATGAACGTCTGAACGTCGCGAGTGCGCCAGTGAGCGGCTTTCTCTGGAACGTCAGCAGTTTGCTTCGGGTACGGGACTTCAGATCGAAGCGTATTCCCCGTACTAGGGTCGTGGTGGACCGTGAATTGGCATGGGCTATGAGGAGTAAATGCGGAGTGAAATTCAAGGCGCGCCGTGCTCCTGGAAACAAGCGATCACGCGAAGACAGCCCTGATGCCGAACGTTCCAGGATGGTATCTCCGTGAATCTGACCGCAGGGGTGATGGCGGTGCGTTGGGTTCATTCGTGGTCACCGTTTGGCCTGGACTACACCGAGACGGTAGTTTTCCCGGGGCGCAGCACACCAAATGGAATAGTGGGCGGAGTGGGGAACGGGCCTTGGGCTTCGGTGGTCCATCGGGTTCAGTTTCGTCCTTTTTCAGCACATCGGGGCGGAGTCCCGCAGACGATCGGCGAAATCGGAAGCCGGCCGTCTTGGCCTTCACTCGCCGAACATTTGCCCCCGCAGCATCTCACATGCCGAAGGCTCGAGAGGGTCGTGACCGGGCGAGAACCGCAATATAATTCAGTTCGTCCTAGTGCCATTGCGCGTCTCGTAAGGAAGGAGAGTGGATAAGTGAACCGCACCGGGTCGGTAATTTGGAGTGCTTGGGTGGTGGTTCTTGCGCTTGAGCGAACGGAGGCAGCACCAAGTCTGCCCACCGTGCCCTGTTGGCAGATGTGGGAACAGGAGTTTCGAAGCCAAAAACCCCTGACTGCCGATCCTTGGCGAGATGTGACGGTTCGCGTTCGTCTGACGGGACCCGATGGTCAGCAGATCCTTACCGAAGCGTTTTGGGACGGCGGAGCGGTTTGGCGGGTTCGTTGGATGCCTGACCGTCCGGGCATCTGGGCGTTCGAGACTGAATGCTCGGATGCAAGCGACGCGGGGTTGCATGGGCTTCGCGGCCAATTCGTCTGTGGCCGACCGGTGAATCGAACCATCTGGGATCGGCATGGCGCGATTCGCGTTGCGGGTACCGGATGGCACTTCGTTCACGCCGATGGTACGCCGTTTTTCTGGCTCGCTGATACGGCCTGGAACGGTGCCTTGAAATCCTCGGACGAAGAATGGGACCTGTACCTTCGGACCCGCGCGGAGCAAGGGTTCAATGCCGTGCAATGGGTGGCGACGCATTGGCGCGCTGCGCCCACGGGAGATCGGGAAGGACGCCTTGCATTCACCACATCCGAAACTGGCCGCATCATGGTCCAACCGGAGTTCTTCCAACGGCTCGACCGACGAGCTCGAGCGGTGGCCGAGGCGGGCCTCCTGAATGTGCCGGTCATGCTTTGGGCATTGAAACCTACGGATCCGGGCCGCTACTTGCCGTTGGAAGATGCCATTCGGCTGGCTCGTTACATGAGGGCGCGTTGGCAAGGCTGGCCTGTGGCTTGGCTGCTCGGCGGGGATGGCCACTACGGTGGAACCAACGCGCCGCGCTGGCGAACGATCGGCCGGGCCGTCTTCGGCGATGGTCGGTCGGGGCCGGTCAGCTTACACCCTTGTGGGCAGTCTTGGGTCGCGAGCGAGTTTGGTGGGGAAGCTTGGTACTCGTTCGTCGGCTATCAAAGCGGGCACGGTGACAGTGCCTCCACGCTCGAGTGGATTGTGCGCGGACCGCCTGCTTCGGAGTGGTCCCGCGGTCCGGCTCGCCCGATCGTGGATCTCGAGCCCGCCTACGAACACCACCTGGCCTACCAGTCTCGCACGCCGATCACACCGTGGATGACGCGGCGCGCGATCTTGTGGGGTCTTCTCACCCACCCGCCAGCAGGATTCACCTACGGTGGCCATGGTGTTTGGGGGTGGGATGACGGCTCCGGACCGCCCGTGGACCATCCCAACTCCGGCACACCGCTTCCATGGCCGCAAGCCCTGCGCATGCCCGGAGCCGAACAAGTGCGTCACATCCGGGCGTTCTTCGAGTCTTTGCCTTTCTGGACGCTCCGACCCGCCCCAAACCTGCTAGTGGAGCAACCTGGAGAAAAGGACGTTCGCCGTTGGGTCGCTGCGGCCAGCACGCCCTCCGGCGACCGCATCGTACTCTATACTCCAATCGCGCAGCCGATTCGCCTCCAACGAACCCGCGTGAACCGGATTGTCCGGGCGGACTGGACCGACCCCCGGACTGGACAACGTCACCCACTGCAGGTTGGCGCAGAGCTGGAGCTCCGGCCTGGGGCCGACGAGGATGCTTTAGTGCTGATCGAGTGCGAGTCCTCGGCGGGTGTCCAGGGGCTGCCACCATGAACGCAACCGAGTTTCATGCCACGGATCCTTTCTCGTTGTGGGTGCGCCCGATGGCCGAAATCGGCCAGCGATGGATGCTGATCACGGGCGGCAACCGCGCACGGTTCAACCCGATGACGGCTAGCTGGGGCGCACTGGGAGTGTTGTGGGAACGCCCGGCGGCGTTCTGTTTCGTGCGACCAAGTCGCTACACGTTCGAACTCCTTCAGTCCCATGACGTATTCACGCTATCCTTCTTCCCCGACTCGCATCGCTCCATGCTCCAGTTCTGTGGCACGCACTCGGGGCGAGATGTGGACAAAGCCCAGGCATGCGGATTGACTCCGTGGGAAACCCCTCACGGCGGGGTCGCATTTCGGGAGGCCGAACGTGTGCTGGAATGTCGACGGCTCTACTTCAGTCCACTGCAGGCTGACGACATTCCGGCGGCGATTCAAGCGGAATTTTATCCGCGAGATGATGTCCACTACTTGCTGATCGGCGAAATTCTCCATGTGCTCGAACGCGTGGCCTGATCGCTTCATTTCTTGCGGGGCGGCGTGTAGGAATTGGGAAGCTACCGTCGGCCGGCACATTGGAAGGGTGGGATGCAGCGGCGGCGGGGCGAGGAACGGGGCTTGGAAAAGAGAGTGGTGGATCTCTGAGAATGTCCGTCGGACGGCCTCGCGCGGGACGGGCACCTCAAAGTTTGACGCCGGGCGGGGAATTGGGTAGCATAGTGCGACCTTTTTTGGACCTGGTCGGCTACGTGCTGGGCCCGAAACTGAAACTGGGAAGGAGAATCGAGCATGAATCCGGATACGATTCTGTACGCAGGATTGGGTGCGGGAATTCTAGGGTTGTTGTATGCATATTGGAAGACAAACTGGATCTTGCGCCAAGATCCAGGCACCGAACGAATGCAGGAAATCGGCCAGGCAATCCGTGAGGGAGCCATGGCGTTCCTGAACCGCGAATACAGGGTACTCTCGGTCTTCGTGGTCATCGTGGCGGCCATTCTGGCGATCATCAACCGCGGACCCGTTCGCCTGGTCGCCGTCTCGTTCGTCGTCGGGGCGATCTGTTCGGCGTTGGCCGGTTACTTCGGGATGCGAGTCGCAACCGCGTCGAACCTGCGCACCACCAATGCAGCGCGTCGCGGACTACCTCAAGCCCTGGCGGTGGCATTTGCCGGGGGTTCGGTGATGGGCATGTGCGTGGTGGGGCTGGGAGTCTTGGGATTGTCCGTGCTCACGCTCGTTTACTTCAAGGCCTTCGGCGTTACGGCGACGCCAGACATGGGACTTCTTCGTGAAACCGTGCTGCCCATCCTGACGGGATTCTCCCTCGGCGCTAGCTCAATTGCACTGTTTGCTCGTGTGGGTGGCGGCATCTACACCAAGGCGGCGGACGTGGGCGCCGACCTGGTTGGGAAGATCGAGGCCGGGATTCCCGAGGATGACCCTCGCAACCCGGGCGTGATCGCGGACAACGTCGGCGATAATGTCGGCGACGTCGCCGGCATGGGCGCGGACTTGTTCGAGTCTTACGTCGGCGCCATCGTTTCGGCGATGGTGCTGGGTGCCACGGCGAAGTCGCTCCAGGATGGTGTCAACGCGCTCAACCTCGTGCTGCTCCCGTTGGTTCTAGCTGCGGTGGGAATCGTGGTGTCCATCCTTGGAACCTTCTTTGTACGCAGCTCGGAGGGTGGGAATCCGCAGACCGCGTTGAATATGGGCACAATTACCGCCGCGGTGGTCATGGCGGTGTTGACATGGCCCATCGTCAAGGCGGTCGCTCCGGCTCAGTTCGAGCTGATCTCGACCACCTTCCGGGATGGGAGCATTCAGACGATCCAGGAAACTTACTCGGCGATGGGAATTTTCAAAGCGGCCATCGTTGGTTTGTTGGCCGGGGTATTGATTGGCCTGCTAGCCGAATACTACACGGCGGAAGGTAAGCCGCCCTCGAACAAGATTGCGGACTCGGCCGTCACGGGTGCGGCCACGAACATTATTGCTGGCCTCGCCGTGGGAATGATTTCCACAGCCCTGCCGGTGTTGGTGCTGTCGGCGGCCGTGATTCTCACGTATCGGTTTGCGGGCTTGTACGGTATTGCGATTGGCGGTCTCGGCATGCTGGTGACCACGGGCATCCAGTTGGCCGTGGACGCGTACGGACCCATCGCGGACAACGCAGGTGGCATCGCGGAGATGTCGCACCTGGAGAAGGAGGTCCGGCAACGGACGGATAAGCTGGACGCGTGCGGTAACACGACGGCGGCGATCGGGAAGGGCTTTGCCATCGGATCCGCCGCGTTGACGGCACTGGCACTGTTCGCGGCTTTCCGGGAAACGGTTGGGTTGCCGGTGATTGATGTGACCGACGCCAAGGTGATGAGCGGGCTGTTGATTGGAGCTATGATGCCGTTCCTCTTCTCCGCATTCGCGATGCAAGCTGTGGGACAAGCTGCCTATTCCATGGTGGAAGAGGTGCGCCGTCAGTTCCGCGAAATTGCAGGACTTTTGGAAGGACGACCGGGCGTGCGCGCCGACTATGCGGAGTGCGTAGACATCGCGACGGCCGCTGCGATCAAAAAGATGACCGTGCCCGCGTTGCTGGGCGTGCTCACGCCGGTGGTGATTGGTTTTGTATTCGGGAAGGAAATGCTGGGCGGCATGTTGGCAGGCGTGACAGCCAGCGGCGTCGTCATGGCCTTGTTCATGGCCAACGCCGGCGGCGCCTGGGACAATGCCAAGAAGCATATCGAGGCAGGTGCACACGGCGGGAAGGGATCCGATCCCCACAAGGCGGCCGTGGTCGGGGATACCGTCGGAGATCCTTTCAAGGACACCGCGGGCCCGTCGCTTAACATCTTGATGAAACTGATGAGCGTGGTGTCCCTGGTCATTGCTCCCGTGCTAAAGAACGTCCCCCCCTTGTTCCGATAAGCCGCGCACAAGCTGGACGGACTTCAAAGAAGCCCGAGCCGCAGCATCCACTCGGCTCGGGCTTCTGCGTGGATCGGTATGGGAGATTTGCGCGAGGTACGCGCGGGTACGCGTTCGTCCTGGAGCGGATAGTTGAGGACGACTCGCCTTGAGTAAGAGCACGTCCTCCCTGTACGAATCCCGCCACTCGGGCCGCGGAGGCGGGTTCTCCCCATGCAAGGGCGGCTGCGTGTTGGAGCAAGGTCTTCCGAGAATTTCAAAGCCGTTCTTGGTAGAGGTTGGTGATCGGCATGCGCCGGTCTTGGCCGAACGCACGCGGCGTGATTTTCACGCCCGGCGCGCCCTGGCGGCGCTTGTACTCGCTGCCGTCCACCATTCGAATGACCCGGCGAACAACCATCGGATCGAACCCGGCGCGAACGATTTGATCAAACGATTGGTCCTGCTCGACGTAGCGTTCGAGAATTGGGTCCAGCACCTCGTAGGGGGGCAGCGAGTCCGTGTCCTTCTGCCCCGGGCGGAGCTCTGCGCTGGGTGCGCGTTCCAAGCAACCTTGAGGTATCACAGCTTGCCGCGCGTTACGCCAACGGGTTAGTTCGTAGACGAGCGTCTTCGGCACGTCCTTCAACACAGCGAAACCTCCCACGGTATCGCCGTACAGCGTGCAATACCCTGTGGCCACTTCACTTTTGTTACCCGTGGCGAGCACCAACCATCCGAACTTATTCGACAAGGCCATCAGCACCACTCCGCGGATGCGAGCCTGCAGGTTCTCTTCGGTGGTGTCGGGCTCCCGGCCCGGCCATTGGGGCCCCAGTTCGTCCAAAGCTGCTTGGAAGAGCCGGTCAATCGAGATTTCGCGGAATTCGATTCCCAAATTTCGCGCCAATGCGGCGGCATCCGCGCGAGTTTCCGCCGAACTGAACCGTGTGGGCATGGAGACTCCGACGACTCGTTCCGGCCCGAGGGCGTCGCAGGCCAACACGGCCACCAGGGCCGAGTCGATGCCGCCACTCAGGCCGATGACGACTTTGCGAAACCCATTCTTGTTGACGTAGTCCTGCAACCCTAGCACGAGCGCACGGTAGACTTCCTCCGGCCCGTCCGGCCATTCCGCCCACGATCGCTGGGGGAACGGCGTGCCGTCCACGAGCTCCGGTAACTCGATCACGTCGGCCTCGGCGAACTGTACGTCTTCGGCACGGTAGCGAACCGGGAGGTCCACAATACATAGGTCCTCTTCGAAGCGTTTGGCTCGGGCCAACCACTCGCCTCCAGGAGCCATCGCAAAGCTGCCGCCATCGAACACCAGCTCGTCCTGCCCGCCGACCAAGTTGCAAAACACGACCGGCGCATCCACTGCGCGTGCAATGGCGGCAATCGCCGCGCGCCGTTGGGTGACTTGCCCGCGATGGTAGGGCGAGGCAGACAAATTGAGTAGCAAATCCAAGCGTCCGCCTCCGAGTGCTTTGCAGGGGAGCTCCTGAACGGCCCACGAGTCCTCGCCGAGATGAATGCCAATGGCGCTTCCGCTCACGCGGACCACGGTGGGATGGCTTCCGGGGGCAAAAACGCGAGCCTCGTCACAGCCCACTCGGGACAATCGGATCTTCCGCGCAACCCCTCGCACGAATCCGCCTTGGAACACGAAGGCGGCATGCCACGGACGAGCCCCCGGATCCGTCGGGCGCTGGGGCGCACCTAGTACGACCATCATCTCCGGCGGCAACCGCACGGCCAACCGCGCGATCTCTCCTCCGCAGTCTTCGAGGAAATGAGGTTTCAGCACGAGATCCTCCAGCGGGTGTCCTGTGAGGCTCATCGCAGGAAACACCGCCACGTTCGCTCCGGCGGCCCGCGCTTGGAGTGCAAACCGGAGAATCTTATCCGCGTTTGGAACTAGCGCGCCGACAACCGAATTGATTTGGGCTATCGCGACGGTGAGTCTCTTCATGTTGTCCATCTTGGCACGAGCTCCGACAGCTGACAACGTAAGGTCCGATAAGCCGGTCGCAACGCTTCAAATGAGCTCGGAGCCACTCGGCTTTCCTTCATCGCTCTACGGGCGGGCAGTGTAGCTGCGCTGGAGCCAGCGGATCTTTGTTGCGCCGGACGGCACAGCAGAGCGGCGGCAGTACGTGGGACGGCCGCGTGGTCCGGGGCCATCCGTGCGTTGGGGTCACCTGCCGACCCTCTGAACGCGCGAACCACGTGGGCAGGGGCGGGGCCGTGACCCATCCTGCACCGACGGTTCGGCAAGGAAAGGACGGAACTTCATTGCATGGTTCATGGAAGTTCAGCGCGACGTCGTCCGTCATCGAAGTGCACAGGTTTTGATCGGGCTACCCCGCGACTAGTCGGTGTTGAATGCAGTGGCGGGTTCGGCGACTATGTCCGGCAAGGAGTGAACCGATGCAACGCCTAAACGGACGGAAGTTTCTAAAGTGTGCTCTTGCCGCATGTGCGTTGGCCTTCGCATCTCTCCACGCCGGGCCCGCGACGACTGGCCGGGTGGACGTCTCGCGTTGGCGAGGCTTTAACCTCCTCGAGAAATTCACGGCGCGGAACCAGCGGCCGTTTGAGGAAGACGACTTCCGGTGGATTCGGGAACTGGGTTTCAACTTCGTACGGCTGCCGCTGGATTACCGCTGCTACACTCCGGACTGGCGCTCGCTCGAGTTTCGGGAAGATGTGCTGGCCGAGATTGACCAGGCCGTGGAGTACGGGCGGAAGTATGGCGTGCACGTCTGCATCAATCTTCACCGCGCGCCCGGCTTTTGCATCAACCCCCCACCGGAGCCCGCAGATCTTTGGACCGACCCCGAGGCGCAGCGCGTGTTCATCGCGCACTGGGAGATGTTCGCCCGCCGATACAAAGGCCTCCCCTCCGCCGAGCTGAGCTTCAACTTGCTCAACGAACCCACCCGCACCAGCCGCGAGAACTATCTGGCGGTCCACCGGCGCGCAATCGAGGCCATCCATCGCATTGATCCGGCGCGGTTGGTGATCGTGGACGGGTTCGAAGCTGGGCGGCATCCGTGTGTGGAGTTCTTGGCCTATTCCAATGTGGTGCAGGCCACGCGCGGCTACCATCCCGGCCAAATTTCACACTATCGGGCCAGTTGGGTTAAAGGTTCTGACACGTGGCCCACACCGACCTGGCCACTGTTGCGGCTGCCCGGTTACCTCTACGGGCCAGTCAAGCCGGAGTTTCGGTCGCCCATGGTGTTGGAGGGGCGTTTCCCAGCACAGGCGAGGGTCTCGTGGGTCTTCACTGGTCTGAGTGGGCCGGTGGAGCTTCGGGCGCAAGCCGACGATCGAGAGATTGGGCGGCGGCGCCTTGATGGGGCGGCGGAACCCATGGAATGGGAACGAGATCCGGGTGAGAAGCGTTGGGCCATCTACCGCTCGCGCACCGGCGTGGTCTGGTCGGTCACTCTACCCTCGGTGGCTCGCAGAGTCTCTCTGGATGCGGTCTCCGGCGACTGGGTTCTTATCCGTGAGGTTCGACTTCAATGGCCCGGTGCGCCCCAGCGAAGCTTCGGCGCTATCGCCGAATGGGGGCTCACCCAGGGCGTGTGGCAGGTCAGCCAAGATGGCCGGATTTTACCGCCGCCCAGAACGGAGCCTGACCAGCCTTTGAAGGAATACTTGCGGCCATGGATCGACATCGCCGCGCAAGGCGAGGAAGTGTTTGTCGGTGAGTTTGGCTGCTACAACAAAACGCCCCACGACGTCGCTCTGGCCTGGATGCGCAGTTGGCTCGAGCTGTGGAAACAAGCCGGCTTCGGCTGGGCACTGTGGAACTTTCGCGGGTCCTTCGGCGTGCTCGATAGCGGGCGGGAAGACGTGCAGTACGAAGACTGGCGCGGCCACAAACTCGACCGGAAGATGCTCCACCTGCTCCAGGAGTACCTGCCCGACCGCTGAGCGGCCGGCTCCATCTGCCTGCGGCTGGCGTCGCGGAGGCCGAATCGGGCGGTCCCGAGCGTACGCTCGAACTTGGATCCACGGGCCGGTTCATTAGTCGGTTCGCCGCAGGCGTTGTCCCAAACCGCGCGGCGACTCTGCGGGCTTTCCGTACCCCCATGCCCGGAGTCCGCGGCCGCAGACGTGTGGGCTTTCGCGCGCGTGGATGAGTTGCTAGCATGGTCGCGTCGCGCCCGCGGGGTCAGAGATCTGCGTGGAGTTGCGCGGCAAGGAGGTCGGTGAATGAAGCACGTGCGTTGGCTGGGCACGCTGGGGATCGCGGCGGTGTGCGGCGTGAGCGCTTGGGCGTCGCCGTTCGGGCGCGGTGTGAACATCTTGGGCTACGATCCCATCTGGAAATCGCTCGAGCAGGCGCGGTTTCGGGCTGAACACATGCGCGCGATTCGCGAGGCCGGATTCCAGCACGTCCGAGTCAACCTTCATCCGTTCCGCCACATGGGACCGGACCTCACGTTGTCCGCCCAATGGTGGAACACGTTGGACTGGGTTGTAGGTGTGGCGACGTCGAACGGTCTGGCGGTCGTGCTCGACTGCCACGAGTTCCAAGCCATGGGCCGCGACCTCGAAGGAAACCGTGCCCGGTTTTTGGCGTTTTGGCGGCAGATGGCCGAGCGGCTGCGGGACGCGCCGGACTCAGTGGCGTTCGAGTTACTGAACGAGCCGCACGGCCAATTGACGCCCGCGCGGTGGAATGAATTGCTCATGGAGGCATTGAACATCGTGCGCGCCCAGCAGCCGAGCCGTACGGTGGTCCTCGGCCCGGCGCAGTGGAACTCCGTGCAGGCACTCGACGCGTTGCGGCTCCCGGAGAACGATCGGCACATCGTGCTGACCGTTCACTACTACGAGCCGATGGATTTCACACACCAAGGTGCATCGTGGGCGGGGAGAAAAGACAGGGTGGGCGTGGTGTGGAACGGCACTCCGGAAGAAGTCGGGCGTATCGAGCATGACTTCGACCGCGTCGCGGCATGGGCCTCCGCGCGCGGGTGCTCGGTCTACCTGGGCGAGTTCGGTGTCTACGATGCTGCGCCTATGGAGTCCCGCGTACGCTATCTGGCCGCGGTGGCGCGGGCCGCGGAGCGGCGAGGGTGGAGCTGGGCCTATTGGCAATTCGATGGGGATTTTGTCGTGTGGGACATGGCGCGGAACCAGTGGGTGGAACCGGTGTTGCGTGCACTGATCCCTCCGCCGATTCGGGTGTTGGTGACGTACGGCGGCCATGGGTTCCAGCAGAAGGAGTTCTGGGCCATGTGGGACAGTTTTGCAGATGTGCACTATACGCGGTGCGAGCTGCCGCGCGACGCGGACCTCCTTCGGCCGGGTCCGGAGCCGCGGTGGGATGTGATCGTGCGCTACGACATGGTGGCGGATCTTTCGCCGGAGCACCGCGAGGCGCTGATCGCGCAGTTGCGTGCAGGCGTTGGCTTGGTGTCGTTGCACCATAACTTTGCGGCGCACCCGACGTGGGAGGAGTACGTGAACATCCTCGGGGGCGCCTACATCCTGAAACCGCGCACGATTCGGGGAACGGAGTTGCCCGCCTCTTGGTACGCCCATGACCAGGATGTTCGGGTGACCATTGCCGATCGGGAGCATCCGATCACGCGGGGGCTGAAGGACTACACGATTCACGATGAGATCTACGGCGGCTGTTATATCGCTCCGTCGGTCCACGTGCTATTAACCACCGATCACCCGCGGAGCATGCCCGCATTGGCCTGGACCACTTCGTACGAGCGGGCGCGGGTGGTATTTCTCCAGCACGGCCATGATGCGAAGGCATGGGAACATCCCATGTTCCGCGAAATTCTGCAGCGTTCGATCCGCTGGGCCGCCGGCCGCCTGTGAAGGACTTTTCCAAAGCCTAGTTTCAATGCGAACTGCCCCGCCTCCGCACAACGCGTTCCGCCGTCTTCGTTGAGCCGTACGTTCTTCCGCTCTGCGGCGTGACCATCACGCCCGAGGCCACGGCCCGCGCGGTTGCGTTGGATGTCCGACTGGACTGCGGACCATTGCGCTACGCCGGGGAAGGTGTACAGTAGCGCTGTGGAACGGAGGTACCGGGTGAGTGCAACAAACGCACAAGTGGATATCGGTGGGTGGCTGAATCGAACATGGGAGTTGTTCAAATCGAACCTGGCCCTATGGATCGTGATCAACCTGATTGCCGGGCTGTTGGGGATCCTGACTCTAGGTATTCTTCTGGGGCCGTTGACGGTCGGCGTGTGCGGAGTGATCCTCAAGCGGATGGATGGCCAACCGGCCCAAGTGGGGGATGTGTTCCAAGGCTTGAAGTACTTCGTTCCCGGTTTGATATACGCGATCGCCTGGGTGGGACTGACGTTCCTGCTCGTACTCCTTCTCCAATTCACGTGGGTATTGTCGCGGTTATCGGCGCTGGTGCCGGCGGTGGTCGGCACTGCGTGGGCCTTTGCGCCGTTCCTGATCTGGGAACAGCACATGGATGGAATCGGCGCTCTTCGAACGAGTTTTGCGATGGCGAAGCCGGTGTTTCTCATGCTGGCGGTGTACGTCTTGGTGCTGCAGATCCTGTCCGGCCTCGGCGCGTTGGCATGCGGGATTGGTGCGGTGGTCACGGCGCCGTTCTTCCCGCTGGGGCTGGCCGTCGCATACCGCCAGATGAGCGCGGCAACTTCTGCTTCGGCGTTGGCTGAGATGCCGCCGCCCCCCGTGACGTGACGGGATGGAGTGAAGCCGCCATAGCGCGCACGGTCCGGCGTCGCGGGGAGTCGTGCCACGGGCCACGAGGACGGGTCCGAAGCACGGGATCCGCGCGGCGCATGCTTCGCGTGGTGAATGGCGCGGTTCTTACACTGAAGGTGGTGTCGCACCGAGCGCGCTGGCGAGCCTTGGGCTCGGGACGGTCCGCCAAGGCCACGCGCTACGTCTTGCGCGACGGAGGGATGTGCACCGGGGCACCTTCCAACACGTGGGCCGCTTCCATCCAAAGTTCACCAAAGGTCGGATGGGGATGGATGGTTCGGCCTACTTCGTGCGCCGTGAGCTCGGCGCGAATGGCCACCGCCGCTTCGGAAATGAGGTCGGTTGCACGGGCACCCACTGCACAGGCTCCGACGAGCCGACCGGTATCGGCTTCGGCAATCCACTTCACAAACCCCTCGCGTTCACCGGCGGCCAGCGCCCGGCCCAGCGCAGCGTAGGGGAAGCGCCCCACGTTCACCGCCACACCGCGTTGCGCAGCTTCTCGTTCAGTGAGACCGACCATGGCGACTTCTGGATGCGTGAAGATCACGCCTGGAACCAGGTGTTCATTGGGCCGTGGGGACCGGCCACAGGCGTCTTCCGCGGCGATCAATCCTTGTGACGTCGCCGCGTGCGCGAGTTGAGGCCCGCCGTTGACATCGCCGATGGCATAGATGCCCGGCACGGAGGTGCGGTTCCGGGCGTCTGCGCGGATATAGCCTTTGGGGTCCAGGGGCAAGCCGGCTCGCTCGGGACACAAACCCTCGGTCATCGGCCGCCGGCCCGTGGCCACGAGCAGCACGTCTCCTTCGAGGGTTTCATCGCCCACGCGCAGTCGGACTCCGCTGTCGCCCGCCTCGATGGACTCGGCGGGTCGCCCGGACAAGATACGCACGCCGAGCGTGCGTTCGAGCGATCTTCGGACGACCGCGCGGGCGTCGTCGTCCAGAAGCAACAGGATATCATCCAGCAGTTCCACGATCGTAACCTGGCTGCCCAACATCGCCGCCATGGCCGCCAGTTCGCAACCGATATACCCACCACCCAACACCAGGAGCCGCGCGGGGAGTTCGGGCAGGTCTAGAAACACTCGACTTTCGACGATGCGGGCATGTGTGGGAACACCGGGAGGGAAGGACGAGGTGGAGCCCGTGGCGATGATCACGCGCCGCACCCGGAGCCAGCGATCGCCCGAGGGACCGCGCACGTGGAGTCGATCCGCACTGATGAAGGAGGCCTGCCCTTCGATCATATCCACGCCATTGGCCCTCAACAGCGATTGGATGCCTTGCGATAGTTTGCGGACGGTGGCCTGTTTGTGTTCCAACAAGGTTCGGTAGTTCACCGAGAGGCCGGGCGCGACGATGCCCAACGACTCTCCGTGCCGCGCCTGCCACGCCAACTCTGCGCTGGCGATCATGGCCTTGGTGGGGATGCAGCCCCAGTTCAGACAGGTTCCCCCCCACGCTTCGCGCTCCACAATGGCCGTGCGGGCCCCCAACTGCGCCGCGCGAATGGCGGCCGGGTACCCGCCCGGGCCAGCGCCAATCACGACTACGTCGAAGTCATACGAACCAGACTCGGCCCACGACATCTTAGGTTCTCCTTCACACCTCGGATCGCCATCGAGCGATGTCTTCGAGTTTCGAACGAATCGCGTTGATGAACTTGGCGGCCGCGGCCCCATCCACGAGCCGATGGTCCGCCGACAAGGTGATGTTCATGATCGATCGCACCACCACCTGGCCGTTACGTACCACCGGGACCTCGCGGGTGCTGGCCACCGCCAAGATCGCCGCCTCTCCAGGGTTGATAATGGCCGTGAAGTGATCCACGTTCATCATGCCCATGTTGGAGATCGTGAACGTGCCGCCGGTCATGTCATCCGGCGTCAGCTTGCCATCCCGCGCCTTTTGCACGAGCGCGGCCGCACGATCGTGAAGTTCGGCCAGCGAGAGGTCGTCCGCGTCGCGGATCACGGGCACGACGAGTCCATGCTCCAGAGCCACGGCGAGCCCCAGATGCACTTTGGTCGAGCGCCAGACGTAGCGGCCATCGGTGCGGCTATTGAACTCGGGAAACTCCATGAGGCTGCGGACCACGGCGGCCACGATGAAGTCCGTCACGGTATAGGGCGCGCCGCGGTCTTTGAGCTCTTGCCGGAACCTCAACAGGTCGGTCATGTCCACGCCGAGGGTGACGAAGAAGTGCGGGGTGGTCGTGAAGCTATGGGTCAGCCGTTGGGCGATCACTTGTCGCATGCGGCTCATCAGTTGCGGCCGCTCTGCGATCGCCCGGCGGATGTCCTCCACCAGGATTCGGCCACCTTCGCCGGTTCCGCGCACGGTCAGGATGTCCACGCCTTCGCGCCGGGCCAGCTCTTTGGCGGCCGGGCTGATGCGGAGGCGGTGGTAGCCATGGGCGTCTAAGTAGGCCCGCACATCTCGCTCGACAATGCGACCACCCGGCCCCGTGCCCGGGATCTTGGAAGGATCGATGGCCGCGTCTCGGGCAAGGCGCCGTGCGCGAGGGCTGATGCGCCATTTGGAAGGCGTCTCGGGAGTGGATATGGCCGCTGCGACCGCTGTGGCCGCGGGCGGGGGCGGCACTGACGTGCCGGTGGGTACTGCGACAGGTCGCGGTGCAGTCACCGATCCCTCTAGCGCGGCCGTAGCGGAGGGCGTGGCCTGCGCTGTGGCTGCGTTGCTCGCCGGTGGTGCGGCACGCTGGGACGCGGGGCCCTCGGGCTGGGGTGGGGATGGAGCTTCGGGGATGGGCTCCCCAGGCTGTCCCACATAGGCCACGATCGTTTGAACGGGCACGGTTCCGCCCTCGGGGACCAAAATCTTCAACAACACTCCCTCGTAGAAGCTCTCCACCTCCATGTTGGCCTTGTCGGTTTCGATTTCGAACAAGATGTCCCCTTTCGCGACGGGATCACCTTCTTTTTTTCGCCAGCGAAGAATTGTGCACTCTTCGGTGAACTGGCCGGGTTTGGGCATGGCAATTGCATGGGGCATGGCTCAACCCTCCACGAACATGAACTTGGGGGCCGGTGTGATCACGCCAGTACCTTCCGGGCGGCCGCGATCATGTCCTGGACGTTCGGTAAAAACGCGGCTTCAAGTACATGGGATTGCGGTGCAATGCCGTCCTTGGCGCCCACGCGTACCACGGGCGCATCCAATTCATCGAAGGCGTGCTCAATGATCCGGGCCGCGATTTCCGCCGTGAAACTTCCGATTTGTACCGCTTGGCTGACCACCACGCAGCGTCCTGTCTTGGCTACAGAACGGAGTATCGTCTCTTCATCCAGCGGTACGAGCGACCGAATATCCACGACCTCGGCCTGGATGCCCTCTTGCGCAAGCGCGTCCGCGGCACGTAATGCGTCCAGGATGGCCGGTCCCCAGCCGACGAACGTCAAGTCCGTGCCCGTGCGTTTTACATCGGCCTGCCCGATCGGGACCAGGTAGTCCTCTTCCGGCACGACGCCCTTTTCACTGTAAAGCAGTTGGGATTCGACGAACAGCACGGGGTTGTCGTCGCGCACGGCTGCCTTGATCAATCCCTTGGCGTCGTACGGGGTTGAAGGATAGACGACGTAGAGTCCAGGGATATGGGCGAACACGCTCTCGAGCGTCTGCGAGTGTTGGCCGCCGTAGCCTTTCCCGCCGCCCACGGAGGCGCGGATAACCAGGGGCATCTTCGTCTGGCCGCCGCTCATGTACTGCCATTTGCCCGCCTGGTTGGCGATTTGGTCGGAGGCCATGAGCGCGAAATCCATGTACATCAACTCCACGATCGGCCGCAGCCCCACCATCGCCGCTCCAACCGCGGTGCCACAAATGCAAGCTTCGGAAATGGGCGTGTTGAACACCCGCTCGCGCCCGAACGTTTCCAGCATGCCCTTGCTCAACTTGAACGCATTTCCATACTCCGCCACGTCTTCGCCGTAGAAGATCACGCGACGGTCGCGGAGCATTTCTTCGACCATGCCTTCTTTGATCGCGTCGCGGTAGGTAATTCGCCCCTGCGCGTCGCGCTTCACGCGAGAGGCCTCGCGATCGAGGACTTGCACATTCCGGTACGGTTCGGGCACCTCATCGCACCGACTGGTGGTGTACAGGAACTTCAGCACGTCTTCCGGTCGCGGGTCAGGGGCGTCCGCGGCGCGCAATGCCGCGCGCGTGTTGCGATCGCGCACGCGCTGTTCGATGGCCGCCAGCTCGTCGGGCGTGGCGATGCCGGTGTCGAGAATTTGACGCTTCAGCCGTTCGATCGGATCTTGTGCACGCCACGCTGCTTCCTCTTCGCGCGCCCGGTACTCCACCCGGGGATCTCCCAGCGAATGCCCGTAGTAACGGTAGGTGACCACATCCAGAAGCACCGGACCGTCGCCACGGCGACACAGCTCGGCGGCTCGGAGCACCGCGTCCCGCACCGCCAGACAGTCCATGCCGTTGACGACTTCTGCGTGCATGTTGTTGTCCGCGAAGCCGGCCCCGCGGCGCCCGAGGTGGCGGACGCCGAACACTTCCTCCACCGCTCGGCACGTCATGCCGTAGAGGTTGTTTTGAATCAGAAAAATGATCGGCAAACCGTAGCGATGATCGCCGGCAAGGTGGTTGGTCCATTGGGCTTGGCAGGCGAAGTTCAGCGATTCGAGCACCACTCCGTTGGCATACGCGCCATCGCCTGCGAAGCAGCACACGATATCGGACGATCGTAAGTACCGCAGTGCCATGGCCGCGCCAGTGGCGATAGGCACGCCGCCGCCCACGATGGCATTTGCCCCCAGATGGCCCACGCGGAAGTCGGCGATGTGCATCCCGCCGCCGCGCCCGCGGCAGTAGCCATCGTCCTTGCCGAACAGCTCCGCGATCGTGCGGAACACGTGATCCTCGAGCACTTCCTCCAGCAACTCAGTTCCCGACTTGGTGCTGCCCGGCACGCGAGCACGCAACTGCTCCTCGGACATCTGGCGGATGGCAGAACAGCCCTTGGCGAGGCTGTCGCCATGCCCGCGGTGAGTGCTGGTGATCCGATCGGTCACGCGCAACACACTGCACGCGCCGACGGCGGTCCCTTCTTGGCCGATCGAAACGTGCGTGGGCCCTCGGTAATTGTACCCCGGCAGGGGATCGTAGGCGCCGGATCGAAGTCGGACGATCATGTCCTCCACTTCGCGGATGATGAGCATGTCCTCGAACAGGTTCAGGGCCTGTTGCGGCGTGAGGCGCCCGCGTTCCAGTTCTTGGGCGAGTGTGCCGGAGTAGGTGTACCCCGGCAACACGCCCAAGTCCTCACGGAAGGGCGTGAAATCGGGTCGAACATTGCTTAGGTAGATCGGTGATGACATCTCGAGGCTCCTTTCTGAATTGCTGTGCGAGTCAATTCCGTCAGTCCTAGACCTCCACCAATTGCACCGACCAAGTGCGGAGGCGTCGCCGCCACTCCGCCGACAACCCTCGGTCGGTGATCACCACATCCACATCTTTCATATGGCCTGCACGCGCAAAGGCGACTTTCCCGTACTTGCTGCGGTCCGCCAGCAAAACGACCTGATGAGCTCGGCCGAGTACCCATTCCTTCGTGAACGCCTCCGCCGGCTCGGTGGTGGTAATGGTGCCGTCGGGAGAAATGCCCATCGTGCCCATGAAAGCGATGTCGAACTGGAGGGCGTCCAGCACGTACCGTGTCAGCGGACCCACGAGGGTCTGGCTAAGGCGCCGCAGTTCCCCACCCACCAAAATGGTGCGCGGACCTTCCCCCGCCAGCTCCATCGCGGCGCGCAGAGAGTTGGTCACCACAACGACGTCCTTCCGGGTACGAAGCTCTCGGGCCAAGTTCAACACCGTGCTGCCACCATCCAGGTACACGGTCCAGCCCGAGGCAATCCGCCGCAGCGCAGCTTCCGCGATCCGGTGTTTCTCCCGTGCGGCCATCTCGGCTTTGTCTTCAAACACCGGCTCGTCTAGCCGACTATCCACCGCTACCGCGCCCCCGTGGACACGGTGCAGCTCCCCTCGTGCCTCCAATTCCTCCAAGTCTCGCCGCAGGGTTGCCGAGGACACGCCCAGCCGGCGGCACAAATCCACCACGCGGACGACCCGTTCGGTTTTCAGCGCCTCCCGGATTCGGTTCCAGCGTTCTACCGGCAAAGTCTTGGAGCTCGAGCCCATGACGATTTGTGAACATTCTAGCACACATCCGATCGAAGTCAATCATAAATGCGCATCCATGTACCGACGCGCCTCCGCCGTGGGCGGAACGTGCGTCCCGGGCTTCCGGGGACGTGCAGGGGTACGAGGGGGCTTTGTCCAGTTTGCGGTGTAGTGCGGCACTGCGGGACAGTCGCGCGGCCTGGGCTCTAGGGCGGGCGCCGTGGGCACTTCGGAAGGATTGCCCGAACCAAGGGGAGCGTCCAGCCTCTCACTGGACTACAGCGGAAAGTGCCCGGCGCTCAGTGCTGCGGATCTGTTCGGCAATCCGCGCGGTTTGCACGAGGGAGTTATGATTGCGAGGCCGGCGATGCCGTGGTGGAATGATTCGCATGAGCGAGCCAGCTTTCCAGCGGATGATTGCGGTCGTGCGCGGCCATGTTCAAGGTGTGTTTTTCCGCGCGCATACGCGGGAAGTTGCGCGGCAGTTACACTTGACCGGGTGGGTGGCGAACCAGGCCGATGGCACGGTACGCGTGGTGGCCGAAGGTCCCCGTGCGGCGCTCGAGGCCCTCCGCGCCTGGTTGCGCCAAGGCCCGCCGCTGGCGCGTGTGGAGGAGGTCCAGGTGGAATGGGCCGAACCCACGGGAGAGTTTCGAGACTTTTACATCCGCGGCTGAACCAAAGCCGTCCTTGGAATCACCTGACCTGCGAGAAAAGCACTCCCGTGGGACGGCACGCAGCGGAATGAATGTGTCGTCAAATTCCAAGCGGCTGAGCGCGATCAGCGCGTCCGAAAACTTGCGCCGCGCACCCCGAAGCCCATGCGGAGCCTAGCGAAGCCGACTGGTCGGGAGTTAGCGTTCTCCGGTCAGCTCGGTCACTGGCACTTGGTCCAACGCTAGCAACGCGGCGCCGTAGGCGGACCCCGCGGCGGGCACTTGAGCGGCCTCGACGCGAATTTCGCGGCCCGCGAACCACGGCTGAACTTGTTCGTTCACTCGCGCTTGAAGATGTTGTCGAAATGCTCGGTTGTACCAATCCACCGCCCCGCCGAGCACGATCGAAACCGGGTCAATGTATCCGGCCAGAGTGGCGGCGTACGGAGCCAAGTGTTCTGCGAGCGCCTCCAAACGGTCGTTCATGGGCCCGTCGGGGGTTTCCAGTAGCTGCAAGTCATCCGGCTGAAGCGGCGGGGAGGGTGGGAACCGCAACCGCCCGGATAATTCGCCCGCACCTCGGTGCGCCCCCCGATACAACTGTGCGCCGATCACGATTGCCGAGCCGAACTCGGTGAAGACACAAGCGCCGTCCCTCTCCTCGTAATTTCCGTAGAGGAAGACAAAATCGTCTCCGCTGCTGGTATCGGGCTGGTTGAGGTGAGCCAACGCCTCCAGCTGGGCGTCGTTATCCACCACCACCGGCATGTTGAGCTGGCGGCGGATGGCGTCCGCGAGCGGGAAGTTGCGGACCTTGAAGTATTCCGAGTAAATCAGCACGCCGGTGTCCGAGTTGGTGATTCCCGGTGTGGCCACCCCTGCGCCGTACAGACGGCCCGGCGGCAACGGGGTCTCAGCCATTTGACCGTCCAGCGCCTGTTTGAGGGCTTCTGGGACTTTGTTGATGTCCTTGGGGATGTCGAAGCGATGTTCGCGCAGCACCTTCCCTGCGGCGTCCACCCAAACCATACGGGCCCAGCCTAAGTTGATTCCGATGCCGATGGTCCAGCCGATTTCACCGCAGATTTCCAACTTAACTCGACGCTTGCCCACCCGCTTCACTGCGGGTATTTCCGTACCGATCTCGCGGACGAGCTTTCGTTCGAGAAACTCGCTCATGATTTTGGAGAGCGTCGAACGATGCAGCGAGGTCATGTCAGAGATTTGTTGCCTCGAGCTCGTGCGCAAGCGGCGCATCAGTTGAAATACCAGCCGCCGGTTGTGTTCCCCCGTAATCTCCAGAGTCAGTTTTCGTTGTTGCAGTTCCATGTCCTTCTCCTCTCGTTCGCATATTTGACAATTTGCGAACTGAGCGCATCGTAGCAGATCCAGGCGAAGATGCAAGACAATTCTGTCGCGCGTTTATACAATTCAAACGGCCTAACAACGAGGCCATAGACGAGTAGGCGCTACAAAAGTTGAAGCACTCCAACTGGTTTTGAAATCGCGATCGGCAGCGCCCAAAACTGTGGACACGGAAACTTCCCCGCCGGGTAGGTAACGGAAGTAACGCCAACACATTCGCCTTCACTCGGACCGAACCACTATCTTCGCCGGCTTTCCTTACAGGCGCAGCAGCATCTGTATACGAGGGTCGGTTGCCTTTCCGACAGTCGGCCAGCAACGTGAACTGGCTAACGACCAAGATTTCGCCGCCGACCGTGCGCACGTCCAGGTTCATCTTTCCCTCGTCGTCGTCGAAAATCCGCAACCGGCCCACTTTGCCGGCCAGCCAGGCGGCGTCCTCCGAGGTGTCGGTGGCCGCCACGCCAAGCAGCACAAGCAACCCACGGTCAATGTGGGCCACGGTCTGCCCAGCCACTTCCACCTTCGCGGCGCGTACGCGCTGGACCACCGCGCGCATCAGTTCGAGT
>CAACVY010000013.1 GCA_900661335.1 uncultured bacterium | reverse complement strand
GGCCGACGGTGACGGTGGCACGGGCTCAAGCGGGGCGGCCGGCATCGGCCCACTTGCCGGCAATGAATGTTTGGGGAGCAGGGCAGAGTGATCCGTAGGCGATTTATATGGTGAACTACTTGCCGATGTCAGCGGTGCCGAACGGTATGAGCGGTCGGGTGCTTCAGAGGTTACTTGGGATTACAGCGGGGTGTTTCCCATTGCACCTGCTGGAGGCGTGGGAGGATATGCCGGAGTAGTGTGAAAGGCGGCTGAGACGGCTCGGTCGGAGTTCTGGATATGTGGAACAAGAGGCGGAGCAAATGGGTCTGAACGGAGCGGTGTATGGTGCTAGAGTGGGCATTGGGGGTTGTCACTCAGTGTCGAATCGGTATACGGACGGAAGCCACCAAGCACTGATTCATGACTTTTTCTCGCCTGAGTCGCTTCAATTCCAGTGCCCTATGCGGGTAGGGGTTGGCCTGTACACATTGGAGAGTGAAAGGCGTGGTTCCATAAGGAGAGCTCTGGCATATTTGGGTGGGTTCTTTTGGGGAGTTGCGGGTTTGTGTAGCAGTTCTTGCACCACCTCTCCGCCGAAGCGGATTGTGGAAGGGTGGCACATTCCGTTAAACCCGCGCTGGCGGCATAAACCGGCTCCACACGAGATCGAGTTGTAGACCTTTCCAGGGAGGAGAGTCTACTTTGAAGGCCCCGAAGGACCTTGGTCAAGGGTGTTCCGTTACCTTGTGTTTTTCCATGTGGTTTCGTTGCGCGGCATCGAGGCCCTCCGGCCCCGCGAAGAGTTTTTTGAGACGCGTGAGTACAGCCGAGTGGGTTATTCTCGTTCGGCTCCGGTAACACTTTATATGGAGCTGTGCACTTATGATGTGGGTCGACGGGCGTGGGGCTGCTCGCGGGGTGAGTGGGAATATCCCGATGAGTACATCCGGCTTCTCTCGAAAGCACAGGCTCGCCGCCGGATTCTGGACGCGGTGATATTGGCTCAGCTGGATTGGTAAGGCAGATGCTGCAAGTGAAAAGCAGTTGCCGTCAAGGTTGCAAGGTGTGTGCAATCCAGTGTTGTGACCGTCTTGGTGTAATGAATGCACTTGTCTCGTCTGTGCGACAGCACTTTTAATTAAATCAACTGGGCTCGGATTGCGGGTCCATAGACGTCGACGATGCCGAATTCCCTGTTGCCACGGTCCCATCCTTGGATGAGCCGGTAGGCACCGGGACTTCCGACGAAGAGGCAGCTGGCTGGGCTTGGGATAGTTCGCCGACCTCCGGTTGAGGGTCACTCTCTTCGGCTCTCGGAGTTGTTGGGGACGGCAAAGTAGTGTGGAGGCTTTCGTGGCGCGCCAAGAACTCCCGTGCGAGATTACGGTAAGCGGCGGCGCCGAGGCCGGTGCGGTCGTACACAATCACAGGTTTGCCATAGCTGGGGGCTTCGCCGAGTCGCACCGTGCGGGGAATCAGGGACTCGTACACATGGTCAGGAAAATGGCGGACCACTTCCTCGACCACCTGCTTGGCGAGCTTCGTGCGGCTGGAGTACATCGTCATCACGATTCCATCCAATCGCAGGCTCGGATGGGCCGCCGCGCGCAGATCCTCGATAACTCTCAGAATGACGCTCAAACCCTCCAGTGCGAAGTATTCGCACTGCAGCGGAATCAGAACCTGATCCGCGGCGCACAGGGCGTTCATTGTGAGAGTTCCCAGTGACGGCGGGCAGTCGAGAAAAATGTAATGGTAGTCGGCGTGAGCGCGGAAGGCCTCCAGCGCTTGGCGCAGACAGAGAAACGGTTCTGGAAGGCGGAGCAACTCGACCTCTGCACCGGCCAGGTCCAGCTCCGCAGGTACAAGGTCGAAGTTCTTGTAGTCCGTCGGGTGGACGCACTCACCGAACGAGAGGCGGCCGAGCAGCGCCGCGTAAATGCTTCGCCCAGGCTGCGCAGTGATGCCCAGCCCGCTGGTCGCATTGGCTTGAGGGTCCATGTCCACCAACAGCACGCGCCGCCGGCGTTCGACCAAGCAAGCCGCAAGGTTGATAGCCGTCGTAGTCTTGCCGACGCCACCCTTCTGGTTCGCGATGGCAATGATCATAGGTGCCATAACGCCTGAGCGTAGCGAGTTTTGCAGAATCGTCCAGCGCTCCGAGCTGGGCGGACTGTCGTGCACGTCGACTTAGCGACCGACTTCGTACTCCAGCGTCACGGTGACCCGAACGACCTTCTCGATGGTCTCGGTGTCGTAGATTCCGTTAATCAGAAGTTTCGCTGGAGTTTTTCTTGGTGATTTGGAATACCCCTTGCCGGGCGGAGACCAGCTGCCCGACCCGCGCGCCAGAAGCTTGTGCCATGGTTTGAGCGCGGAGCCGCCCGTCTTCGGTCGCGGCGCGAATCAGGTTCACTTTGACTTTTTCGAGCGCGGTCTTGGAGATGAAGAATTCCGGTCCCAGCACGTCCACGCGGAGGCCTTCGGCATTCAGATCGTTCAACGCGTGTCCAAGCCGCTCCATGCCATGGACGTCCGCGCTTTCCACGCGCAATCGCCGCTCCACGACAAAATAGTCCACTTCGTTAAGTTTTTGCCCTTGCTCGCTGACCTTCCGGACCTCCGTCACCTTGGCGCCGAGTTCGAGCGTGTGTGCATGTTCACCCAGAGTTTGGGCAACCACTTGGCGGCAGCGATCCAAATAGCGGCCTGCGGTTTGGTAGGCTTCCGCGGAGTTCCGACTGTGGGCAATGGCCACGGCGGTCAAGCTGGCGGAATCGGATGTCGCTTCCTGTTCGGCGTACCCTTTGACGGTGATGGGCTGGACGTGGCGCAGAGTGATCCAAGGGCGCGCCACGATGATGGCGGCGATAATCCAACCAGCCGCAGCGATCACGACCCAAGCGATGCGCTTCACAGTGCTGTTCTCTTTGCGAACGTGAACAGTGTGCCAGTGCTTGCGAAGTTGAACGTTAGCGTAGCCGATCATTCGCGACAGGTGAAGCGCGTGTCTGGGCTTCGGCCGCACTGGACCTTCAAAACGCGCGGCCGTAGTGGAGCACTTCGGCACAAAACTGCGCTAACCATTGCAAGGTCGAGCTTGCGGAACGAGAGGTTGTTGCGTATTCTGACATGGTCCCAGGGCGGGGCGGTAGCTCAGTTGGGAGAGCGCCAGAATCGCACTCTGGAGGTCGTGGGTTCAACTCCCATCCGCTCCACCATTCATCCCATAATCGGCCTGGGCCATCGCCCCTAGCACAGAGCGCCGGGTTGAGCTGTCGTTCGTCCTTCGTGTAAAGGATCTCGCATGACTGATGTCCTTATGAGCTCCTGCAGCCGCATCGGGCCGACGCGGCTACGCCCGGTCGCGCGATTGCTTCGCGCGCTCGAGCTTATCGCTTGGGGGCTTGCAGCGCCGTTCGCTTTGGCGATTCTTCATCCCGGACGTGCCGTGTTGCCATGGCTTTGGCTTGCGACAATTGCGGTCAGCTGTCTCCTGTTCCGTGACCCGGAGTTCGATCCGAGGGTTTGGGATTGGAACCGGGTTCGGGATGGCCAGTGGTTCGCCCGCCTGGTTCGCTGGGGCCTGGCTTCAGCGTTTTTGGCGGCCTGGTTGGCATGGAAGTCGCCGGAGATGTTGTTTTGGCTGCCGCGCCATCGGCCCGGGTTCTGGCTCGCGGTACTGGTGTTTTACGCGCTGGTGTCGGTGGTGCCTCAGACGATTGTGTACCGAGTGTTTTTCTTTCACCGCTACCGAGTCCTATTCTCGTCTCCAGCTCTGGCCATGCACTCAGCTGCGGCGGTGTTCGCTATTGCTCACGTGGTGTTTTTGAACCCTTGGGCGGTCATCTTATCCTGGGTTGCTGGGTATTGGTTTGTGTGGACGTACGTCCGGACTGGGTCGGCCTGGGCGGTTACCCTGGAACATATCCTGTACGGATGGACGATCTTGACTCTCGGCTGGGGACGCTGGTTTTATCACGGCTCGATCGGATCATTGGACGCCTGGATTCGAACGTGAGACTAGGCGTGGCGTGTTTTGCGGTGGGCACCATGCGGTTCGCCTGCGCTGGGAAACGTAGCGGAGCCATCGCTGCTGGGTTCGTACCACGCGTTCTTGCACGTACCCTCTTCGTCGCAGTTTCAGCCAGGTGCGTTGCCAGCGGCCCAACGCTTTCCCTCCCACGCGGCACAAGTTCCACAAGTGTTCTTGGTGCTTTGTTCGAGCAGCCGGGGCTGAAGCAGGACGCGTGGCCATACACCGCGCTTGGGCCGCCTGCATCGATCAGTTGTGGCGGCGCTATCGGAAGTCGTCGGCGGGGTTCGAGCTCGCACCCCGCGTGCGAGCTCGACAGCTGGTGAACTTTGGCGTGGCGCCATCCAACGTTTGGACGGTTGGACGCTGAAATCGTCCAAGCCTTGGAACGGCGATCGCGAGTTCTCGATCCGAACGGCCATCGTGGTACGGTCCATCGTGGACGCGCGAGCGGGGGAGGACGCCGCGCTGACGTTGTGCGTGGTTGCAAAGGCGCGACCCGCCGTATTTGCGCTGGATAGGATGCGGTGGCGTTGGAACGGACGGCCGCGCATCCGTTCGAACAACGTTGCAAAGCCAGCGGAGAATCTGTACACTCCCCACGGGCTATGTGGTGTAGCCCGGCACAAAGAACGCAATCAGAAAAGAAAGGGGTACTTATGACTGAACAGAGCGGAGTTGTCGTGCGCAAGTTCCCGCCACCGCCGGAGTTCGCGGCGAAGGCCTATGTCAAAAGTTTCGAGCAATACCAGGAAATGTACGACCGTTCGATTCGTGATCCGGAAGGGTTCTGGGCCGAGATCGCTGAGCAATTCGTCTGGAAGAAGAAGTGGACCAAGGTTCGAGACTTCTCGTTTTTCGAGCCGGTGTACATTCGGTGGTTCGAAGGCGGAGTGACGAACATCACGGTTAACTGCTTGGACCGGCACTTGCCCACGCGAGCGGACCAGCCCGCCATCCTATGGGAAGGCAACATTCCGGGCGAGGACAAGGTCCTCACCTATCGCCAGTTGTACGAGGCGGTCAACCGCTTGGCCAACGGCTTAAAGTCATTGGGCGTGCGTAAAGGCGACCGGGTCTGCATCTACTTGCAGATGATCCCCGAGGCCGCCATGGCCTGCTTGGCGTGTGCACGGATCGGCGCGATTCACTCCGTGGTTTTTGGGGCGTTCAGTCCGGAATCGTTGCGCGACCGCTTAAACGACTCGGGCTCGAAAATTCTCATCACTCAGGATACAGCTTTGCGCGGTCCGAAGAGCGACATTCCGATGAAGACCAACGCGGACCAGGCGTTGGAGGGCGCGCCGAGCGTCGAGAAGGTGATCGTGGTCCGGCGCACGGGTCGTGAAGTGCCGATGAAGCCGGGTCGGGACATTTGGTACCACGACGTGGTGGCCAATCAACCGCCCGAGTGCGAGCCCGAGTGGGTGGACGCGGAGGATCCGCTGTTCATCCTGTATACGTCTGGCTCGACGGGCAAGCCTAAGGGGGTGTTGCACACGACGGGCGGCTACATGGTCTATGCGGCCACGACGTTCAAGTACATCTTCGACTACCACGACGGGGATATTTGGTGGTGCACGGCAGACATCGGTTGGATCACCGGCCACACCTACATCGTGTACGGGCCTTTGGCCAATGGGGCGCGTACGTTGATGTTCGAAGGCGTGCCGACCTGGCCTGATGCGGGTCGGTTTTGGGATGTGGTGGACAAGTGGAAGGTGACCCAGTTTTACACGGCGCCCACGGCTATCCGGGCGTTGATGCGAGAGGGCGAGGAGCCCATTCGCAAGCGGAAACTCGATACCCTGAAACTTTTGGGTAGCGTGGGTGAGCCGATCAACCCTGAGGTGTGGTTGTGGTACCGCGAGCACGTCGGCCATGGCCGCACTCCGGTGGTGGATACCTGGTGGCAAACGGAAACCGGCGGAATTCTCATCACCCCATTGCCGGGCGCGCACACGTTGAAGCCCGGAAGCGCCTCACGGCCGTTCTTTGGCGTGGAGCCGGTGATCGTGGACGATCAGGGCAATGAGGTTCCCCGCGGGGTGGCGGGCAAGTTGTGCATCCGCTCCGCGTGGCCAGGGATCGCTCGGACCACATGGGGCGATCACGAACGATTCGTGCAGACATACTTTAAGGCCTATCCAGGCCTCTATTTCACCGGCGATGGATGCCGCCAGGATGAGGACGGCGACTACTGGTTGCTCGGGCGCGTGGATGACGTCATCAACGTATCGGGTCACCGCCTGGGCACGGCCGAAGTGGAAAGCGCGCTGGTCTCGCACCCGGCGGTGGCCGAGGCTGCGGTGGTCGGTTGTCCACACGAGATCAAAGGGCAGGGGATCTATGCGTACGTGACGCTCAAGGCCGGCTACACACCGAGCGAAGAACTGCGCAAAGAGCTTATTCAGCAGGTGCGCAAGGTGATCGGTCCGATCGCGACTCCGGACGTGATTCAGTGGGCGCCGGCGTTGCCGAAGACCCGCTCGGGCAAGATCATGCGCCGGATTTTGCGCAAGATCGCCGAGGGCGACATCTCTTCGTTGGGCGACACGACCACGTTGGCCGATCCGTCGGTGGTTCAGTCCCTGGTGGAAGAGGCGCAGAAACTGCGCGGTTCGAAGTGACCAAACCTTGCGGAATTCCTTAACGTGCTCGGCCGGCCGGGTGAGTTGTGCCCGTCCGGCCGGGCCGTGGGGAGTGGCACGAGAGGCACACATGAATGGGGCTACGACGTATAACCGATGGTGGGTGGTGGTGGGCGCTCTGATCATCCAGATCAGTCTGGGCGCGGTGTACATTTGGAGTGTGTTTCAAACACCGCTGCGGGAGGCGTTTCCGACGTGGTCCGAAGTGGACGTGACGCGCCCGGCTCAGATTGTGCTAGCCGTGTTCGCGCTGGCGGTGATCATCGGGGGACGCATTCAGGATCGAGTCGGTCCTCGGTGGGTGGCGACGGCCGGTGGGGTGATTCTCGGTTTGGGATTGGTCCTGGCGCGTTGGACCGAACGATGGAGCGGGACCACTGCGTTGACGTGGCTGACAGTCACCTATGCGGTGCTGGGAGGAGCTGGAATCGGGTTGGCCTACGTGTGCCCGATTGCCACTGCGGTGAAGTGGTTTCCGGACAAACGCGGATTGATCACCGGCTTGGCGGTGGCCGGGTTCGGAGCCGGAGCCTTTTTCTTCGCGCCGCTGGCTCGGGGTTTGATCTCAGGTCGCCCCTACGCGTTGTTTGGCGCCGACCTGTTTGCACTGCCCCCATTAGGTGTGTTTCGAACATTTTTAATGCTGGGAATTGTGTTCTTGGTCGCCGTAGTGGCCGGAGCGCAGTTGTTGCGCAACCCTCCGCCGGGATACAAGCCAGCTGGCTGGGAACCGCGTCCGAGCAGTGCTACGGCTCCAACCGGCGTGGATGTAGGACCGCGCCAAATGCTGGCCATGCCGTCATTCTGGATCCTCTGGGTTACGTACCTGGCCGGATGTGCCGCCGGATTACAGGTCATCATGAAAGCGTCGCCGATTTGGCAATCCTTCCGAATGGCGGCGTTGTCCGCTCCGGTCCCGGCGGAGGAGTTTGCGCGGGTCGGTGCTGCGGGAGCCATGGCGGTGTCGATTCTGGCAATCTTCAACTCGTTGGGGCGGATTTTCTGGGGCAAGGTCTCGGACGTCATCGGTCGTAAAGCCACGTTGATGGCCATGTTTCTGATTTGCGCGGCGGCCATGCTGGCGTTAGACCGCTTCCGAGTGTTCTCGTTGTACCTGCTGGGCGTGTGCACGGTGGGCTTCTGTTTTGGAGGCTACCTGGCGTTGTACCCGGCGGTCACCGCGGACTTTTTTGGCACGAAGCACTTGGGCGTGAACTACGGTTGGATGTTCACCGCCTACGGCGTGGGTGGTCTGTTGGGTCCGTTCTTGGCCGCGCGCCTGATGTCCGTGTCGGGGAAGGTCGACTACCTCACCGCGGACGGCGCGACGAAGGTATTCGAGGTGGCGAACTATCGACCTGCGTTTCTCGTGGCAGGGTTGACGTGTCTGGTCGCGGCCGGTCTGATCGCGACGCTGAAGCGCCCCACGCCGCGGGTCACGTCCTAGACCCCAGGCTCGGCCCTCCCCCCACCGCTCCTCCCGTCGCCCGCACATGGGTGTCTCTTGGTTTGGCGCGCGATCCAAGGTATGATGCGCGCAGATTGGAGTGCCTTATGAAAGTTTGGATCAACGGCAAGCTCTACCCAGAAAAGGACGCGAAGATTTCCGTGTTCGACCATGGGCTGCTCTATGGCGACGGCGTGTTCGAGGGCATCCGAGCGTACAACGGTCGGGTGTTTCTGCTCGACGAGCACTTGGACCGCCTGTGGGATTCGGCCAAGGCCATCGCTCTGACGATCCCAATGACGCGCGAGGAAATGGTCAACGCGGTGCTCGAAGCCTGCCGGGCTAACCGGGTGAAGGATGGATACATCCGACTGGTGGTCACTCGCGGCGTGGGCACGCTGGGCCTCAACCCCTACGTGTGCAAATCCCCGCAGGTGGTCATCATCGCCGGGACGATCCAGCTCTACCCGCCCGAACTCTATGAGCAAGGCATGTCGGTGGTGACCGTCGGGACGCATCGCAACCTGCCGGAGGCGGTGAACCCGCGGATCAAAAGCCTGAACTACTTGAACAACGTGTTGGCGAAGATCGAGGCGATCAATGCGGGTGTGATGGAGTGCATTCTTCTCAATGCCCAGGGCTACGTCGCGGAGGCCTCGGGGGACAATGTGTTCATCGTCAAGGGGCGCACGCTAATCACCCCTCCGACCTGGTGCGGAGCCTTGCGCGGCATCACTCGCGATGCGGTCATGCGGTTGGCGCCGCCGTTAGGGTACGATGTGCGCGAGGACGTGCTCACGCGGTACGATCTGTACACAGCCGACGAAGTGTTTTTGACCGGCACGGCGGCAGAGATCATTGCGGTCACCACCGTGGATCGCCGGCCGATCGGCGACGGTCGTCCGGGCCCGATCACGCGGCGGCTGGCCCAGGAGTTTGCGGCGTATGCTCGCAGCACCGGTACGCCGATCTACAACCGAGCGAAGGGCGCACGAGCTTCATGAAGTGCCAGATCTGCCAAACGGAGGAGGCCAAGATCCATTTGACCCAAGTGGTCAACGGCGTGGCCAAGACTCTCCACTTGTGCGAACAATGCGCCCGCAAGAGTGGCCTGAACTTGAGCGATCCCACGTCGCTCAACGAAGTGCTTCTCGGGCTGGGTCAGCCAAGTGAGCAGCCGGCCGAACCGGGGACGACTGAGACCCAAGCGGAGCGCGTGTGCGCCCACTGTCACTTATCGTTCAGTGAGTTCCGCAAAACCGGGCGACTGGGCTGTCCGGAGTGCTATCGCGCATTCCAAACGGAGCTGGAGCCGCTGATTCGGCAGATGCACCGACGAGACCGCCACGTGGGCCGTCGCCCGCCCAATTGGACCGAACCGGCGGTAACTACCGAAGAGCTTGATCGTCTGCAAAAGGAATTGCAGCGAGCCGTGGCCGAAGAGCGGTACGAGGATGCAGCTCAGCTCCGCGACCGTTTGGCCGAACTTCGGCGTACATTGAATCAGGCGGAACCAGGGGCCTCGTCCAACCCATGAGCCTGAGCCAACTGTTACGAGATCCCGAAACCATTCGGCATTGGAACGGCGGCGAAATCGCGATTTCCAGCCGGATCCGTTTGGCGCGCAACCTGGCTGGGCATAGCTTCCCGGACTGGGCGGGCGAGACCGAGTGTGCTCAAGTCTGGGAGCGGCTACGAGCGGTGTGGCCGGAATGCCCCGCGCTCAAGCCCTACCGGATGGCCGCTCATGATGAACTGACCCCGTTGGACCGGCAGGTGTTGGTGGAGCGGCACTTGGCCAGTCGAGAACTGAGCCGTAAAGGACGCGGCAGCGGCATTGTGGTGCGCGAGGACTTGCGCGTGTCGGTGATGGTCAACGAGGAAGACCATTTGCGGATTCAGATCCTCGGACTTGGCCTGTGCTTGGATGATCTCTGGCGCAAGATGGAGGAACTCGATCGCCAAATCGAGGAACGCGTGCCGATGGCCTACTGTGGACGGCTAGGATATTTGACGGCTTGCCCGACCAACGTCGGAACGGGATTGCGTGCGAGCGTGATGTTGCACTTGCCGGGGTTGGCACTCACGAATGACCTGCCGGGTGTGCTCCGTGCGGTGGCCAAACTGGGACTGACGGCCCGCGGCTTTTGGGGCGAAGGCACCGAGGCCGTGGGGCACTTCTACCAGATTTCCAATCAAATCACGCTCGGCGAAACCGAACATCGACTGATCGCCAGTCTGGAGAGCGTGGTTCGAGAGGTGATGGAGCACGAGCGCAACGCGCGGCAGCGGTTGTTGGAAAACCGCCCCGCGCTGTTGTACGACCACGTGGGTCGGGCGTACGGAATTCTGTCCCACGCCCACCTCCTCACCACGCACGAGGCCATTGCGCTGCTCTCGGCCTTGCGGTTGGGCGTAGTCATGGGTATGGTATCCTCGGTGGATCGCGCGATGCTGGACGCGATGCTGATTGCGGTGCAGCCGGCGCACATTCAGATGCTCAGCGAGCGGGCGTTGGACGCCCACGAGCGCGATGAGTGGCGGGCCCGGCTGGTCCGCGAGTGGCTCTCGCCGCCACGCCGCCGGTCCCCGAGGAAGAAAAAGAACGGATGAACAATTTCACTCCACGAGCGCAACAGGTACTCCGGCTTGCCCAACAGGAGGCGGAGCGGTTCAACCACGGATACGTGGGTACCGAGCACCTGCTATTGGGGCTGGTCGCGTTGGGCCAAGGCGTCGCCGTGTCGGTGCTGCAAAAGATGGGCGTGGACCTGGAAACGCTCCGGCTGGAGGTCGAGAAAGCGGTGGGCGTCGGGCCCGAGACCAAAACGATCGGCAACATTCCGTTCACGCCACGCGTGAAGAAGGTGCTGGCGCTAGCCGCCAGCGAAGCGCGGGCGCTCAACCACTCCTACGTGGGGACGGAGCACATCTTGCTCGGCATTTTGCGGGAAGGGGAAGGGGTCGCGGCGCGGATTCTCAAGAACCTCAACGTGGACTTGGAGAAGACGCGGATCGCGATCATGAAGGAGCTCGACCCGGACTATGAGCCGGGCGCGTCGCTGTCGGCGGAAGCGGAGTCCGAAACCGGCGAGCCGGAGATGTTCGGTGCGAGCGGCGCCCCGGCGCCACGCAAAGGTAAGACCCCTGCGCTGAGCACATTCGGGCGCGATCTGACGGAATTGGCCGCGCGTGGAGAGCTCGACCCGGTCATTGGTCGGGCCGCCGAGATCGAGCGGGTTATCCAAATTCTCTGCCGCCGTACGAAAAACAATCCGGTCCTCATCGGCGAAGCCGGGGTCGGTAAAACGGCGATCGTGGAGGGATTGGCGCAGGCCATTGCCTCCGGTGATGTCCCGGAGCTGTTGCGCGACAAGCGCGTCTTCACGCTCGACTTGGCGCTGATGGTGGCCGGTACGAAATACCGCGGCCAGTTCGAAGAGCGGCTCAAGGCCGTCATGGACGAGATCCGGCGAGTGAAAAACGTGATCCTGTTCATCGATGAGCTGCACATGCTCGTAGGCGCCGGCTCGGCCGAGGGAGCGATGGACGCCGCGAACATCATCAAGCCCGCGCTTTCTCGAGGGGAGATCCAGTGCATCGGCGCCACCACGATGGCCGAGTACCGGAAGTTCATCGAGAAAGACGCGGCGCTCGAGCGGCGCTTCCAGATCGTCATGGTCCGAGAGCCCACCGTGGAGGAGACCATCGAGATTCTCAAGGGATTGCGCCCGCGCTACGAGCGTCACCACCACGCCACCTTCAGCGACGAGGCTTTGCGGCTGGCCGCCGAGTTGTCTGCGCGCTACTTGACTGACCGCTTCCTGCCCGACAAAGCCATTGACGTCATCGACGAAGCTGGTGCCCGCGCGCGGATCCGTGTGATGACGCGACCGCCGGAACTGAAGGCCATCGAGCAGCGGATCGAGGAACTGCGGCGCTCGAAGGAACAAGCCATCGCTCGTCAAGATTTCGAGGAAGCTGCGCGATTACGTGACGAAGAGCGGCGTGAGCGCGAGCAACTCGAAACTCGGATCGAGGAGTGGCGCAAGAGCCGCGACCAGACGATCGTTCCTGTCGACGTGGACGACATCCTCCATGTGGTGGCCAAGTGGACGGGAATTCCGGTCACTCGCATGGCCGAAGAGGACATGACTCGGCTGTTGCGTATGGAAGAGGAGCTTTCCAAGAAGGTCATCGGGCAGGCCGAGGCCGTGGCGGCCATCGCCAAGGCGTTGCGCCGCTCGCGGGCCGACTTGAAAGACCCGCGGCGCCCGATCGGCTCGTTTGCGTTCCTTGGTCCCACCGGCGTGGGGAAGACGTTGCTGGCCAAGGCGTTGGCGGAGTTCATGTTCAACGACCCGGACGCGCTAATCCAGATCGATATGTCCGAGTACATGGAGAAGTTCACCTCCTCGCGCCTGGTCGGGTCTCCCCCGGGGTATGTGGGGTACGAGGAAGGCGGGCAGCTCACGGAAAAAGTGCGGCGTCGGCCATACTCGATCGTGCTGTTCGACGAGGTCGAGAAAGCCCACCCCGACGTCATGCACATGCTGTTGCAGATCCTCGAGGAAGGGAAACTGACCGATGGATTGGGGCGAACGGTATCGTTCAAAAACACCATCATCATCCTCACCTCCAACCTCGGAGCGGAGTTCACTCGCAAAGGAGCGTCGTTGGGGTTCACCACTGGCGATGCGCGTGAAGACTACGAGAGCCTCAAGCAAAAGATGCTGGAGGAGGCCAAGCGGGTCTTCAAGCCGGAGCTGCTCAACCGAATCGACGAGATCATCGTCTTCCGGCCACTGGGTCGGGAGGAGCTGGTGCAGATCCTGGATCTGGAAATGGAGAAGGTGCGCCAGCGGTTGGCGGCACGCGGCCTGCAGCTGAAACTCACGCCCGAAGCCAGAGACTTCCTCATCAGCCAAGGCTACAACCCGCAGTATGGGGCACGGCCGATGCGACGCGCGGTGGAGCGATATCTTGAAGACCCGCTGGCGGAGCACATTCTCCGCGGCGATTTACACGGCGAGGTCATCGAGGTCCGCGTGGAGAACGGGCAGTTGGTGTTCTCACAGCCGGCCGGCACCGCGGCGGGCTGATGCATGGCGTTAGGTCCGTCATCCACCGAGACGGCCCGGTGGTCGGATCGCTGGGTCGTCTGGATGGCTCGCGGGTTGACCGCGTGCGTGCGGCGGCTGTCTTATCCGAACATTCAACGTTTTGGAGCCGTCCTGGGTGGGTGGCTCGGGAAGGGGCTGCGGTACCGACGTGGTGAGGTCATCGCCACGATGACCCGTTGCCTTTCCGACCGGGAGCCTTCCGAAATACCTCGGTTGGTCGACGCAATGTATGTCCACCTCGGTCGCACGTTGTTGGAGTCGATGTGGATCCGTCCGGAGGGGTGGGCGGACTGGGTGGCCACGCACGTGGAGGTCCATCGGGCCGATGTGGTGCGTTCGCAGGTACGGGCCGGGCGTGGGTGTTTGATTCTCACCGCACATGCAGGAAACTTTGACCTACTTTGCTGTGTGGCGCCGGCGTTGGGATTTCCTCTGACCATCATTGCCAAGCAAATGCGAAACGCCGTGCTGGACGGCGAAGTGCGTCGCCATTGGCGCTCGTTCGGCGTCGAAACGCTCCCGCCCCGAGGGGTGTTTCGCCAGGCGCTGCGTGCGATCCAGAGTGGTCGGATCGTGGGCTTCATGCTCGATCAGAACATGACGCGAGAGGAGGGCATTTTCGTGGAGTTTTTCGGTCAGCCGGCTTGTACGACACCCGGTCTGGCGTGGCTGGCCGCGTGCGCACAGGTACCGGTCGTGCCGGTCTTCATCCATCGGGAGCCGGATGGCCGGCATCGGGTTGATGTAGGCGAACCCTGCGCGCCGCCGGCCCGGAATGAGCGGGATATCCACGAGGCGACGGCGCGGTATACGCGGATCATCGAGGACTGGATTCGGGCTCATCCCTCGCAGTGGACCTGGATCCATCGGCGATGGCGCACTCGACCCGGACCAGGCGATCGCGTCGTGGGCGGGGGGGGGCGCATGAACCGCCGTTGGATGCGTTGGCTGGCTACTGGGTTCGGTCTCGGCTATCTGCCCTGGGCCCCGGGTACGTTTGGAACGTTGCCCGGAGTGGCGCTGGTACTCTTGGTCCGAAGTGCATGGGGCTGGAGTGAGTGGGCGCCGGTGGTGGCCCTGGTGGCCGCCTTGGGGGCGGTGCCGGTGTGCACGTCCGCCGAACGCATGTTCGGGCAACGTGACGATCGACGCATCGTCGCGGACGAATATCTGACGTTTCCCATTGCGGTGCTCGGGCTTCCCCTAGAACAGCACCCGGTGGAATGGTTGTTGGGCGCGTTCGTCGTGGTTCGCTTGCTGGACATCGTCAAGCCATGGCCAGCGCGGCTATTGGAGCGGTGCCCCGGCGGGTGGGGTATTGTGCTCGACGACGTGATCGCATCTTTGTACGCCTGTGCGCTGTTGCACGTGGTAACGCGCGGACTCCTTCCGCTGGTGCATGGCAGATAATCTCGCGGCGGGCACTCATCGAATTCGGATCGTCCCTGAGATCCGCGGACATGGGTGAAACTTCTTCAATCACCCCATCGGCCGGCCGTGCGTCCGAGGCCACCCAACGAGGTGGCTCCGACATGACGCTGCAGGATTGGCCTCGCTGTCTCTCGTTTTTCGTCGCGGTTCAACGCGGCAGCCTTTACAACGGAATTTACATACACGGGCACGGATGAGTGTCCGTCACGTCCCGACGCCCCACGAAGGAACGATAGAACCTGAATGCAAGAAGTTCGGCCTCGGGAAGGACGGCCATGTTGGACGTCTGATGGGCCTGAAGGGGCGCTTAACAGCCGGATGCCCCCGGGTCTGAAATCCTTTGCCGGGCCATCAAACGTTCCTGCATTCTTCCTAAAATGCCTTCGTGCAGCCGACGTTTCCTATCCGAAGTCCGAGAAGCCACTACCCGTGGTCATCCACGGGACGACAGCCGGAATGAAGTACAACCGAATGCCGGGGATTGAATCCACCGACGCGTTTGCTGGGTACGGATGGCTGTACGATCAACCTGGTCGAATCGTGCGGGTGGCAGGATCGTAGCGCATCCGACATCCTTTTTCGCAGGATTCGACCGCCATGATGGACGCGACGGCAGCGGAATACCCCGCATCGATGGAAGCGTGCGGCCGTTCGCCGCTGCGCAGGCACTGCAACCAATTGAGAAAGTGATCGGGTCGGTCCTCGAGCGGAAGCTTGTTCTCGCCCCGGATATTCCCATCGCGTCGGCACCCCCCTTCCGCCGTGTAGACGGGCTCGGAGGAGCGATCGAGTTTCAAGACGCCTTTTTCGGCTAGAATCCGAGTCGTGTTCCCGTATCCGTTGCCGAAGTTGGTCGAGTAACTAATCATCAGGCCTTGGGGATAGTGCCACAAGGCGTGGACCTGGTCAGGCACGTCGAAGACCTCGTGCTTCCAGGAGTAGATGCCGCCAAGGCACACGCAGGTCTCCGGGCAGTCCAACCCGAGTATGTAGTGCATGGTGTCCAGGAAATGCACCCCCCATTGCGGGATGGGGCCTTGGCTGAAGGCATAGACACCGTACCAGGCGGAGTAGACCGTCGGATCGAAGGGGCGTTGGACCTGCCCCATCGTAAACTGTTCCCAGTCCACGTCTTCCGCGCGGACGTCTTTTTTGACGTAGTGGAGCCAGTACGGCTGTTCCGCGTTCCGGATTTGCTCGGCGCGAGAGACGTGGCCGAGCACACCGCTTTCGATGAGCTTTCGCGATGCCACAGCGTACGGCATGCTGCGCAACTGCGTTCCGACCTGAACGATAACACCCGTCTCGCGGACCGCGTCCACCGCACGCAGCAGTTCCGGCATTCGATTGGCGATTGGCTTTTCAACGTACACGTGTTTGCGAGCCCGGGCGGCGGCTTCCAGCTGGGTGGCGTGTGCGTGATCGGGCGAGGCGATCATCACAGCGTCAATATCCGAACGCGCCAACAGTTCTTGCCAATGGCGCGTGATCACCACATCGTTGCCAAACCACTCTTTCGCTTGTTGTGCGGCCTTCTCGGCGGCGACTCGCCACGGATCGGTGACCGCCACCACGGCGGCGTTGGCGGTTTTGGCGTGGTCGCGGATTCCGGCCATGTGGGCCGTCACTCCGCGGCTGCCACAGCCGATCAATCCGATGCGAATCCTTTCGTTCGCACCGATGGCTCGGGCTCGTTCCGCTGCGGTCAGAGTTGTCCTGGTCGCGGCCAGCGCCGCTCCGGTGGCGTACAAGAACTGCCGTCGCCCCATTCGCATACCCATTCCGAGTTCTCCTTTCATGTCCGTAGTGAGGTCGTTTGATGTCGCTGTCATCGTATGCCTCTTTAGCCCCGCTGTCAACATGCCGGCCGACCCACGGCCCCTTCCGGTCAAGCGTAGGGCAACAGCCTCCCGGGCCGGGGATGGCCTGTCCCTTGAGAGCGAAACGGCCATCCACGCTCGAATACTAGCCTTGCGAGAGCACGAAGAGTGCTAGCTCGGAATCTGCCCGGTCCCTATCGATCATCGACGAGTTAGAGAAAAATTTCGCGCAGCACTTGGCACAATGGTTTGAATCGAAACGCGGAAAACCCCGCGAAGTTTTTGCTCTGGGGGGCCAGTTCAGAAACGACTTCAGCCGGCGGGTCAGAGAAGTCGCGGCGAGGATTGCACCACGAAGGCAAGGCCTCGGTTCTTTTTGGTCCGCTAGACCGCTGCTAGGTTGTGTCTATGTCGGGTATCAGCGGCGGAGCGCGACGATCCGTTTCTTTCACCAACCCCGCTTCGATCGCCAAGGCGCGGTACTTTCGCCACTGTGCGACCACCCAGCGAGTCTGCCGCACGACTCCCATGAGCATCCGCAGATCGGCCAGCGTCAGCGGACCACGGCTGAATGCGCGGATGAACCCCAACATCATGTGGTCAGCTTTGGGTTCGTCCATGAAGCCAATCTCCAGCAACATGGTCCGCCACATCTGGAAAAACCGCTCCTTGACCTCCATGGGGGCCTCCGGCGAGCGTTCGACGGGCGGCTCGTAGACGCCCGAAGCCACGAACAACTCGTAGGCGCAGATCAACACCGCTTGCGCCAAGTTCAGGGAGGGGAACTCGGGCGAGGTTGGAATCCGGAGCAAGTGCGTGCAATGGAGAAGATCCTCGTTGGACAATCCGTCGTCTTCCGGCCCGAATACCAGCGCCACGGGTCGGTCGGAAGCCGCCTGCAGAAGTTCGCTGGCCAATTCGCGCGGGGATTTTGCGTGCTCTCGGTAGAGGCCTCGCCGTGCGGTGGTGCCGACGACGCGCCCACAGTCCGCCACCGCTTCGGACAGCGAGGCCGTTTCGCGGCGCCGGTCGTAAATATCGCCGGCGTGAGTGGCCATCGGCCGAATTTGGTCGAGATCTTGTGTTGGACCGCCGCCGGCAATCACCAGGTGTTTCAGCCCCATGTTTTTCATAGCGCGGCACACAGCCCCGACGTTCCCACCATAGATGGGCCGGACCAATACGACTCGGATGGCATCAAGCACACTCACGGAATTTGGTGTATTTTGCGTGGCTACCCCGACGTTGCGCAACCAGGGCGGTGATGCCGCCGCTGGATTCAATTCGGCCCGTATCGCCGACGTGCTCGACCAGTGTGTCTTCGCAACGCACTCGTCCACCCACCGAACGCTCGCGCTCGTACCTCGGGTCGTTAGGGGTGTCCGCGGGCGGGCCTATGATCCATGCCCACGAATCGCACTGGCGGGCCAAGTCCAGGACGATGCGTGGGCGGGGTTCGCAAGTTCTACGGATTCTGTACACAGGCGGAGCGGACCGGTGACGAGCTGTGCGTGAAGTGTGACGCCTCCGGGCGCTGTTGAACAACCGATTTCTCACCATTCCGAAGGGCACCGAGCCTCGGGGGCCCGGGCATGTCTCGAGATAAACCCGCACCGCCAAAGTTGGGAAAGGCAGGTTTCGGAATCGCTCGTAGTGCCTTGGGGCTCGATCAACCAGGTGAACCTCCCATGCGTGGTGGCACGATTTGGATCCGCTCGGCTTGGACAAAACCAGTGGGCGGCATTCGGTCATCCGCGCGATCAGCTTTCCTATTCCGGCCGGGTACGACAGCAGTCGCACGCGAACGGGTCTCCGCACTCGTATCGCCGGGTGCGCGGAAGTGCTTCCGACGCGTGCCGGCGGACGTTTGAAACGGGCCGCGCCGACCGTTCGCCACCTGACCATCTGTTCGCGCGCGTACGAGCCGCACAAACGCCCGTTCAGACGGGCGGTTCAAGAAATCAAAACTCGTGCACCGCGCCGTACTGAATGACTACGGGCCCCAACAGACCGGATGGAACCAAGGGATCCTCTTTGGTCCAGTGGTGCCAGGTGGTGAACGTGATACGGCCCGATGGGCTGGGACGTCCCTCCAGCACCCATTGTGGCCAGGACTTAATCGGGCCGTGCACGGTCCAGTCGCGGTCCTCCGGGAGAAACTCGTCGCCGATCAGTCGGTTGACCCACGTATTCGTGATGCGGATTTCGAGTTCGTTTTCTCCCTCGCGCAACACGTCGGTGACATCCACCCGAAACGGCGCCACCCACAGTACGCCCAGGCTCCGGCCGTTGAGAATCGGTTCTGCGAAAAACCGGACGTCGCCCAGATTCAACCACGCGCGCTGTTGGGCGGGGTCCGGTGCACGTTCGAGACGGAACCGGATGACATAGCTGGCCGTGCCCGAGAAGTAGCGCACCCCAGGATCGGCGTGCTCGGTCCAGGAGATCAACCGATCCATCTGGATAGACTCGGGCGCGCCGCGGCCAGGCTGAAACCGCACCGTCCAACGTCCTTCGACCGGTTGCACGCGGATGCCTTCCGATGCGACCCATTCTTCGGATCGCCCACGTTCCGAGAACTTCACCGTGACGCGCCCCGGTTGCCACGCTGTGACGCGACAACGGCCGGACTGTGTCCCTTCCACCGTGACCGGAGGCATCCACTGCCGAAGCTTGGCCTCCGGCACCGGCGGCAATCGGAGTATGGCATTTTCGTGCACAGTCAACCGGCCGGTCGTCGAGCCGACCACGTATTCGACGTCCAGAATCTTCGGCGTCAAGGGGGCCGGATCGCCGGCGATAGAGTTGTTGACGACCACGGACAAGCGGTGGTCGCGGATGCGCTCGTTCAGCGCGCGAGTCAAGTCGATGCTCCGTGTCCGATCGTCGGGATCCGTGTAGAGCGCGCGGAGGATGGTCAGTTGAGGTCGAGCTTCAGCGGCGGCAACCTCCAGGGGCCGGCCATTGAAAGAGACTTCCGTCGGCACCGCGGCGGCGGCGAACGGCTTGCGAAAGACCACGAACACCGATCCGAGTGGATCGAGATGCAGAGTGACCACCGTGCGAGTTCCTGCAGGAGTCCAGATCGGCGCAGGCATGCACCGTCCTGTCAATGGATCCCACAGCTCGGGCTGGCGACCGGTGGCGCGGAGGGACACCTGCAGGTTCACCCATTCGCCAGACTGGTTGGAAATGAAGTACACGTCGGCGGGCCCGGCGCGCCGGTGAATCCATGCGATCCGCGGAGCTTCCATGGCAGGTGCTCCCAACACCTGGACATCCGGCTCGATTTCGAACGCGGTCAATGCCTCTGCCACGGGGACGTCCCAAACTTTCTTTTCGCCTACCCGAATGGGTCCGGAGCTCCACCATTCGGTGGCCAGTTCGCGTATTCGTTGATCCCCACCGCCGCGTTCGCGTAGGGAAGGGCTGAACTTCGGCGCCGGCCCGATCACACGGGCACCTTTGCGCACGAGCTCGACGATACGTTCGGCCGACGCCACCGTCATGGCGTCCGACGGGCACAGCACGAGCAACCGCCAACGGCTCCCATGGGGCGCGACCAAGTCGCCCTCGCGAACTTCGAGGCGTTGGAGCAGGGTGGCGGCATCGCATCCGTCCCAGGCGTAGCCGTCGGGAAGGCCTCGCGGCGACTGTTGCCCCGTGGGGACGCGGTCGCCCGGCCATACCAGAACGTCCGCGACGTGCGTACCCTCTTGGAGCATCCATTGGCACCGTGCGATGTAACGTAGCCACGCTGCGCCGGGTTCCCACCATGTAGTCGTACGCTCGAAGTGGAATCCCCACGGTCCCATGGTCATGCCTGGGACTCGGTTGGTCCACGGTTGGTGGGCGTATCGGTGAAAGATGAAGCGGTTAACCCCGCTGCACCACATTCGGTCGCCTAGCGCCTTAATGGCTGAGGGCACGACTTGCCAGCGACCATCCTCCCACCGGGCGGTGAAGGATTCCGCGCCGACGAATCGCCGCCCGTACACGTGCGCAATCGAGGCGGCGAGCCGTACGGAATCGGAGTCCGCGCTGTGCACCCAAAATTCGCCCATCGGGATGTCCGCGTAGGAACCTGCGGCCAGGTCGTCAAAGAGCCCGTTGCCATAGGGCTCGATGGAGAGCCAAAGCCCGTGGCGATGGGCAAGTTCCGCGAAATACCCGAAATAGTTTTCGTGGAACAGATCCGCAATCGTGCGCCGTACATCCCACAAGAACCGCTCCGAGGCCTCGATACTGTCCACGACCCGGCCAGTCATCGCCGGCAACCAACGGAGCAAGTCGTATCCGCGGCGCCGTTGGAACTCCTCGCGAAAGCGCGGCGTCCAGTTTTGGGAGCCCACCTCGTAGCTATCAATGAGGATATGTTTCCAGGATCGGCCCACCATCGGTCCTGCCGCTTGCAACAGCGGCACGACGCCGCCCTGCCAGAACGCGTCGGCAGCTTCGCGGCTGAGCTTATCCACTTCCGGCCCCGTGCCCTCTGGCGGTCCTGGGTGATTGTTTTTTCCGGTCGGTGTATGGCCGAACCGGACAATGCACCAGTCGGCCCCCGCGGGAGCAGTCCATTCAATGGCCCCGTCCGGACGCATGCAGTCGCTGAGGTCGAGGATGGCATCGAGCGGAATGGCGACACCTTCCGGCGTGGGCGCCAGCGTGGGCGCGCCGGGCCCACCGCGCACGAAGCCAGCCTTTTCACGCCATCCTTCCAGGCGAACACCGGCCGACAGCGACACTTCCGCCAGGGAGATTCGATTCCCATCGCGGGGTTGGCCGCTTCCTTTGAACTCTATGCGATACACGCGCGCCGTGGTCAACGGGATCGCGATCGCCACCGGTACGTCGCGAGCACTCCGGCTCGGGATAGAGAAGTCAGCGACTTTGCGGAAGTGTTCGCCATCCGCCGACGCGTACAACGTGCCGCGAGAAGCATTGCGGCCTGTGCCTAGAAAAAGCTGAAGCGTCCTGGCCGGGAACGGCTGAGGAAAGGTCAGCGTCACGGTAGGGGGAGCCGTAGGCGATTGGTCCAGAGGAAGATCCACCGCGGTTTGCACGTTGCCATCCAGCAACCGGCGGGCATTGGCCTTCGGAATGCTCGTGGTGGCATCGGGCTTCAGATCGGCCATCGTGAACCGTTCGGCGTCCGGTACCGGGAACGCAAGAACGGCAATGTCGCGATAGGCGTCCCACGTGGTCGGCGGTTGGGGCAGCACGCCTCGGAAAGTTTGCCCGCCCACGATGCGTACCTCGGACCATGTGAGCCGTTGCATGGCGTGTTCTGGGCGGACCCAAGGACCGCCACTACTGGACCATCCCGGGCAGTTGTGCACGCAGATTTCTAGTCCCAAGCGGTCCGCTTCATTCAACGCATGGCGGAACAACTGGAGCCACTGCGGCGAGAGACACTGGATTGGTCCGTGCGGGATCCCACAATCCACGTTGAAGATCTGCGCTCCACCGACGCCCACTCGGGCCATCGCTTCGAGGTCCGCCGTGAGGCTTTCTGCCGTGATGTTCCCGTTCATCCAGTGCCACCACGTATGGGGTCGAGCTGTGGCGGGTGGCGAATGAAATCCCTGTTCGAGATCGAGGTGCGAATCTCGGGCCGCAGCTGCCCACGCCATTCCAACTACGGCCAGACACCACCCTATGCGATTCGTCTGCCTGCGGGTTCGATGGACCGTTCTCATCCGTAGCCTCCTTTGCTGTGCCAGATCCTAGCCTTCCCGATGGGACACCGCAAGGCTCAGACGAAGTTGCGAGACCGCCATGGCACGATCCGGTTCTGGGTCAACGTCCGATGCGAAACCCGCGGAGCCCCGTGGGGTTATCTAGACCAGCCCGTCGCTGCACTCCCGTGTTCCGTGTCTCCGTTGTCCACCGGCCGCCATGGTGGTGGCCCCTGGCCTTCTAAGACGCAGGCACGCGCCCTCGCTGAGTCACCGGGGAGTTCTCGAGTCGACCACGTGGGGCTAAGGCGGCAGGAGCACGAACACGAAGATGCAAACGATTGCCAGGATCGCTTCGATGGTGGCGATGCGCTGGATCGGCCACCCCGGGAGCCAGGTCTTCCAGTACCGACCTCCCAGCAACCCGAGCAGCGAATCCAGTCCCAGCAACAAGCCACACCAGAACCACACCCGATTCATGGGGATGAAGGCGGCGCGGACACGGCATCCAAAGCACGTACGCGCCGCGCCAGTTCTTGCTTGAAAGCATTGATGCCGTCGCCGGTCAAGGCCGATATACGAAGCGGCTCCAGCCCAGTTCGAGCGACGAATTCGACGTACCGTTGTTCGGCGCCCGGCTGGTCCATCTTGTTGGCCACGACCATGAACGGTCGCTCGTGAAGCCCTCGGCCGTAGAGCTCCAATTCGCGGCGCAGGGTGAAGTAATCGTCGGCGGGGTGGCGACCTTCAGACCCTGCCATGTCGATCAAGAGCACCAAGAAGCGGGTGCGCTCGATATGCCGAAGAAAATCATGGCCGAGCCCGACACCTCGGTGTGCGCCGGCCAACAAGCCGGGAATGTCCGCGACACGGATGCTCTCGTAGTCGTCCAACTCCATCACCCCTACGGTGGGGTGGAGGGTGGTGAACGGGTAGCTGGCCACCTTGGGATGGGCCCGGCTGATACGGCCCAACAACGTGGATTTGCCTGCGTTCGGAAAGCCCACCAGCCCCACGTCGGAAATCAGCTTGAGTTCCAAGATCAGGTGACGCTCTTCGCCTTCCTCTCCGGGCGTGCATTCGCGAGGGGCACGATGCGTGGGCGAGACAAAGTGCAGATTGCCCAACCCTCCCGCGCCGCCGCGTGCGACGACGAGTCGTTGGCCCGGATGAAGGATTTCACCCAGCGGCTCCCCTGTGGATTCGTCCACGACGAGCGTGCCACAGGGAACTTTGATGATACAATCGGCACCACTGGCGCCGGTTTGCTGTTTCCGACGGCCGGGTTGCCCGGGCTCCGCACGGTGGTGGGGCTGATAAAACAGGTGGAGCAGAGAATCGGTGTCCGGATCGCCGACCAGGATAACGTCCCCGCCTTTTCCACCATCGCCGCCGTCAGGTCCGCCGAAAGGCACATACTTCTCGCGTCGAAACGTGGCCACCCCGTCACCGCCTCGACCGGCGCGGACGTGGATACGTACGCGATCCACAAACGTAGGTGCCTTCATGGGCGCCTTCGGCTCACCGGCCGCCTATGGCCGGCGCATGGAGAACGCGCGATCGGTCAATTGGTCGAGGGGAGTACGTGGACACGCCGACCCGAACGGTCGAAGGTGACCACGCCGTCCCTCAGCGCGAACAGCGTGAAGTCCCGGCCGAGGCCGACGTTGCGGCCGGGGTGAATGCGGGTCCCGCGCTGCCGCACAAGAATCGCGCCGGCGCGCACGGTTTGCCCCGCGAAGCACTTCACGCCGAGACGTTGCCCGGGACTGTCCCGACCGTTTCGACTGGTGCCCTGACCGCGTTTGTGTGCCATGGTGCACCTCCCGTCGCTAGTTGCAGCGAACCGCTACGACGCGGACGCGCGTGAACGCCTGGCGGTGACCGACCTTGCGATGGTAGCCCTTCCGGCGCTTCTTTTTGTACGAGATAACTTTCCGGTGGCGACCGTGGTTCAGGACCTCCAACATGACCTCCGCATTGGAGACCTTGGGCGTACCCACAGTCAGCCGCGTGCCGTCCGAAACCGCCAACACGTTGGAAATAGCCACCGTTTGACCGGGTTCAGCATCAATTTTTTCAATGTCCAGGCGGTCCCCGTCGTGAACCAGGTACTGCTTGCCGCCTGTTTCGATCACCGCGTACGGCTTCATGATGTCCTCGTCAAATCGAGCGTTGTAGACTACTCGATCTCCGGCAGCTTGTCAACGGACAACTCGGCGACCCGTACGCGCACCTGCTCGACGTCGAGGGCGATTTGATCGCGGAGCTCCTCGAGGCTGGCGAAGGCATGGTCCGGCCGCACAAAGTGGGCCAGGGCTACTTCGAGTGTCTGCCCATACAGTTCCACGTTCGAGTCCAACAAATGGGCTTCGAGGGCGGGTTCGCCGTCCGGACCGAACGTCGGGCGCGTGCCGATGTATATGGCGGCGGCGTGCCAGGCCGAAGGATCCGACAGCTCCCACCGCGCCCATCCCGCGTAGACGCCGTAGGGCGGCCGTACGTGGCCTGGAGCCACGGCGAGGTTGGCGGTCGCGAATCCCAACTGGTGGCCGATCCGCTGGCCGGTACGAACTGGCCCGTCGACCCGATACCAGTAGCCCAGCATCGCCGCGGCTTCCTCCATGCGACCGATTTGAACGGCCAAGCGGATGCGTGTACTGGAGATTGGCTCGCCACGCCACGATAAGGGTGGCACGACGATCGCCTCCACCCCGTGCGCATGTGCAAAGGTCCGCAGGCACTCTACATCGCCGGTCCCGCCGCGGCCAAACCGCCAGCCAGATCCCACGCCGATTGCGCGCAGATTCGGGAGTACGCGGCGCAGCCATTCCAGGAATTCGAGTGGTGGCATGGCGGCGAACTCGGGTGTGAACGGTTGTAGAACGACTCCGTCCATGCCAACCTCGGCCAACCGCCGCACCTTCCCCGACGTGGAGAGCAGCGCAGGTGGGGCCGATTTCGGGCGCACGACTGCGGCGGGGTGCGGATCGAACGTGAGCACCCATGCCTCGCCCCCAACCGCGGCCGCACGGTCGCGAACCGCGCGCAGCACGGCCTGGTGACCGCGATGGACGCCATCGAAGACCCCAATCGCGAGAGCTAGCGGGCATGTGGTTGGAACATTCGTCAGTTGGGTGACTACGCGCATGGACTCAGGTGGATGCCGGCAGTGCCGTTAGCGGCAGCAGATGGCTCTCGAGTTCCGCGCGCGTCCATTGAAGAATTTGGTCGAGCGGAATGGCTTGGTCGGAGCGTAAATTTCCCGATGCCGTGCGTTCGAGTTCTTCCAGAAACGCTCCGCAGCCGAGCTCACGGCCAATGGCCGCACACAACGTTCGCACGTAGGTTCCTTTGGTACATCGCAGTCGAAATTGGACCCGGGGCGGATCGAAGCGGAGTAGGGAGAACTCGTAGACGTGGATCAAGCGAGGTTCGCGCTCCACGGTCTGGCCGCGGCGGGCCAGCCGGTACAGCGGTCGGCCGCCCACTTTCTTCGCGGAGAGCATCGGGGGAACCTGAAGCTGATCGCCGATCCGCTTGGCCATGGCCGCGCGCACCGCCGCCTCGTCCACGTGTCCGATGTCGTGCTGGGCTATGATGGTGCCGTCGGCGTCTTCGCTGTCGGTTTCCACGCCCAGGTGAAACACCCCCACGTATTCTTTGTCGGCGTTGATAACGCGGTCCGCGAGTTTAGTGCCGCGGCCAATCAACAAGATGAGCAGCCCCGTGGCCATCGGGTCCAGGGTGCCACCGTGGCCGACTTTATTGAGCTGAAAATGGCGGCGCACCGCGTCCACCACGTCATGCGACGTCATTCCCCGGGGTTTGGACACCAGCAGCAACCCATCCGGATCCGGCATGGGCGATTGGAAACGTCGTGGGCTCATGGGGCAGTCGGCTCAGAATTCGACGGAGGCGCGGGTGGGAGCCGCGTGTCGGATTGTTCGAGTTTGGACAGGATCTCGAGCACGCGGTCGCCGCGCTCGATGGCCCGATCGCGTTCGAACTGGAACACGGGCGTGTACTTCAAGCGGACCCGGTGGTGGCACAGACTTTGCAATCGCACTCGGTGCTCGGCTAAATAGGCGAACACACGTTGGGCGGTGGTCTCATCCCCGCGCACCGATACCCACACGCGCGCATGTCGAAGATCTGGACTGACCTCCACATCCGTGATGGTCACGGCGGCAAAGTCGAACGCCTCGCCCGCCATCTCGCGGTACAGCAAGGTGGCCAGCTCGCGCTTGAGCAGCTCGTTGACGCGCACGAGTCGAGGAACTTTCACGACCGACGCTCCGTTCGATCACAGGGAGGGCGCGATCTTCTGGACTTCGTAGCACTCGATAATGTCACCCACCTCGATCTCCTCGAAATTGTCCAGTCGAATCCCGCACTCCTGCCCCTCTCGGACCTCGGCGGCATCGTTCTGGAACCGCTTCAGCGAGGCAATCGAGCCTTCGTAGATCACGTCACCACTGCGGCGCACTCGAGCCCGAGAACGGACCAGCACCCGGCCGCTGCGAACCACACAGCCGGCCACATTGCCCTTGCGTAGCGCGAACACCTGTTTGACCACGGCTTGCCCCAGAACGTTTTCTCGAATAATCGGTTCCAGCAAGCCGGCCATCGCACGACGCACATCTTCCACCAGTTCGTAGATTACGCTGTAGTGGCGGATTTCCACGCCTTCACGCCGCGCGATTTTCTCCACGCCGGGCTCCAAGCCGATGTGGAACGCGATCACGATGGCGCGGGACGCACGGGCGAGCAGCACGTCGTTGGCCGAGACATTGCCGACGCCCGCCAGCACAATTCGGGTGGTGACCTTTGAGCTTTTGATTTCTTGGATCGCTTGCTGGATCGCCTCGAGCGTGCCCTGCATATCCGACTTGAGCACGATGCTCAGCTCCGGCACCTTGTTGGGGTCCGTTTGCTGGAGGATGTCATCGAGTGAGGCCACCCGGGTGACTGGTCGTTGAGCCTGCCGTCGTTTTTCCTCAAGGCGCTGTTCCGAGAGTTCACGCGCAACACGTTCGTTCTCGACCACGTCCAGCCGTGCGCCGGGCTCCGGCACGGCCGTCAGTCCCAGCATCTGCACTGCGAACGACGGGCCCGCTGTGCGCACGCGGACGCCTCGGTCGTTGATCAGCGCGCGCACTTTACCCCAGTGGTCGCCGCACACGACGGCGTCGCCCACCTTCAAGGTGCCTTTCTGTACCAACACCGTGGCCACCGGTCCGCTGCCCGGTTCGAGTTTGGCTTCCAAGATGTAGCCGCTGGCGGGGCAGTGGGGCGGGGCTTTCAAATCCATTAGATCGGCCTGGAGCAAGATCATCTCCAGCAGGTCGTCCACGCCTTGGCCCGTCACCGCACTGACCGGGACGCAGACGATCTGGCCGCCCCAGTCCTCCGGCGCCAGGCCAATCTGCTGAAGTTGGGCCTTCACGCGATCCACGTTGGCGTTGGGAAGGTCGATCTTGTTGATCGCGCACATGATGGTGACTTTGGCCGCTTGGGCGTGTTGGATCGCTTCCAGTGTTTGGGGTTTCACACCTTCGTCCGCGGCGATGACGATCACGGCGATGTCGGTCACGTTGGCACCCCGGGCGCGCATTTGGGTGAAGGCGGCGTGGCCCGGGGTGTCAATAAAGGTGATCCACCGATCCCGAAACTCCACCATGTACGCGCCGATGTGCTGGGTAATGCCACCTGCTTCACCCGCCGCCACGCGGGTTTTGCGGATGTAGTCCAGCAGCGAGGTCTTTCCATGGTCCACGTGGCCCATGAACGTGACGACCGGCGGACGGGGGAGCAACTCGTCGGGCCGTGGGGGAGGGGGCGCGGCCGGCTTGGGTTGTTCGCGTGGGGGTGGAGGCGCTTTCTTCTCAGGTTCCTTTTTTTCCAACTCCACCCGCACGCCCAGCTTTTGCCCGACGTGGTGCGCGACGCGAAACTCGATCTTGTCGTTGATCGCCGCAAAGACGTTCATCTTCATCAACTCGGCAATCAGCATATTCGGCCGCACGCAAAGCTTTTCGGCCAACTCCCGCACGATGATCGGCTCGCGTACCCGAACCACCAAAGGCCTCGGCGGCGCCGCGGTGGCCGCGCCGGCGGGTCGAGCCGCGGGTGGAGCGGGCTGGAGTGCGGGGGCGGCCGCCGGTGCAGTGCCCGCGGCAGATTGGGCTGAGGAAGGGACTCCTGTCGCACTCGGCTCGCCTGCCTGCGGCGCGGATTCGGCCGGCGCGGGCGCAGTTTCGACGGCGGCGGCGGGGGCTTGGGATGTTTCGGACGCACTCTCCGTCGGGCCCGAGGCCGTCTGAAACAGCTCGCGCGCCTTGCGAACCTGTGTGACCGACGCGTTGGCGGCTGGGTTGTTGGTCACGTCCTCGCCCAGCTCGCGAAGTCGCGCGATCAAATCTTTCGTGGGTATGCCAAGTTCCTTGGCCAGTTCATACATTCTCATGACGACACCGTCCCATGCCGACGCTCGTACTCGGCTTGCGCGGCTTTTCGGACCGCCATGGCCGTGGCGGCGTCAAACCCCTCCACCGATTCCAAGTCCGAGGGCTCCGCGGCCAAGATCCCTTCGAGGGACAAGAATCCAGCCTTGACCAGCGCTTCGGCCCGTTGCGGTCCAATCCCTTCCACCGCCGCCAAATCGGCCACAGCCCTGGCCACTTTTTCTTCGAAGGACAAATCGCCAGTTTCCCGGTCAATCTCGATTCGCCATCCCGTGAGCTTCATAGCCAGCCGGACGTTCTTGCCCTCCTTGCCGATGGCGATGGGGAGTTGATCCGGTAGCACGGCCACGTGCACGGTCCGAGTCGCCTCGTCTACCGTGACGCGGTCCAACTTCGCTGGATGCAGGGCAGCGGCCACGAACTGCCGGATGTCGGGATGCCACCGCACGACGTCGATCCGTTCGCCGGATAGCTCCCGCATAATGGTTTGGACCCGCATCCCTCGCAGTCCCACGCAGGCACCGACCGGGTCCACTTTCTCGTCACGGGAGTACACAGCGAGCTTCGTACGGAACCCCGGGTCGCGTGCAATGGCGCGAATTTCCACCGTACCGTCGGCGATTTCTGCCACCTCCAACTCGAACAGTCTTCGGATGAAGTCGGGGCTGGAACGCGACAACGTGATCACGGGCCCCGACGGGAGGTTTTCTACCCGCAGGACCAGAGCCCGGATCCGGTCGCCGATCTGGTACTGCTCTGTGGAGGGGCGCTCGTTGGCGGGCAGAATCGCCTCGGCACGATCCAACATCACAATCACGTCCCGGCGGTCAAAGCGATGGACCGTGCCGCTGACGATGTCCCCAACCGTGTTTTTGTACTCTTCGTAGATCCGCTTCCGTTCCGCATCGCGGATTCGCTGAAGGATGAGTTGCTTGGCCGTTTGCGCACCGATCCGCCCCAGGGCGTTCGGCGCCAATAATACTTCGATCGTCTCGCCCGGTTGGGCGTCGGGTTTATGGCGACGAGCTTCGGCGAGGGAGATCTCTTCGCTGCTCGTGGGCCGGCCTTCCGCGACCTTGTAGGTCGCAAAGGTACGGATTTGTAGAGACTTACGGTCGATCTCGACGCGCAGGTGGGATCCCATCCGAATCGCTTTACGCGCGGCGGCCATCAGGGCTTCTTCGATCGTGCGGATGATCGTCTCGCGGTCGAGTTTGTGCTCCCGCTCGTAGTACTCCACCATCGCTTTCATTTCGCCGTTCATCGGACGTACTCCTTCCCAACCTGTGCCGTAAGCCGCGTTAGTCGTATGACAAAGAACCGTCACTCCGCTTTCGCCGCGGGCGGCGGAGAGTCGGGCTCAGTACAAGCAACAGGTCAGTATATGCCCTCTGTAGGCCGCTCGTCAATCCGCCGGGTTCCCCCGAGGGCGTTTTTCAGCCAGTCCCGGCCAGAGTTCAGTCCGCAGAACGATCGTTCCCTACCTTCGATGAGATCGGCAACATTGCCCGCCGCGCTTTACGCCCTCCTCGTCGAAGCAAGGGCTCGAGTGCCTTGCCCCAACCTTCGCGCCGCGGCCGCCCGACCCCGCCGCCCCTGGGAAGACTCCCCGCGGGTGGCCGCCCGCGAGGAGGGTGCCTGCGGGTAGGACGGTCGAGCCACTCGGCCCTCTGAGCTCGTCAAAAGGTTCGACGACACATGTCCGCAGGCTTCCAAAGTTTGGATTAACCAGCCCCGATTGCGTCCAAGGGTTGGACAGCGAGGGCGCAATCGGGTCCAAGGATTTGACGGCCACTCGACTGGGAGATGCGGGCCTCGGGCGTGTGGGCCTCGGCCAACCACCGTAGCGTATGCCGACGAGCCCAACTCAACTCAGGCGCCCAGCGACGCAACGGGGCCAATGGGCGAACTTTCAGCGGCCTCAGCGATGCAAATGAGCGAGATGCCCGGCAGTGGTAGCCAGCGCTCAAGCCGCCGAAAGATGGGCACGCCCAGATCGAATAGCTTCATCGAGAACCGCCCGATGCGCGCGCGGCGCAACACGCACCCGTGGAACCACCAACCGAAGATGGCCGGGAAATTGAACGGCTCGAGGTGGACGACTCGAAAGCCAGCCCCCTCCACGACTCGACTCAGACCTTCGCGCGTGTAGCGCCGGTAGTGTCCCAGCTCACGGTCATAACGACAGAATAACTTCGGATACTGCGGCACGACGAGCACAAGGCGTCCGCCGGGAACGAGTAAACGGCGCATGCGCCGGAGCGCGCCCACGTCGTCGGCTACATGTTCGAGCACGTTGGCGCACACCACGGTGTCGAGCGCCAAGTCGCGGTACTTGGCGACGTGCTCATCGGAATTCAGGTCCAACGGCCCGATGCGCACGCCCTCTACGTGCCACCACGCATCGGCGAGCAACCGAAGGTACTCAGGGTCGCGGTCCGTCAGCACGAGCAGCTCTCGGCGAGGCAAGTGGCGGCTGAGGTTGCCGATGCCGGCACCGACTTCGAGAATGCGGTCACCCAGGTGGGGCCACAGGCGGGACGCCATCCACTCGTGAAAGCGGCGCCCTTGCACCAGGTCAGCCAGGATGGCGTGGCCGTAGCGGGTCTCGTAGCAGTCATCGATCACTGCATACTTCAGAATCGTCCAAATGGCGGCCACGCCGTCGCGCCAATTGATCTTCTTGCCCTCGAGGTAGCTACGGCCGTGATAGTTGATGGGCACTTCGTAGACAATGCAACGACGGTGGGCGATCTTGGCGGTAAGTTCAGGTTCGATTCCAAACCGCCGCGACCGAATTGGGATGGTTCGGAGAATGTCCGCGCGAAAGGCCTTGTAGCCAGTCTCCATGTCCGTCAGGTTGAGGCCCGTGCAAAGGTTGGAAAGGAAGGTCAGGAATCGGTTGCCTAACTCGTGGTGGAAGTTCAGCACGCGACGCATCTGGCGGGGGACGAACCGGGAGCCATAGACGACGTCCGCCAGCCCCTCGACGAGCGGGCGCAACAATATGGGGTAGTCGGCGGGATCGTACTCCAGATCCGCGTCCTGGATGATGGCCAGTTGTCCGCGCATCTCGCGGATGGCGCGCGCGATGGCCGCACCTTTGCCTTGGTTACGCTCCTGAACGAAGACGCGGATCTTGCCGGGGTACTGCCGCTCCAGCTCGCGCGCGAGCTCTAGCGTGCCATCGGTGGAGCCGTCGTCCACGAAAACGATCTCGCGATCCCACCCGTCGGGCAGCGGAGCCGCCAAGACGCGCTCGATGCAGCGCCGCAGATAAGGTCGTTCGTTGTACGCGGCCATGAGGATCGAGACCAATCCGCTGCTGGAGTTTTCCGAGCTCACTCAATCGCAAGCGTCCATTCGTAAACCTGGAGCGGTGGATTGCGCTGGCGGAAGTGCGCGCGGATCCGGTCGGCCGCGCCGGGGTCGCGCGCCAACACCCCCAGGAACCCGCCGCCGCCAGCCCCGGCCAGTTTGCCGCCGACGCACCAAGGTTCGATTTCCCGCAGCAACGCGTCCACATGTGGATTGCTGCACTCGGGCGTGAGCTGCTGCAAGGCGGACCACGCTCGGTGCAAGACCTCGCCAAGGTCGTCCAGCCGTCCCATCGCCAGGGCGGAGCGGCCCACGGCGGCCAACTCGACCAGTTCCTGAATGGCCGCCAAGGTACGCGCGTCGCGGCGAAGATACCGTTCGACGACTCGCTGCAAGATATTGCGGGCCAACCGTTGCTGCCCCGTAAAGATCAACACAAAGCGCCGCTCGAACTCTTCGCGCACCATGGGCCGCAACGGCACGGGTTCGATCTCGAGCCGCAACGGCCGGCGCGGAACGGTGCGGATGCACTTCACCCCGGGGACGAGCCCGCCGACTTGATCCTGCCAACCCCCGCCCGTGCGCATCTGTTGTTCGAGGACGAGCACCAGGTCGGAGACCGTCAGCGGGTCGTCGGGCCGACCGGCGAGACGTTGCAATGCCGTGACGAGGGCCGCGCCGAGGATGCTACTGGTTCCCAACCCACTGCCTTTGGGTACGCAGGTGCGGGTGACCACGCGCACGCCCTGCGTAATGCCGCTCGGCCCGCCGTAGCCAGTGATTCGAAGTGCTGTCTTGAGCAGGTGAAACGGATCGTTGACGCCGCCGGTCCGCATCGCGGTGTCGGCCGACTCGAACACGCCGTCGGCCCCGAGGTCTTCGACCTTGAGTTCCCATCGTGGAACGGGCAAGGTTTCGGCCACCACGCGCACGGGGTTCTGTCCGTTGAGGCGCAGCGCAAAGTTCAACACCAGCGCAGGCCGCTCAAGGCAATACGGCGGGGTGTCGCTCCAGCCCCCGGAGATGTCGAACCGTACAGGGAGCTCGACCTCGATGCGTGCGGGCGGCCGATCTGCGACGGGCTCGGGCGGCCGAAAACGGATGGCCTCGGCTACTTCGTCCTGAACCGCATCGAACGCCGCCTCGGCCGCCCGGCGGGCCTCGTCATTGCGACCGCTGCCCCGGAGAAGGTCCGAATGAATCTGCATGCATCGGCTACGCGGACACGCCCCCTCGCCGGCCAACGCACCGCGGCGCAGGTCGGACAAGCTCGCCGCGCGGGCGCGAAGACCTGGAGCCTTGAGGCGCCGCACCAACTCGTACACGTTGCGATCGAGCCCGGCCTCGATGGTGTGGCCCAGCGCGTGAAGAACCAGCTCGGATTCGAGATCCGCCAACCGGCGCGCCCAACGCGCGATGTCCGCTTCATGATGGAGTTCCGCCAGCGAGATGCGGTGAGCGGCTCGCCATTGTGCGCGCAGCTGCTCTGCGCCCGGTCCAGTTCCCGAGCCCGCCAACCACGACGCGAACCGTAGCGTGGCCGGCTCGGACTCAACGGGAAACAATCGCGCGCTCCAAATCATGCGCGGCGCGTCGTCCGGCCACAGGTCGGCTTCGGTCAACTGGTGCTCGTGCAGCCACAGGTCGAGGTCGCGGTTGCAAAACGTGATTCGCCCCGACTTGGCACCGGGATGATCGTCCACTCCGCAACAGGCCGCGACGAGGCCGCCACCGTGGTCGTTGCGAAGGGGCACTTGCCAAAGGCAGGTATGGTCGGGCAACGTGAAGGCTTCGCCACCATCGTCCACGCCGACCACGACGCAGCGCCGACCAATCGCGGCCTGGGAGCTGAGGCGGCACCCGTACACCAGGCTACCCCACCCGATGCGCGTCTCTGGCGCCAGCTGCGATAGGTATACCCGCGCGTCGGAGGAGACTCTCGGCCCGGTATCAGCAAGGATGCGCGTGGTGAGGCGGCCCGCCCAAGACCCAGTGAAGTTCTCGAGGATTTCGGCAGTCGTTCCAAAGTGCAAGAAGACGATGTCGTCTGTTCGGCAATGCACCAGCTCCACGCCGCGTAGACCTTCCACGAGCGCGGCACTCCAATCCCGTGTCCGCAGCTCGTCTCGTTGCGCGGGCACCATGGCGCGGCCGATTTCTTCGTACAGACTGCACTGAGCGCCGCAGTCGAGCAGTCGATCCAACGCGCCCGGCGACTGCGTCGCGGTGCGGATGAGCGCCGCGAGAGCTTCGCCCCCAAAGCTCCACACGCCCGTATCGAGCAACGCCGCCCCGCCTTCCACCAACGCGCCGGCTGCCTCGATTTCTTCGGGCGTGGGCTTCTGAAGGAGCCGAACCACGCGACCTGGGTCGTCGCCGGCGATCACCCCATGGTGCGAGGCCAGGTCCAACGGGACCGGCGTTGTCACCACGGCGGCCCCGTGGGCCGGCAGGGGAAGTTCGGCGGGGTCCATCAAGAGGAGCATGTCGCCAGACAACGTTACCAAGCCACCGCGAGGAAAGGCGGCGACCATGCCGGACGCGACGGCGACGAGGTGATCGAGGATCGTAGGCACCGCGTGGTCCGGATCCGCCAATAAGGGCAACGGGATGAAAGATTTTCCGAACACGTTGGCCCAAGGCACGCGACGGCTATCGCCGCCGGAGTGAACCAGAAGGATCCGACGTTGGCTCAGCTGTGGATCCCGCGCGCAGGCGGCGCGCAACGCATTCAGCGTCGCGCCTCCACTGCCGATGCGGTGTCCGCCCGGGTCGGGCACCACCAGCGTGCGCGTGAGCGGCGAGAACAACCCGCGGCCGCGCGCCGCTTCGAGCGCCAACTCATACCACTCAGCCTGGGACTCGCTGGCGGCGGTGAGGATGATCCAGTCCCAGGAAGGAAACCGCTCAGGCGAAACGACGGTGAGCCGATGACGCGCCCAGCAATGCGCCAGGGTACGAATGTACCGCTCATCCGCGCCGGCCATGCGCCCGTCCTCCAGCGTTCACAAGCGCCCGTCAACGGTCTCGCGCGGCAGGACGTGCTTGACGTCGAAGACCACGTGCGGCTGGCGACCGAGTCGGTGAATGCCTTCCGGCCCCATAGCACGAAACTCCGGATGGGCCACGGCGATCACGATGGCGTCGTACCCGCCTTCGGACAGGCGGGGTAAGAGCTGAATCCCATACTCGCGCCGAGCATCCCGCGGGTTCGCCCACGGATCGTACACGTCCACGCGCGCCCCATAGGTTTCCAGCTCGCGAATGATATCCACGACGCGAGTGTTGCGGATGTCGGGGCAGTTTTCCTTGAAGGTCAACCCCATCACGAGCACGCGGGCGCCCCGCACGGCGATGCCTTTGAGCAGCATGAGCTTCACCACGCGCGAAACCACATAGAGCCCCATGTTGTCGTTCGTGCGGCGGCCCGCCAAGATCATTTCCGGGTGGAACCCGATCTGCTGGGCCTTGTGCGTGAGGTAGTAGGGATCCACACCGATGCAGTGGCCGCCGACCAGCCCAGGGCGGAATGGCAAGAAGTTCCACTTGGTGCCGGCCGCCGCCAACACTTCGCCGGTGTCCAGCCCCAGCCGCTCGAAGAGCATGGCCAGTTCGTTGATCAGTGCAATGTTGACATCTCTCTGTGTGTTCTCGATGACCTTGGCCGCCTCGGCTACCCGGATGCTGCTAACCCGAAATGTGCCCGCCTGGACGACCGAAGCATAGACCGCGTCCACGCGCGCTGCGGCCTCGGGCGTCGAACCCGAGGTCACCTTGACGATGTTCACCAGCCGGTGTTCTTTGTCGCCGGGGTTGATCCGTTCGGGGCTATAGCCCACGAAGAAGTCCCGGTTGTAGCGCAAGCCCGACATCCGTTCAAGGATCGGTACACAGATTTCTTCCGTCGCGCCCGGATACACCGTGGATTCGTACACGACCAAGTCGCCCCGCTTGAGCACACGACCCACGGTTGCACTCGCGCTCTCAAGCGGGCGAAGGTCGGGTCGCTTGAACTCGTCCACCGGTGTGGGGACGGTCACGATGAAAAAGTTCGCTCGCCGGAGCTGCCGCACGGAAGTGGTAAATTTCAAATGCCGCGCCGATCGAAGCTCCTCGGAGCTCACTTCGCGTGTAGAATCGCGGCCGCGCGTGAGCTCCTTCACCCGTTCCGGATTAATGTCGAAGCCAATGACTGGATATCGACGAGCGAACTCGACCGCTAACGGCAGTCCCACATATCCCAAACCGATTACCGCGATACGCACGTCACCTAGGTCGGATCGCCAGCTCATCATAGTTTAGTTCCCTACCCCGCGGTGTATATGCACGCATCCGGGTATCATGCCCTATGTGGCGAAGTTTGCAAAGTCGCGCGAGCGTACGGCTTGAGTGCCGGGCCGCAGGTCGCACGAGTGCGCACTCGAGGCGGGGACAGTGAGCCAGCCACGGAATCTGCACTTGCACGGGCGCTCGAAGGGGAGTAGCGTAGGCCTATGAACGGAAGGAGACCTACCATGTCACGTTGGGTCGGAGTCCTGCTCGCGCTCGTAGTTGTGTCCGCTGGATGCGTCAAAAGCGACACGGTCGTAAACCTCCGCAAGGACGGCAGCGGAACCATCGTCGTCGAAGAACTGATGTCCCCTCAACTGGTCGGCATGCTCGGGATGGCCATGCAACGCCCGAACGCGGGCCAGCCCGGCGCAACGGCGCCGGCCCAAATGGACCCCTTGGCCATGTTCGCTGACCAAATCGAACGGAAGGCCAAAGAGTTCGGTGACCGGGTCCAACTCGTGTCCAAAGAGCCGGTGACGGGTGAGGCTGGATGGAAAGGGTATCGACTCACCTTCCGCTTCGACGACATCCGCGCGGTTCACTTGCCCATCAACAGCACGTCGGCGGGGGACCAAGAAGAGCAGCCGGCCAAGAAGAAAGAAAACTTCACTGTGGAATTCCGGCCCGGGAGCCGATCTGCACTGCGATTGGTACCGCCGAAAGCGCCGGCGGAGCCAAGCGCACCTGCCACCGCTGCGGCGCCGACTCCCGCGGCCGACCCCATGCAAGCCCAAATGGCAACCGCGATGGCCCCGATGCTGGCGGGCATGAGGGTGACTCTGCGCTTCGCCGTAGACGGCCGGATCGTATCGGCGGAAAATGCTACCGTCTCCGCCGACCGCAAAAGCGCGACCGTTTTCGACGTGCCGATGGACAAGCTCTTCGGCCAAAGCGAGGCGATGACGCTCATGGTAAATCAAAGCCTCTCGGACTCCGAGAAAGCCCGGCGGCTGGCCAACCTCAAGGTGGACGGCATCACGGTGGCGGATCCGACCCGGCCGATCGTGATCGAGTTCGAATAGTACCCCTTGTTCGGCCGCGAGGGTCGGATGCACGATGCACTCGGTCGCCGCCATCGTATGTCGGTGATCGTCAGCTTCGTAATCCCAACGCTCAACGCGGAGCGTCTCCTGGGGCCATGTCTGGCCTCCATTCGTCGTCAAGCTTTTGCCTCCAACGCGGTAGAAATTTTGGTTGCCGATGCGGCTTCCCAGGATCGCACCGTCGACGTGGCGCGCCAATATGGAGCTCGGGTACTCGACGCCGGCGGGCTGCTGGCCGAGGCCGCCAAGCGCCACGCATTCGAAGTGGCCGAGGGGCGCTATTTGGCCCTGCTCGATGCGGACAACGAGATTGTTGGAGTCGACTGGCTGGCACGCGCGGTGAGCGCACTCGACCGTCATCCGGAGGCGCTGGGCTTCGAGTCCTATTACCTGAAATGCCCCCACCACTCGCGATGGAATCGGTATCTCACCTCCTGCTTACAGATCAGCGATCCCTACGCCCGGTTTCTCGCGGGTCGGCTTCGGCTGCGCGCATTGGAGCGCGACGGGCTGGAAGTGTACGAGCTGCCCGCCGACGGATCCTACCCGACCGGCGCCAATGGATTCGTGTTCCCGAAGCGATGGTTGAACGAAGTGCCGGCCGACCTTCCCTACCACGAAGCCGTGTTCTTCCCGGAACTGATGCGCAAAGGCATCCGTACCCTGCTCAAAATTCGCGGGTGTGGCATTTGGCATCACTACGTATCCGGGTGGAGGGATTTTTTCCGCAAACGCCAGCGCGCGATGATCATCCGTTCTCTGCGCCGCGAGGAGGTTCCCAACACATGGGACGCGGGCGGCTGGGTGTGGAAATGGCTGGCGCTGCTCTACTTTAGCACTGCGGTCGGTCCGGCGATCGAAGGCGTCGTGCGTGCCATGTGTGCGCGCGATCCAGACTGGCTGCTACATCCACTGGCCGGGTGGGTGTCCACCGCGGGCAACATCGTCGGCATGATTCGGGCTATTCTCCAGGCCGACCGTCGCCGCCGCGAACGTCTGAGCCAAGAACTTCACCGACGCATCCACCCCGGCGCCCACGCAGACTGAGCCCAGATGTAGTTGAACTCTTCAAGAAGCGACCAGTGCCTCACTGCGCTCGAATTGGGCAAAACGAACAGACCGTATGCGGGCGCCCTGGGTCGGGCAAGTTTCAGGTTAGGTTCAGCAGCAAACATAACAGCAAGGGGGTGCGCGCGGCCGACCGACTGGTTCGCGGAAACGGTGTGCGATTGTTCCGGCGCTCTGCTGCCGGAAATCCTGGTTTGTTATCCCTCCAGCGACGGATCACCGGAGCTACAGCATTGAACCCCGCAGCCCGGCAAGGCTCTCCACTGAACCCGCGGTAGAAGCATCCAGCCCGTTCCCCCATCAGAACCACGAAAATTCATCATTTGAAAGAGCACGTAACCCATTGATGTTCAACGCGTTAGGCCAGATTTCCGAAAGTGTCTGGCACCAAAGATCCCCAAAGATCCCAAAGATCTTCAAAGATCTGCACCAAGGAGCCCCGAGGAGCCACCAAGGAGCCAGGCACCACCAGGGCATGCTAGGCACCAAGATGCCAAGAATGGACCAAGATGGACTAATTGGAGGCGTCAAAGAACGCCCTTCTGCCCGCGTGGGCGCACACCGTGAAGGCTACGCCCCTAATGTTTCCTTGGTGGTGTATTGGGAAGGCCGGCCCAGTTACGCCCACCAGGGCTGTATGCCCCCGGAAACCGCTGACCCACTCGGCAAACTGCCTGTCCGTTTTGCTCTCAACACCCCGAAAATTCGTCATTTTAATCACGAACAACCCTTTGCCATTCAATGGGTTAAACGAGATTTTCGAAAGTGTCTGGCACCAAGGTTCTACCAAGGTTCTCCAAGGTTCCCCAAGGTTGCCAAGGTTGTGGGCCCGAGGCGCCCTATGACGGAAACGATGTGGGTCCCCTTTGTGGCTCACCGAGTCTTATCGGGACGCAGGAATAGGCGCTCGAACAAGAAACGCCAGGCCGATGGCGTGAACGCTGATTTCCAATACCGGCGCACGAAGGTACCAGGATGCGCGAGCATGTTTCTGAGGAGAGCGCGACGCGCCGCGCGCGTCGGCGCATACGGGTCCAACTCCGGTAGGCCTAACTCCTCACGCAACCAAGCCATGTACGCGATCCACTTGCGGTCGATGGGGACCCACTGACCATCGGGCGGCGGGGGCCGATCTTCGCCACGCGTGGTGATCACCGGCTCGGCCAACACGCGCACTGGTGCCCCGCAACGATGAACGCCGCGCACGAGCCCAAACATGTGGGGGAAATCGGTGTCCAGGGACGCTCGCGCAAACTCCGCATCATAGCAGTCAGTTCGAAACACGTTGCTGGACAGCAGCGTCTGCTCGGTCAATCGCTCCGGCGCGGCCCGCGCACATTCAGCGGCAAAGTCCCGGTATGTGGGAAAATCCATGGACTGCTTGGGCCGGGATGGAAACCGTGTGTCGTACAAGATTACCATGCCAGGCTCGCCCTCGCGTGTGGCGTTCCAGACCCGTTGGAGCGCGTGTGGATCGAGCAGTTCGTCGTCGCCCAGCAACCATCCATACCGCCCCTTCGCCATCTCGCACGCGGCACACAAGTTCGGGTTGATCCCCAGGTTTCGCGGTTGGCGCTGCCAACTGATCGGCAAGCCCGAATCGCGCGCTCGTTGCAACACGTCGGGCGTTGCGTCGGGCGAACCGTTGTCGGACACTGCAATCGCAATGTCCTCCGGTCCCCATCCACCCGCGCGGAGCTGCCGTCCAATTTCCGTCAATAAACTGCTCAAAAAACCCGCACGGCGATATGTAGGTATGCAAATCGTTAGCCACGCCTTCATTCCGTCAATCCCTCACTCGTACGGCGACTCCTCGCCCGACCGTCCGTTCTCGGCGGCCCCAAGGTCTTCTCAAATGAACAGCGTCGTGCTCGACTTCGAGGCCGCCTCGAGGAACGTCGCCACGCCACCGAACTCGATACCATCTTCGAGCTCTTCCGCTCGCAGTCCCATCACCTCCATGGTCATCGCGCACGCGACAAGGCGAACTCCATTTCGTCGCGCGTTGGCGATCAGTGTAGGCAAGTCCTGGATTTTTCGATCGCGCATGGCTTTCTTCATCAGCGCCGTCCCCAACCCCGCCATGTTCAGTTTCGAAAGCTTCAAACCGTTGGGCCCAGTGGGCATCAAGGCCGCAAATGCGCGCTCGAGCCATGTCTTGTTCGGCACCCTCGGCCGCCGGTCCTTCCGCAACACGTTCAACCCCCAGAACGTAAAGAACATGGTCACCGACTGTCCCATCGCAATGGCGCCGTTGGCGATTACGAACGCAGCCATGACTCGATCCAAATCCCCAGAGAAGACGACCATCGTCAACGACCGGCCTACGGGCGGCCCCGACACCGCCGGCGCAACCGGCGCGAGAGCTTTGCGGATCCGTGCCCGGATCACAGGCCCTTCGTCTAACAACTCCACCAACTGATGGCCCTGCCGTTCACACCATGCGCGCACATCGGATCGGAACCCGGGGTCCGTGGCGCGGACCAGGACTTCGTCTCCCACCTCCATGCGCTCCATCCATTCCCGTAGCCGTTGAATAGGTCCGGGACATTGCAGGCCCGTACAGTCGAGCTCATGGACTCGGCCAACCCGAGACGGAACCCCTTCGGTCACCTCTTCCGCGTAGTGCATGGGCGGCACCGGCGGCGGCTCTGGAGCGGGCTGCGGAATGGTGCGGTGAATATACCGAAACGTCGTGGATCCTCCGGCCAGCGTCGCGACGTCCTTCGCGCCCGATTGGACCAACGCCCGGTACGCCAGATAGCTGCGGAATCCCACTTTGCAGTACAGCCGGATGGGACGGGAGAGATCTAACTCCGACCTGCGCCTGCGCAACTCCGGCAGCGGAATGTTCACCGCACCTGGAATGTGCCAGGTCTCGTACTCCCCGCGGCTGCGAACGTCGACGAGTTGCGCGCCGGCTACGCCGTCCGGGTACTCCTCGGCATACCAGAACCTCACGTCCCCACGCAACAGGTTCGCGGCGACGAATCCCACCATGTTCACAGGGTCTTTCGCGGAGCCATACGGAGGGGCATACCCCAGTTCCAAGTTCTCTAGATCGTACACGGTCAACCCTGCCCGCACGGCTGTCGCCAGCACGTCCAACCGCTTGTCCACTCCATCGAAGCCCACGATCTGCGCGCCGAGGACACGACCCGTGTCGGGCGCGAACAGCAACTTGAGCTGCATCGGAGCCGTGCCGGGGTAGTAACCCGAATGGCCTGTCGGATGCACATACACTTTTCGGTATGGAATGCCGTCCCTTTGAAGGTTTTTCTCCGACGCCCCCGTTCCTCCCGCCGTCATATCGAACACCTTCACGATGGCCGTGCCTTGGGTCGAACGATAGACGCTGGGGCGTCCGCAGATGTTGTCGGCCGCGACGCGCCCTTGGCGATTAGCCGGCCCGGCCAACGGGATCAACCACCAGCCCGGCAACACGGTGTGCCGAACCTCGACGGCATCGCCGACGGCATAGATGTGCGGGTCCGACGTCCGCATGTGCTCGTCCACACGGATCCCACCCAACGGGCCGATCTCCAATCCCGCCTCGCGGGCGAGCTTCACCTCTGGCCGCACGCCCGTGGCCAATACTACGAAATCCGCCGTCAGTACCGTCCCGTTTTTGAGCTCCGCCGAAATGCGACCACCGGGGGATGTCCGAAACGCCGCCGCAGCCGTGCCCAGGTGCAACCGCACGCCCCGCGCGCGCATGTGGTCCTCCAACGGGGCAGCGATTTCAGGGTCCAACGGGGGCATGATCTGCGGAACCATCTCGACCAGGTCAACCTCGAGGCCCCGGTGCCGGAGGTTTTCCGCCATCTCCACGCCCACGTACCCGCCGCCGATCACAATCGCCGCGCGAGCCCCACGGTCGACCAGCGCCTTGATCGCATCCATGTCCTCGATGTGCCGGAGCGCCAAAATGCGTGGGTCGTCCACTCCCGGCAGATTGGGTTTCGACGGCGTCGCCCCCGGAGACAGCACAAGTGCGTCGTATTCTTCCTCGTATTCGTGGCCGGTGGTTAAGTCGCGAACCCGAACTTTGCGCGCAGCGCGGTCGATGGCAATCGCCTCGTGCCCGATCCTCACATCGAGGTTCAAGTTCGCCGCCAAACTTTCCGGCGACTGCACCATGAGCAGGTTCCGGTCGCGAATCACCTCGCCGATGTGGTACGGCAGCCCGCACGTCGCATACGACACATACCGAGTGCGTTCGATCACCACGATCTTCGCCGTTTCGTCCAGTCGTCGAATTCGTGCCGCCGCGGACGCCCCGCCCGCCACACCGCCGATGACCACTACTCGCTTCATGCTACCTCCGGCGTTCGAACAACTCCGCTATGGTGGGTGCCATGTCGGAAGCCTTCAGGATTCACTCACAATACATCGTACGGAGTGACCCCGCAAATGCCCAGGGAGGGCTCGTACGCCGGGTCTACCCAACGAAACTTCCACCACTAGAACCGATCCAACCGCCTGGGTTCGTACGACCGACCGATTGGCTGACCGCGCGCATCGGCCAACGTTCCGAACAAGTCCACTCCTCATTTTGTCCATCGTGCACTGCCCTACCGGCCGCCCCCCGCGATTCCATTTCCTCCCTTGCCTAAAAAGACCGCCTCCGCTACAATCCCCACTTCAGCGAACCCACCAGTGCGTGAAGCACAGCACACGGATGCTGGAACCACGGCCCATGAAGTCCGCACAGCAAACCCACCGTAGGGCTCGCCGTTTCGTGCCGGCTGCGAGTCCACGCACATCGACACTTTCGGTCATCTTTCCGCCCCCGCCGCGGCATGTAGGCACACGGGTCGTGAGCCTCGCACTCGCGATCGCATCACTGGGTCATCATGCCATGGCCCGAGGTCACGACGCCGAATGGATTGAACTAGAGCACGCACCCGCCCCACCGGACAATCCCCTGAAAGGCTTCGTGCCCTACGCGGGACAAGCGCGAGATTTTCCCCACAGCATGGAGTTCCGTTACTTCGCCCTAAGTGAGATTATGCCCGCCCCGGACCAGTTCGACTGGTCGCCGGTGGACCGCTTTTTGGAGGAAGTCGCCCAGCGAGGCTGTCAAGGGATCTTTCGGGTCTGGCTCGAATATCCGGGCCGCCCTTCAGGCCTGCCGCGTTGGTTGAGGGAATCCGGAGTACACCTCACTCCATACGCGCACGAACAACAGGTTACCCTCACGCCAGACTACAGCCATCCCGCTGTTCGCCGCGCAATGGTCACCGCCATCCAAGCCCTGGGTACCCGCTACGATTCAGACCCGCGTGTCGCCTATATCACCGCAGGGTTTCTCGGGCAGTGGGGCGAATGGCACACCTATCCCCGCGACGATTTGTGGGCGCCCAAGGCGGTACAAGAAGAAATCATGAACGCCTACGAGCGCTCGTTTCATCGCGTCCCGATCCTTTTGCGTTACCCGGCGGGCGAGCAGGACCCAGATTATGCACCCAACCACCGCCGACCCTTCGGCTACCACGACGACTCCTTCGCCTGGGCGACACTGGAAACCGGTCGGAAAGCCGATG
>CAACVY010000014.1 GCA_900661335.1 uncultured bacterium | reverse complement strand
TCGGGGACCTGCTGCGAGGTCGCACGGTGCGCTCGCTCGCCAAACTCCTCACACTGTATCCAGGTGTCCGTCTTCTCTTCGCCGCGCCAGAGCCGTTGCAGATCGGTGCGGACATTCTCGCATACCTCGACCGTGCCGGTGTGCCCTGGGAAAAGACCGACGACTTCGACGATGTGGTCGCCCGCGCCGACGCCGTATACATGACGCGCATTCAGGACGAATGGGACCGCGAAGGGGAGAGCCGTCGCATCGACACGTCGCGGTTTGCGTTCACCGAACGGCATCTGTCCATTTTGCCACCCACATCGATCATCATGCACCCGCTCCCGCGACGCCACGAAATCGCGCCCGAAGTGGACCGCGACCCTCGTGCGATGTATTGGCGACAAGTGCGCAATGGCATGTGGGTGCGCGTCGCACTCATCCTCGTCATGTTTGCAAAAGAAGCGGAAGTGGACCAGTACCACGAAGACCTGATCCGCTGAACGTAGGGGGATCGCATCGGCCATGAGAAGCCTAGTCTCGATTGCCCAGTGGAGTCGTTCCACGATCGAACGGGTGTTGAAGCTGGCGCTGGAAATCAAACACGAGCCGGCTCGGTATCGCGACGCGCTTCTCGACCGCACGCTGGTCATGCTCTTCGAAAAGCCCAGCCTTCGCACGCGCGTGTCCTTTGAAGCCGCCATGACCCAAATGGGAGGGCACGCCATCTACTACGACCTTCGTGACTCCCCACTGGGGCGCGGGAAGGAAAGCATCGAGGATACTGCGCGCGTGCTGGGACGCTACGCCGACCTACTCATGGCACGGCTCTACCGCCACGAGGATATCGTCCGGCTGGCTCAACATGCTGGCGTTCCGGTCATCAATGGGCTGACTAATGACGAGCATCCAACACAAATCCTCGCCGACCTCCTCACGATCCTCGAGTGCAAGGGACGGCTAGCCGGGTTGCGCCTCGCTTACGTCGGCGACGGTCTCAACAATGTGACGCACTCCCTCTTGCTGGCCGCCGGACGAATGGGCATGCACATGCGCGTAGGAAGCCCCAATGATCCCGCCTATCGCCCGGATCCTGCCGTGCTTCGTCGAGCTCGGATCATGGCCCGAGCCACGGGAGCTCGAATCGAAGTGCTCGACGACGCACGAGCAGCCGTCCGCGGCGCCGATGTCGTCTACACAGACTCCTGGATGTCCTACCACATCCCCGAAGACCAGATGGAAGAGCGCCGACGCCGCTTTCTACCCTACCAGGTCAACGCGGCGTTGATGAAGCACGCGCGGCGCGACGCGATTTTCCTGCACTGCTTGCCGGCCACGCGTGGATGCGAGGTCACGGACGACGTGATCGACGGGCCGGCCTCGCGCGTATTGCAGGAAGCAGAAAACCGCTTACACGTGCACAAGGCGGTCATGCTCTACTTGCTGCATCCCGCGGCCTCGCGACTATGACAACTATGATCATCGGGCGGCTCTGCGCGGACGGGAGCACCCGTGCGGGTCGACCGCACGAGCGAACTTTCTGCACTGAACGCGGTGGTCGCACATGGCCGGGCCAGTGGGACGCTCCACTCGGGGTGCTGTCGAACGTACCCCCGGGGTGGCCTCGCAGCCATGGGTGTGGGAGAGGCTAGGCGTGAACCTGATGCAACCCTGGGGCATGGCCCTCTGTGACGGGCGCGTGTTGATCCCGCACGTGTTTCGCGCACGCGGGCCACTGGGCCGCGCGATCGGCCTGCTCGGTCGCGCCTCTTGGCCCGCGGGATATGCACTTTGGATCGAACGATGCCGTGCGGTGCACACGCTGGGGATGCGGTTCCCCGTTGCCCTGATCTTTTTGGATCGCGACCACCGGATCGTTCACTGGGTGCCCTATCTGCCGCCGTGGCGCATTGCCTTCGGCGGAGCGGACGCCGTCGGTGTGTTGGAGCTGGCCGAAGGTTGGCTAGCGGACCACCTCGTTCGCGTGGGCGCGCGCATCACTTGGAGCCCGGGCCGCGCAGAGGCTCCAGCGCAAGAATGTCCGCCGCGCCGATCTTCATGATGGTCCCGCTCTCGAGCTGCAGCTCGACGGATCCGTCTGGCCATTTACGAATCAACATGCCTTCGCGAACGATCTCGCCGCCTTCCCATCGCATGCGAACGCGGGTATCGGGAACGAACAAGCGGGCCATCTTCTCGTGCAGATCCACGACGGAATTCGGCCCGAGCGTCACGCGCCGCGGGGTGTGCGTGTATCCACGCCGGGTGAGCTTGACCTCGTAGGTTCCTGGAGGCAGCAGGTCAATTTCCAGCGGTTCCGACACGACCCCGCCGCCGGGCGGAGCTCGAGTTTCGCCGCGATCCTCTCCGTTGACGAACACACGCGCACCGGGTGGCTCCGTCACAATCACGATCTTGCCACTGTTCTTTTGCAGCCGGAACTCTTCGACCACCTGAGCTTGAGCGGCCAACGTTACCGTCCGGGCCATCGGTTCATAGCCTATCATTTCGGCGCGCACTCGGTGTGGACCCGGAGCCAGATCCGTTATATCCACCGGCGCGTCACCCCGATACTGGTCATCCACATAGATCCGTGCCCCATTCGGAATGGACACCACTCGCAGCGAGGTTGGAATCGCTTGCAACACCGCCGCCACCTCGCGGGTTTCCTGAGCCCCCACCGTCAACTTCTCCGAATACGGCCGGTACCCGGTCAGCAAAAGTTCTAGGACGTTTTCACCCGCTGGAACATCGGAGAGCTGGCAAGGGGTTTTACCACGTTCCGCGCCGTTAAGACGGACGGTCGCCCCCGGCGGAGTGGATCGCACAATCAACCGGCCCGTGTTGCCGGGCAACTCGACGTACACTTTGCGAGGGACGCGATCCGGAAACTCCTCTTCCACTTCGCGCGGCAAGTACCCCACCGCTTCAAAACGAAACCGATGCCGCCCTTGAGGCAGATCCGTGAGAAACATCGGCGTACGGCCTCGAAAGACGCCATCCACATGCACGTCGGCCCCCGGCGGCTTTGAGTCCACCAGCGCCAATGCGGTGGCCGGCTCAAGCTTCACTTCCACCGTGGCACGGCCTCCTTCCAGAATCGCCACCGACTTTCGTGCTGGCAGAAACCCGGCCTTCTCCACCACGATCAAATAGGTACCCGGAGGCAGCTGCATCACTGTCGTCGGCGTCACGTCCGCCGCACGCCCGTTGACGGTCACCTGCGCCCCCGGAGGATCGCTGATTACGCGGATCTGGCCGTCCCCGCCCGCTGGCGCACACCCACCCACCAGCCCGAGGAGCCCAGCCATCGCCACGCCAGCATAGACGATCCACCTCCGTGGCCACGTTCGGCTATCCATGCATGCCATCATTTTCGAGTCAACCGCCGCTGCACATCCACGAGTTTCTTGTATACCTTCTGATACCGCTCGTCGGAACGGTCCGACAGAATCTCGAGCAACGTCTGGAGGTGGGTATTCGCCTCCTTCCAATCGTTCAGCTTGATCGCGCGGTCGGCGCGGAACATGTAGTCCTCGTACTTGGCCTGCAATTGCCGCCGGGCCTCCTCGCGAAGAGCAATGGCCTCCTCGTAGAAGGGTGGTTTGGGTTCGAGGCTTTCCACCAGCGTCTCGGCTTCCGTCAACGCCCGGATCGCGCGTGCCAAATTGTCATAGCGCACCTCGCGTTCTTCGAACAGCTTCTTCCCGGTCAGCCACGCATTGCGGCCCAGCTCGAGCAGTTTCTCCGGCGGTAAGGCCAGCGCATGCAATCCCATCTCGTTGCGCACGAACTCCTCGATCTCTTCCCGCGCCTTTTTGAACGGCTCCGGCTCGATGCGGTTGAGCACCTTGACGCGATGACAACGCCGATCGATCACCAGCGTGAGGTCCGTAAGATCCCACACGTTGGGCGTCACGCCCGTGTACTCATTCATCAGCTGGAAGAAGCCCGACTGTTCCAACGATTGCGCCAACAAATCGGTCACCTTCGGATCGGTGTTTTTCTCGCGCGAGATATGTTGGCCGGTTTCGAGATTGTCGATCCGAACTGAGAGTACCCCCCCTTGCAGCGTAACCGCGTAGCGGAAGATGTTCTTCGGACTCGCTTCGATCTTCTCGTAGTAGATCTCCAAGCGTTGGCCCTCCGCCGCAGGCGCGCGCGAGGGCCGCGCAGGACTGCGCCAAAGGATCCACGACACATAGCCCACGACCACGGCCAACAACGCCACGGTGCCAACTAACGCCGCGCGTTTCCAAGACCACGGCTCACTGGGCTTCGAGGGCGCAAGCTCAAACTCCTCTGCCCGCGTCAGCCCCAAATCTACGACGTCCGGCTCCTTCAGGGGCTCGAGCGTCTCCGAAGATGGCGCCGCAACCGGCCCGGGTGCCGCCGACGGGGGCTGCGCCGAAGCTGCGCGCTCCGGCTCAGGCTCGACGCCCGGAGGCGTATCGCGCAACACCTTCAACACCGTTTGCCCAATCGTCACCCGATCGCCCACGCGCAGACGTCCATCCACCGAGGGTTGTCCGTTGATGAGCGTTTCGTTGGTGCTGGCCAAGTCCGAGACATGAAGCTCGCGCCCATTTTTGTAGTAAAAGCGGCAGTGAAAGCGCGACAGCGCCGGGTCGGTCAACACAATATCGTTGCCCGAGGCCCGTCCTAGCCGCGCGCCCGACGGCGGCACCCGAATTTCCAGGCCTTTGTCTGGCCCGGACTCCACGATCAAGTTGACATCATCGCTCACCGAAACTCCATGTCCGCCATCGCGGGTCGATGGCGGTGCCTATATTGCAAGATCCTTTCGGTTTGGTAAAGTTGAACGTATGCAGCCGGGAGTCCGGCGCGAGGAGTTCCGAATTATGTCGTTGCGTTCGACCGTGTTCACTGTGGCCGTGTCCGTCGCCAGCCTTGGAGGTCCGATGGTTCGGGCCGCCGAAGATTTGTTCGATCGAGCCCCCTGGTCGGGCAGCGCGCTTTTGGGCGCCATGCTGTTCGAAGGCGACGAAGAAGTCAAAAGCGGGCCGTCTTTGGGCTTGCGATTGGGGTACACCTTCAACCCTTGGTGGGAAGTTGAAGTGGGGTGGGATCTCGCGCCGGTCCTGCGCGCACGGCGTTTTAGCAACCCGAACCGGTACCAGCTCGACGACGACACCTGGGGCATGCGCCTAGGGGTGGATGTGCTCTTCCATTTCCGCAATCAGGCCGACCAACGCATCGACCCTTACCTCTCCCTCGGTGCCGCCTTGGGCATCTACGGCGAAGACATGGGCGAAGAAGAGGGCAACGTCGATCCCACGGTCCTGGGTGGTTTCGGACTGCAGTACCACTTCAACGACGAGTGGGCCGTGCGCCTCGATGCCAAACTCGCCATCGCCGGCATTGACACCGAGTTCAACTGGATCCTCGGAGCCGGTGTGAACTATCGGTTCGGGGCGGCCCTTCCGCCTCGCTTCGCCGTTGCCGGCGGGGACATCGACAGCGATCGCGACGGGCTACTCGACAGCGAAGAAGTGAAGATCGGCACCGACCCGTACGATCCGGACACGGACAAGGATGGCCTTACCGACGGCCAAGAAGTGCGCGAGTTCCGAACCAACCCGCTGGAACCCGACAGTGATTTGGACGGTCTCAAGGACGGCGCGGAGGTACTGACCTACAAGACCAACCCACTCGATCCCGACACCGACAAGGGCGGCGTCGCCGACGGTCACGAGGTGATCGAGGACAACACCAACCCGCTCGACCCTTCCGACGACCTCATGCTCTTCCGCCTCAACATCGAGTTCGATTACGACAAAGCGGACCTGCGGCCGATCTACTTCGAGCAGCTCGATAAAGTGATCAAGGTCTTGCAGCGCGACCCCGGCGCCACCGCCCGCATCGAGGGGCACGCCGATCGGCGCAAGACTTCCTCCCGCGAGTACAACTTGAAACTGAGCGAGCGGCGCGCCAAAGCCGTGTACGATTACTTCGTCCGCGTGGGGGGAATCGATCCAAGCCGGCTCAGCTACCATGGCTACGGCTTCGACCGGCCCATCGCGCCCAACGACACCGAGGAAAACATGCAAAAGAATCGCCGGACCGACATCTACATTCGACCCAGCGGCAAGGTGCCAGCGCCGGCGGTTCCAGTGGATCCATCCAAAGCGCAGACGATCCAAGCGCCACCAGACTTGCCCAAACCCGGCGAAAAGCGTCCAGCCGGCGCCGGCCGGTGATGGTCAAGACGAATGGCCGTGCTTGTGGGGCAGGTCGAGAGAAATCCATTCGCTGCGCGAGCGATCCCGGCGGTTGGTGTGGGTGGTGGTTACGGGTTCTAAGCCGTGACTGGCCAACCACATGGCGACCTTGGCCCGCACCCAGCGAGAATCACCCGCGAGCAGGCTCACGCCTATGGCTAAAAACAAGATGCCCTGGAGAACCGGTAAGACCAATCCCAACAAGCCGAGCGCGACGAACACGAGGCCCACGACCATGCGCCACGGCTTCGGAATTCGTTGCAAGCGATCCCAAATCCGACCGATCGTCGAAAGCACCCGGGAATCCTTCATGGACACCACTCTCCGCACAGGGTACACTATTCTCATGAACGGGGAAACTTCGCAGCATCGAGAGCCGGTCCGCGTACAGCTACGCGCGCTAGTGCCGACTCCCCGCGGTGTGGGCGTGTTCCTCACCGATGGCGAAAAAACCATCGCGATTTTCGTGGACGCATACGTCGCAGCGGCGATCTCCATGTTCGCGAGCGGCACACGGGCTCCCCGCCCTCTCACCCACGACCTCATTGTCGCCATCCTTCAAGGGTTCGGAGCGCGCGTGGCCAAGGTCGTGATCAATGATCTCAAAGACAACACGTTCTACGCCCGACTGTTCATCGTCCAAGAACGCGACGACGGCCAGCATGTGATCGAAATCGACGCGCGTCCGAGCGACTCCATCGCGTTGGCCATTCAACAAGGATGCCCCATTTGGGTCGCACGGTCGGTGTGGGATCAAACGGAGGACGCGACTTGGGCGTTGGAGGAAGCCGAACGACAGGCCCGCGAACAATCCGGCGAAAACCCGTCCAGTGACTCCAATCCCCCCCAAGGGCCCTCGCCGGAAGACGAACCCGACCTTCCTGGACTGGACCGAACATGAAGATCTTGGTCACCGGCGGCGCCGGATACATCGGCAGCGTCACAGTCGAGCGTTTGGCCGACGACGGTCACACCGTTGTGGTCTTCGACAACCTCGAACGTGGTCACCGCGAAGCCGTGGACCCACGCGCCCGCCTAATCGTCGGAGATCTCCGCAACCCGGACGCAATTCTCGATGCCATGCGTGCCGTGCGACCCGATGCGGTCATTCATTTCGCCGCGTTGGCACTCGTGGGCGAATCGATGGAGCAGCCGGAGCTGTACTTCCACAACAACGTCGTCGGCGGCTTCCACCTAGCCGAGGCCATGCGGAAAGTGGGCGTCCGCCGGATCATCTTCTCTTCCACGTGCGCCACCTATGGGATCCCGGACCAAGTTCCGATTACGGAGGATACTCCTCAACGTCCCGCCAATCCGTACGGGGAGTCGAAACTCCAGTTCGAACGGATGCTTCGCTGGTACGAAATCATCCACAAGCTCGAACCGGTGTTCCTTCGGTACTTCAACGCCTGTGGCGCCACGGAACGACTCGGCGAGGATCACGATCCCGAAACCCACTTGATCCCCAACGTTCTTCGCGTTGCACTGGGCCAAAGCGACGCGGTGCCGATCTTCGGCCACGACTATCCCACACCGGATGGCACCTGCATCCGGGATTACATCCATGTCCTCGACCTGGCCGACGCCCATGTGCGGGCGTTGGAGACTCCTCACCTCGGCCCGTACAACCTCGGCAACGGGCAAGGGTTTTCGGTACTGGAGGTGATCGAAACGGCCCGCGCCGTCACGGGGCACCCGATTCCCACGCGCATCGCGCCGCGTCGCCTTGGCGACCCTCCAGTGCTGGTGGCCGACGCCACCCGCGCCCGCACCCAGCTAGGATGGACTCCGAAGTGCCCAGATTTGCACACCATCGTGCAGGACGCATGGAACTGGCATCGGGCACATCCGCACGGCTATGCGGGCTCCAAGCGCCGTTGATGACCACGCCCCGCTCGCCGTGGGACCTCGCGGTGGGAACCGGACCGCTCGCCTCTGGCGTGTATGTTGGATTGTGTTGGCCCTGATGTGGTTCGCTTGGACCCTTGGAACCGCCCCCGCGCTACCGGATAACGTCGCCATCCACTTCGGTCGAGGTGGGTGGGCGGACGGCTGGGCGCCGCGCGCACACTACCTGTATGGGACCCTCGCCTATGGGGCGGCTCTGGGGTTGTTGTTCTGCCTTCTGCCCGTGGTCCTTCCTTGCATCCCGACGCGATGGTTATCTCTTCCACGTGCGGTGCTGGAGGCGCCCATACCCTCGCCACAGTTGCATGTCCTGATTCGTGCGTTCCTGGATCGCACTGCCGCGTTGCTATGGAGTTTTCTACTCCTGACTCAAGTGCTGGTCGTCACCGCCCACCGCCAGTGCCCTCCGCAACTTCAGGAACGATGGTTGTGGATCGGGGTGGTTCTTTTCTTCTCGGGCCTGGGCGCTGCCACATGGGAGTTGTGGCGCCAAGGTCACGTGCTCGCCCGACAGGCCGAGGCATTCAGGCACGTACCGAGCTCTGCATCCTAGGTGGGGCGCTTGCCCGACCGGTTCCACCTCCGCCATCGTGTCCAAGGATTGGACGAATTGCGGTCGAACTTTTCCAAGGATTGGACCGTTCACGCCGTTGTCTGTGCAACCCTTGGAACCACACCCCTAGTGAACTTCGCGACCGGTCGGGGGAAGTTGCCCGCGGCATTCAATGAGGTGCAGCCTAGGAGCCCGAGGTTTTAGCGCAATCGTTGTGCCAAACACCCGTCCACCACCATTGACCCGAACCTGGCAAGCAGCGGCGCTGACTCTTGCAGTCCGGCGCGTTCGTACTCTTGGTCAGGCGCAGCTGGGCACCACCTCATGTCGAGCTCGAGAAACACCTTCCGCACAGTCGCAGGGCCTTCAAATTTCTCTGCAAGGATGTGGGCATTGAGCGCACGCACTGCGCGCCAGCAGGTCGACGCGCAAGCCACGCCACGTGACGCAAGCCGTGTCGTAGCGCATCTAGCGGCCGAACTCGTACACTGCACGGTCGAGACGGGTACCTTTGTGCCGGTGAACACAAAGAATCGGGCCGCACCACGTACCGCGGACCACCACGAGGCGACGTCTCCACAAACACCAGGTACGTCAACATCACCCCTCGACGACACCAACGCCAACTCGTCGAATGCGCCCACACGATCGAGCGCGGGTTGGTGAACTCCCCAAGGGTTCGGTCCGGCGATTCCAGGATCCGCGCTACGCGGCGCCGAGCCACCAGGACTTGAGTCCAACGAGCGGGCAGTAGAAATGCCTCGACCCAGCATTCGAAATGTGCCTCGTTGACGGCCGGGTTCATGTCACGGATTCCCCAAACACTTCGGACGGCCCCACGGCGCGAGCGAGTCCGACGGCACCACAGCTGCGCGCTCACCCATCGGCAAATGCCGGAGCTCCGCCGGATAGAGACCGCGAAGAGCGTTGTGCGCCCACAACGGTTCGCCCGAGCAGTACGGGACACCATCCCGTAGCGCGAGCCAATCGTCGGCCCAGGCAAATGCTAAGTTCGGATCGTGTACGACCACCACCACCGTATGGCCGCGCCGACACCAATCTTGCAGCATGGCCATGAATTGACACTGCCGGTGCAAGTCCAAGTGCGCGGTCGGCTCGTCCAATAAGAGCACGGGAGCTTGTTGTGCAAGCAACCGCGCGATCAACACTCGTTGCTGTTCGCCGCCGGACAGATCGGTGTAGGAGCGGTCGGCGAGCTCGTGCAGCCCTGTCTGGCTCAGCACCTGGTCCACGAGTTCCCAGTCGCGGCTGGACGGACGCCATCTGAAACGTCCGGTCCGGCCGCTGAGGACGACCTCGCGCACGGTAAACGGAAACCGCACTCGGTGCGTTTGCGGCAGGTAGGCCAGCCATCGCGCGCGCTCGCGCACACTCATCCGCCCTACCTCGCGCCCCTCGACGCGAACCTGGCCGGACCATTTCGGATGCATTCCCGCCAAGACTCGCAAGAACGTGCTTTTGCCACTTCCGTTGGGTCCGAGCACGGCCACTAAGCTGCCGCGGGGAACGGTCCAATTTACCCCGTGCAACACTTCGCGCGTGCCGTACCACGCGCACACGTCGTGGCATTCGATGGCGAGTTCGGTGACCATACCTCGCCTACATCTGCCACCCCGATCGCGCTCGGCGCAACAACCACAGGAACGCCGGTGCTCCGATCGCGGTGGTGAAGACCCCGACCGGAAACTCGTAACTTGTGCAACTGCGCGACAGCGTGTCCACGGCCAACAACACTGTCGCGCCCAGAAACGCCGCCGCCAGAACGAGGCGAGAGTGTCCAGCGCCGACCAGCAGTCGTGCGGCGTGGGGAATCACCAGCCCGTAAAATCCGATAATTCCAGCCACCGCCACAGAGGCGCTAGCGGCGAACACCGCGGGCAGTAGCACCCAAGCGCGCTGTCGCGCCGGATCGACTCCGGAAGTCCGAGCCTCGTCGTCGCCCAACGCAAGAAGATTCAGTCGCCAGCTTTGCAGCCACAGCACGGCCATCGCACCCATGACCCATGGCGCGGCCATCCGCACTTGCGACCACCCCGCATGATGTAGGTTTCCCATCGTCCAATACACAATCGTCTGAAGGCGTAGCGGATCCGCCCAAAACTGGACGAGTGTCAACGCCGCAGTGAACAGACCTCCGATCACAACGCCGACCAAGACCAACGACAACGTCGCTTCTTGATCGTTCCATCCTGTGGCCAAAACGCTTAGCGCCACGGCTGCGAGGCCGCCGGCGAAGGCAGATGGCACCACCGCGCTGCACCCCATTGCAAGCGCCGCAGCTGCACCGAACGCCGCCCCCGCAGAGAGTCCCAAAACATAAGGATCCACCAAGGGATTTCGGAATACCGTCTGCAGCGCGACGCCGGATCCCGACAATCCTGCGCCGACCACAACCGCCAGGAGGACGCGCGGCAAGCGTACGTCCACCACCACCGTCCGAACCAGCTCCAGGCGTTCTCGCGATATTTCGCCCGGCTCCCTGCGTCCCAGCAAATGCCCGAACCACTGCACAATGTCCGTCAGTTGAACCGCTGAAGTTGGACCGATGACCAGCGCGACAATCATTCCAATGCCGCATAACACGGCAAGGGACAGGACGGTCTTCGTTGGATTCATCGGAACCATGCGTTCGCCCGATCTCCATACAACGCACACAGGATGCGTCGTAGATGGGCGTTCAGCTCCGCCAGATTTGCACCAGCCCCCTCGCACGCGGCGGCAATCTCTCGCGCCGCGTACACGTACTTGAGGGTCCAGAGGTCGCACCAGAATGGCGACGATAAGACGTGGACTCGTCCGTTCCGAACAGCCGGCACGTCACGCCACCCCGACCGTACCACCAAGTCCTTTAGCGAGAAGTTGCTGGGCCATATCACGATCACGTCGGGCCGCCAAGCCAGGATGTCCTCCATGCGGACCACCACGTGCTCGCGCTCAGCTGGACAGACGTTCACCACGCCAATCATCTCCAACACTTCGTGCACGATGCTGGCGCGCCCTGCGGTATCCAGTGGACTCTGTGGCCACATGAAGTAAACGCGCGGTGCGGGACCGCCCACCGGCGGTTTTTCGGCACGAATCGCGCAGATTTCGCCGCGAACCCAGTCAAGCAATTCCGCGGCCCGCGCAGCCCGACCGGTCAGCGCGCCCAGATCCTGCACCACTTGGTGAACGTCGCGCACACTACGAATTTCAATGCCATACACGCGAATACCGCGTTGTTCCAAGGCGGCAACCGACTCGACTTGTGACGCCCACAGCAGCACCAAGTCCGGTCGCAGAGCCAGGACGGTTTCCAGGTTCACGAAATCCCAATTGCCGGGCGTAGGCAATTGTCGCTGTGCGATGCGAGGATCCAGCGCGGCGTAGCGGCGACCGACCTCCCCGCGGACTGCATCCGCGGGGACGCCTACGAGCGTTTCGCCCGCGCCAAGCATGTACAATGTGCTGAGAGAACTCTCCAGCAAACAAACGATGCGACTCACTGGACGCGGGAACACCAGTTCGACCCCGCGCGCGTCGCGCACGCGAATGGGTTCCTCGGCCCCAACAACAGCAGTGGCCGCCGCGGCCGTCAAGACCGCGACGGCTACTCCGACCCGACGCGCCTTAGAATGAAGCTTGAATGCCCACCATCGCCGAGAATCCAGGATCCTTGAACTGCCACGGCATTTCGAACTGGTTATTCGTGATGTTGTACAACTCCACATACGCGTCCACCGACTGCCGCCCGGACCGGTAGAGACCCTTGCGGACTTCCACGTTCACCACCTCGGACGAGTCGAACTTACGGCGGCTCGACTTCGATGTGCTGTCGTAAATCGAACTGGCCAGATGCAGGTACCCAGCTACCGTGACGTCCCACGGCAGCGAGACCGTCAGTCCCACGTTGCCCATGTGTGTCGGGACAAACGGCACGTCGGAGCCATCTTGGTCGGGATCCACGTCGTTGTCGATCTCAGTTTGAGTAAACGTGTAATTGGCGAACCACGAGAGCCACGACGCGACCGGTTGGCGCAGATCCACTTCCACTCCCCACGCCTGAGTCCGTCCTGCGTTCACTGACTGGGACTGCGAGGGGCTCTGACTCACGACGTTTTCCACGATGGCATCCTCAATTACGTTCAGGAACGCTCGCAGAGTAGCTGCAGACTTCCAAGGACCAGCCAGATGGAGGCCTACATCTGCGCCAATCCCCGACTCAGGATCCAGATCGGGATTCGGTAACTGCCCGTTTCGTCCCGGCACCCCACGATCGTCGGGCCGCAGCGTGCCGCCCACCGATTTGAGCGAAGGCGCCACAAAGCTCGACCCCACATTCGCGAACGGCGTCACGTCCGCCCAGCCGTTGTACCGAAGTCCGGCGCTCCATAACACTCGGGTCCAGTCATCGGAGTCTTGGCCCGGCGCAGTGCCACCCAATCGGTCGATGTCGTGGCCAGTCCACGCCAGCCGCGCGCCGCCGCGCACAACCCACGGACCCAGCAAGTATTCTTCCTGCAGGAACACGCCGTATTGCGACGACCGGCTGTCGTTGCCGATTTGTTCCCCCGACCCTGGATCGGTCCACGTTTCGTAGTCCGCCCACTGAGCATCGACTCCCACGCTCAACCGGCTGCCTTGGCCGTGTTCGATCTGGAACATGAGATCCACCGGAACGATGCTTTGACGCACGCCATTGTTGGCGGCCAACGACAGATCTCCACCTTGGAAATAGCGGTCCTCTTCCCATGTACGGTCGTAGCGACGCCACCCGGCTTTCAGCGTCAACGTAACTGCATCAGTCAGTCGTCCTTGGTATCCCGCCTGGACCAGCGTGTACTCGTGGTCGAATCCCCGGTGGGGACGTCCCGCATCACCTTCGTGGCTCGTCCAGTTGCCGAACGCAGAAATCGAATGCTCGCCATTCGGGTCCAAATCCAATTGCCCACCAGCCCACAGGCGAAACTTCGTGTACTCTGGGTCGTCCAGCATCCCAAGCCAAGAGTTTTCGGTTCCGTAGTCGGTGTAGTCCGAGTCCTCGTACATCGCGCCGCCGAAGACCGACAGCCGGCCGATCCGGTTCTCATGAGCGCCACGCAACCGCCAGGTGTTGTACGACCCACCCCCCACGTCCACCCGTGTGCGTGGAGCGCTCACCACACGGTGCGGAATCATGTTCACCGTGCCGGCTAACGGACTCTGATTGCCCGCGAAATCCTGTGCCAAGTAGTTGGGGTACAACGCCCCGGTGGGTCCGCGCTGCACCTCCAACCGCTCTACGGCCCACGGGTCCAGCGCCTGAGTATCAATAAACGCATCCACGGGCAGGCCGTCGAGCATCCACGTGCTGTACTTCGGGCCCACTCCGCCGTACGAACCCCAATTGGCGTCGTTTCGCGACAACACGGTGATGTGCGTCCCCGGTTGCCACGTCAGCAGTTCCGCCATGTTCGCCTTGGGCGCCACCATCGTCTCGGCATCCACGTCGCGGATCAGCGTAACGACTTGGGTCACGTTGGTCGCCGCCGTGGGCGCCCGCGAAGCAGTCACTACGATTTCCGGCATCTGAATGGTCGGCTCCGCTGCGATGGCGATTGTGCCCAGCGACACCACGATGCCCCACGTTGCTTCCACTCGCCAGCCTGCAAGTTGTCCGTTCATCGTTCACTCCTTTCATTGCGTGCGGGTAGTATGACGTTCACAGGATTTGATAATACCCATGCGTTGCGATGCGTCAAGTTCCACGGCACGTGGGGCGCCGCGCGCCGCCACTGTGCATGCTCCACGCCCCGATCCGGCCCGCCCCCCCCGCCCATCGAGAACCGCCGTATGCTCCGGCTTCTCTTCGAAGTCTCGACGGGACGGAACGACCGCGTACCCTGTTTGGATGGTCCGCATTGCGCTTAGGGCCGTTCCAGCTCCGTTCGCTTACGGGAACTGGTTGCAAAGCCACCGGACATCCCCTAGATTCTCTTCGTGTGGGCCACGCCTCCCGAGAAAGGTCACACCAGTGAAAGCTAGAACAAGCCTAGGTAGCGTCCTGGCCTTTATGTGCCTCGGTTGGGCCGCGTCCGCGCAACTGATCCTGCTGGACAACGACTTCTCGTCCTGCACGCCCGGCAACTACAATGGACAAACTGGGCAGAGCCTCGGAACCGCCACGACCCTGGGCAACGCAACCGGGATCCGCAACAATCAGCAAGTTCAGTCCTCCGGTGGTGTCGGGAACTCGGCCTCGTATGTCCACAGCCAGGACGCGGCGCTACGGTCTCGTTCGACCCACGACATCGCCAGCGCCTCGGAACCGATTGCCCAATTTAGCGTGTATTTCCAGTTCAACCCTGTGCAGGCGACCTACGTTGGAGGTTTCCTCGGTTTGGGCTGGGCATTGTCGAGCGCCACGGACAACTCCTCGCCCTACAGCGGAGGCAGCAACGACCGTCTAATGGTAGGACTGCGGCGAGCCATTGTCGGCGGCACCAGCCTAGGGTATGTGTGCGCGGCGGATCGCTTCGCCAACTTCAGTTCCGGCCGTGACATTCCCGCGAGTTATCTCAGTGCGCAAGGTGTCGAGCTGGTCGTGGGGCAGTGGTACCAGCTTTCGTTCGAACTGCAATTCAACTACAACTCCGGCAACCCACCCAATTCCACATGGACGCTGTCCTCTCTGGCTCTTCGCGATTGGGGCTCGGACGGCCAAACAGGCGGAACGGTGTTGATCAGCCAAGTGGCCGATTACACATGGAACCCCGACACAGGCAACAACCTCGACTCTAGCCACCTTGCCTATGCTTACGTCGCTGCGAATGGCGACCGAGGCGCCCAGAGGCTGGACAATGTCTACGTAGCCGTAATTCCCGAACCGAGTGGGGCGGCACTTCTCGGTTTTGCAGGGATGATTTGCCTGGTGTTTCGTCGCGGGCGACGCGGAACAATTCTTTGATCGCGCCGAACCTCGCGTAGTGCCTCGGTGCAATGTAGTTGAAAATCGCTCGCACTAGCTGTGTGTACCCACCGGCCCGTCCGCAGCCTTTCGGCTCTTACGCCGTTCGCATAAACCCCAGACTCTGCAGTTGAACTTTTCGGACAGCGACTAGTGCTTCACTGTGCGCGAACTCTGCACAACGGAAAGGAGCGCGAAAAAGTGAAGCACAGCAGAGACCGTACACGAGCAGATCGGGCAGGGTAAGTTCAACCTGCGTTCACCCATCCACCATGGACGGCGTGGGATGCGATGTGTCGACGCTGACCAAGTTTGGGGGCCGAGAAGGTGTCAGCACTGTAGTTCCGGAGCTCTGCCGCCGGAATGCTGCGGCGGCGGCACTGGAAATCTCGTTCATAATCTCTTCGGCTACGGAACGGCGGAGCTGCAGCTTGGCGGCGAAGCTATAGCAGCGCTCGGTTGGCGGAATTTCTGCTACTCCAAGATTGATCGGGGGATAACCTCGATGCGATCCGCCCCAGTATCTGCAAGGCGACAACGCATTCGGTCTGCCCAACTGCAAACTCTGGGATAAATGTACGCGGAAGCAGCTTTGGCCAATGGCCATCGAAGTTGGAAAGGGACGATGGAAAGGGACAAAGAGAACGATCATCACCGAGCAACCATGGCGGGGGACGGCGTCCGGGCGATCCGATTTGATCGCTCCGCACGGCGCTCGGCGGCAACTTGCACTCGCCCGACGGCCGAGCGCATGTTGCGTTCCTGCACAGCCGAATTGCCGGTCGAACTATGCCACGTTCGCTTGCGCCTCCCGGATCGAGCGTGTAGTTTCCCGGGCATGACACGGTGGTGGGTCGGATGGTGCGCGATGGGACTCGGCTGGTGCGCACACGCTAGCGATCTCCGAAACGAATGGAACTTCGAGGAAGAACTTCGGGGTTGGCGTGTGCCGCCCGTCGGCGGTAGCGTTGTTGCCGAGCCTCGACATTTGACGAATCGGGTCTTACAAATCGTCGCCTCGGAGCCGCACCACACGGTGGCAGTCCTCGAACGCAGTGACCGCGCGTCCGATTTCGTAGTCAGCGCGCGCGTCCGGCTAGTGTCGTTTGGAGGTGAACCTCCGACGATTTACCTGTATGGCCGCCGTGGCAAAGATGGATTTTGTGCGCTTTCCCTGCGGCCCACAGGGACGGCACTGCTTCGGTATTGCGGCCCCGACCAACCCGCAGCGGAATTTCCCGGGCCTCGTCTCTCGCCCATGTCGTGGGTCCGAGTCAAACTCGCGTGCGTCGGCCCGCGCATGCTCGGCAAAGTGTGGCGAGATGGCCGTCCCGAGCCTGGTTGGCAAATGGAAGGCACCCTGGATGAACCGCTCGCGGGCCACGTTGCCCTCGGCGTCTGGACCTCGCCGCGCCGCCCGTCCACGGCCACCGTGTGGTTCGACGATGTGGTGTTCCAACCGCTGACTTCGGAAGACCTCGCCGCATGGCGAACGGAGACGGCCGCGCGTCAGTCCCTCGACTTATCCCACCTGTCGCTTGGCGACGGCTCGTTCGAAACCGCAACACACGTCGGACTGGCTTCGGGTGACCTGATCGTCGCGTGGGAGTCGGCGTCGGGACGACTCACCCACCTCGTGCACCGGCCCTCCGGTGCGGAGTTTGTGGCGTCGAACTCCGTGGTGCCGTGCTTTCGGATCGGATTGGCTCGACCGCCCGGTCAGGCCAAAGAAATCATCGCCGCGGACGAGTTCTCCGACGTTCGGGTCGAACGCCCCGATCGCAACCAGCTCCACATGGTGTTCACTGGTCATCCCTCGGTGCCGCTTGCGGTGCGCGTCATGGCGCGAGCCGCACCCGACGGACAAGTACATCTTCGGATCGCCGTAACAAATGAGACGACCCACCGGGCCGTGGCGCGGATCGAATTCCCTTGCTTTGCCGCTCCGGCGGCCCTGGGGCGCACCGGCCACGACGACCGCCTCTTGCTACCGCTGTCCCACACCGATGGCGCCGTGATCGAAGCGCCGGGAGCCTACACGCAGTTCCGCGATGCTCTTTACCCGGGCGACGCGTGCACACAGTTTGCTGCGTTCTATGACGAAACGGCCGGGCTATATCTTGCGGCGCACGATGCCGGCGGCCACTGCAAGCGCCTGGGAGTACGCTCGGTCGCGGGCACCTCCGTCGAGATTCCGTTCGTCCATTTGTTCCCTGAAATCGTCGGCGCGAACGTCTCACTGCCCTACGATGTCGTCCTCGGTTCCTTCACGGGCGACTGGCGCGATGCGGCTGCCGTGTACAAGCGATGGGCCACGAACCAGTTCTGGTGCGCCAGGAGGCTGACCGAGCGCGACGACGTGCCGCAGTTTCTCAAGCGCGGTGCTGCGGTGCTGATCGCGAACATCCAGAACGAGAACGGGTACACTGGGGCGCTCGGCGAGAGACTCGAACGGTTGCCGGCCCTGTGCGAGCAGTACCGCCGGCGGGCCGGTGTGAAGCACGTCGTGTTCGTCCCCTACGGCTGGGAGAACCGGGGAACGTGGGCCGGCATTCATTACCTGCCCGCCGTACCGTCCAGCGAGGCCTGGCGGGCTGTCGCGGAAGCGCTGCATGCGCAGGGCGATCGCGTCGGCATGCTCGTTTCTGGCTTTTGGTGGGTCGTGAAGCGCAGATCCACCCCCAACGGCCCCTCGTTCGACGACACCGAAGAGTTCGAGCGGCGCAAGGACATGCTGATCCGAAAGACGGACGGATCCATATTCACTGTGGATTTTTACAACCGCACCCAAGAGTTCGGCTCCTGGAGGGGACTCTCAGTGAAACTCTGCCACGGCAGCGCAGAGGCGCGCGCGACCATGTTGAAAATTTTTCTCGACGTGGCTTCCCTCGGCACGTCGCTGGTCAGTTTCGACCAGGAGATCGGCGGTGGACAGCTGGAACCCTGCTACAGCGCCACGCACGGTCACCCACCGGGGTTCGGCAATTGGATGTGGACCGATTTTCGAGACCTCTGCGCAGAAATCCTCCGCCAAGGCCGGTCTGTCCAACCGGAGTTCGCTCTGTTGGTAGAAAACACTAACGAGCTTCTGATCCCGTGGATGGCGACTTTTTGGAGTCGTCAATTTGGCGAGGTCGAACACGGGGCGATGGGGGCCCGCGGTGTAGGGCTATTCTCGTACCTTTACCACGAATACGTCACCGCCATCGGCGCGGCGTGCGTCCAAGGGCAAGGGCGCCGCAGTACACGGCCTTCGGCGGAACTGCGATGTTACGTGCTGGCCAACAACCTAGTGCGCGGCCTGATCCCTGGCCCATTCATGAACGACGTGCCGTTGGAACCCGCAAACGACCCGTGGAAATCCAAAGTGAGTCGAGCGTTCTTCGCTTTTTGTAAGCCGTACGCACATTTCCCCGAATATTTGTTGCTGGGAGAGTCCTGTCGGCCTCCGGTGCTTGAGTGCGCGGAACAGGAGGTGTGGTTCTGGCGAACGGAACGGGAACGAGCTACCGTACGGCTGCCCACAGTGAACGTCGGAAGTTTCCGAGCGCCGGACGGGGCGCGAGCCACCATCGTGGTCAACACGACCGACCGACCGCAGCGAGCGGCGGTCCACCTGAAGGGGCCGGCCGTGGTCTACCGAGCCGACCGAACCGTGGAGCAGCGCTGGGATGGGTCGTCGCCTGGGCTCGAGCTGATGCTGGAGCCATTCGAGGTCCGCGTAGTGGTCGAACGGTAGGATCTGCCGGCAGTGCGTGCCTCTGCACGCGCGCGATGAGAGGAACGAGTCTTGGGGCCACGGAGTCTCGCGAGTTCTTTGGGGAGGGGACTCCGCGCTACGGCCGGATCCAACCGGTTCGGCCTCCCCAGTGCACACACGGTCCGCTCACCCACACTCCGGGACCCACCGTCACCTGCTGCGCTTCGATGCGGTAGTGGGCGGTCCACTCTGGCGGATAGTCCTCCTCAAAACGAGTGTGTTCGACGTACACTCCTCGGAACAACGCGAGGAACGCACCGTCGGGCGCCCGATCTCGATGCACCACCCGGCAATTGCGGACGAATTTCTGGCCGTCCACCCGGTCGAACCAGAACGACCGAGTGCGGTGAGCGATGACCGTGCAGCCATCGTACGTAATGTGGTCACCCCGAGAGGCGCACTCGATCAGCGCAGCGCTACGATAGACCCCCTGAGTACCATAGTCCTTGTCTTCGAAATGACACCGGAGGTATCGCGTCGCCAACTCCGCGTTGGTACAGCCATATCCGTGAACCGCGCTGCCATAAATGCGGCAATCTTCGAAGACCAACCCGGGTTTCGCGGCCCAAGTCGACCACGTGCTCACGCCCCAAAAGGTGCACTGCACGAACCGTGTGTAGCCACCGTCACCGGAATCGGCGATCATCGCGCATCCCGCGTTGTTGACGAACTCGCATCCCTCGAAGTAGCCGTCTCGGCAAATCGAATCTTCCGCTTCGATGTCGAGCCCCGCGCTGGGAGCGGAACGGAATGCGCCACGTCCGGTGTGGTTGAACTTACACCGGTACGCCCGTAAGCCACGACCCCCCACCCACGACAATCCTTGCCGCGAGTTGTACTCACTGATCACACGGATGAGCACGTGGGGCGTAGGCGGGTCGTTTTCCTTCAGTTCATGCCAGCCAATCAGAATGCCGTCCAAGCCGTGGTGGTGGGTGTGCACCTGTTCGATGACCACGTTCCGATTATTGTACAGCTCAATCCCGATCGCGCGTAGCTGCCGCCCCGTGTCGCCGAAATACCCTCCTAGCACCAACGATCCGTTGTTCCCATCCAGCTCCAAATTGCGGATCACGACATTCCGACAACGATGGATCTGGATCATCGAGCCGACGCTGGCCGCGTACGTGGGATCGGTAAAGCCACCCCGGGGCGGGTGAAACGGTTTTCCAGTGCGAGGGTCGAACGAGCCGTACCGAAGTCCTGGCGCCAGCCGGAGAATTGCTCGCTGGCCTTCGATCACCAAGCCGTCCACGTCGCAGACCGAAAAAATCTTCCCGGGCTTGTAGTAGGGAACTTTGCTTTCTTCGTGGCTTTGCTCGCCCACAAGATACACGCCGGGTGGAATCACGAGGCGGCCGCCACCAGCGCGCTGGATCTGCTCGGCTGCCGCGCGGAACGCCGCGGTGTCATTGTGCTCGCCGTCGCCCCTCGCGCCCAAGTCCTTCACATTGAGCGTGGGGCCCGTGACCCGGATTTCGGTGGCCGTAAGAGTGGGCTCCGCCGCGTAAACCGTTCCCAGGCTGATCGCAAGTGACCACAGCCACCTCCCACACGCCCTCCGCGGTAACCCGCGTAGAAGCTCGCCCCATCGCTTTGGATGTGGTTCCATGGATCAGGGCGTTGGGGTGGGAGTCCGAACCACTCGCCCCCAGAAGAGGCTCATGCCTGTCGTTCGGTCCACGATCACAAACACAAACGGCCGATCCGCACGAAACACGACCGGCTCTTCAGGCTCCATGGGCGCCGCGGTCAACGTGACAACCACCGCCGTGGCTGCAGCGGCTTCCGTGCCCTCTTCCACCACCTCGACAAAGGCTTTGTGCAGCACCGCACTCACGAACAAGTCCCGCCGTCCCGCGATCCGGGATAGATTGGCTCGATCTGGATCGAACATCGAACCAGCCCCCAGCGCCGTCAGCGCCGCATCGAGTCGGACGGTACTCTCGATTCGAAATCGCGGGAGAAATACTCGAACGCGCCGCGGACGCATACGTTGCCGAACCCCTGTCAGGCCGTCGCTCTCCAAGCGCTCCTGCAAGGAACGCCATGCCCCAGGCTCGCGACTGGGCAGCAAAACGATCATCGCCAGCTCCCGACCTCGGTATGGAATCTCGCACGCTTGCCAACCCGGCCCCTCGGTATACCGGATCTCATCGGGCGCAAACTCCCTCTCCATCATCTGGACCTGCCCTGTGCAGCCCGCGTCGAGCCCGTGGAAAACCGCGGGGCGCGTGTGTTCGGGCGAAAACTGCTGTGCCCACCACCCATAGAAGTACACTGCGTTGACCAACACCAAACGGGTGGTACGGTCCAAAATTCCAGGCCCAATCAAGTCGCGGATCCGTTGCCGCGTTCGTGCCTCCACCCACGCGTTGATCTCCCGACGCGCAGCCTCCACATCGGTCTCGAAGTCCGCCGAGGCGGGCACTGCGTCAAAGCCTTCTCGCAATTCGCCAAGAAACTCCGGCAAGAGTTGATAGGAGCGCTGGACCCAAACGCGCTGGGCGACTTCGAGGGTCACGCCGCTTCGGGCGAGCGAGGCCACTCGTTGTCCGATGGTGGGTCCGACCCTTCGCCGCTCCACGCGGGCGGCCGGCAGACCCAAGAGCTGGACCAGCTCCGCCTCCGTTTCTCCTGCGGCCCCGGCGCTGAGCATGCACAACGCAACGTACACGCTGAATGGCGAGACCACGAGGTTGTTTTCCGTTCCCTCCGCCAACTGATGGAACAAACGAACCGAGAAACGGTCGAGGGGTTGAACCCAGGGCTCCATGGCGGGAAGGTTGTGGAACGATGCGATCATACAGCCGGCAAGCCAAACAGCAGTGAGTCGGTTCATGGCGTTCTCCCACGGCACCCGCAGCTTAGTACGCCGTCCGTCGGGCTTCAATCGGCCCGCGGCATCCGAAACTCGTTGGCAAGTTTGTGAGCGCCAGAGGCGTGGGATTTCCAACGCTTGGAGGGCATGAGGGAAGTATCATCCAACGCTTGGACGATTCGCCCTGGCGTGTCGCGGATCGTTCGACCTAAAGTCGTGCGGGTGCACGCCCTCTCCGAACGGCGGCCGCCATCGCAGGCCGGAACCTCGCGATTGCGCACGCGCATCGCCCCGAGAATATCCTGCAGATCCTCACCCGCCCACGTGCATGCCACTAGCCCAGTGGACTGCCCTGCGGCCTCAATTGGGAATTCAGCGGAACTCCTCGATCGCTTCGTAGAGGGCGACGATATTCTCGGGAGGAACCTCGGGCAAGATGTTGTGAACGGTTGCGAATACAAATCCGCCCCCCGGCGCAAGAATCTCTAACCGCCGACGGACGTGCTCCTGGACCTCCGCCGGGGTGCCCCGGTTGAGGACGCGCCGCGTGTCACATCCACCGCCCCAAAAACAGATGTCCCGGCCGAACTCTCGCTTCAGTTTTTCTGGTTCCATGTCGTGCGCACTGGTCTGCACGGGGTTGATGATTTCAAACCCGGCCTCGATCAAATGCGGAAGGAGCGTGTAGATCGAACCGCAAGAGTGCAGCATCCGTTTGGCTCGAGTGTGGCGCCGCGCAAACTCGCAAATCATCGCGTGCCGGGGTTTAAACAGCTTCGCGTAGGTGTCGGGGTCCATGAACGGCCCGGCATCCATTCCCAGATCATCCCCGAACCGAATGACATCGATGAGATCGCCCACCGCGCGGCAAATGCGCTCCAGCCCCTCGAGATGAATTTCCACGAGCGCGTCGAGCAGCCGCTCGACCTGTGCGGGCTCCGCGTAAATGTCCATCAGAAAGTTGTCCATGCGCCTCAAAAAACATCCCCACTCGAACAAGTTGCACCCGCACGAGAGCACGATCGCACGGTCGGTCGAACGCCGGAGCTCCAACGCACGCTGTCGGAGCTGATTCCAGAAGTCCGGCTCGTTCGCATGGTCCCACGGACTGTGGGCGAACGCGGCCCACAGCACGTATGTCATTGCCGTGCGCAGGCCCGAGAAATCGGAGGGATACCCGTCGAGGTAGGGGAAATACGTTTGGTCGAAAAACGTCCCCCCTGCGGGCATATGCGCGATGGGAGTCCCGTCTGGGTGGCGAGCCACGTACGAGCCATCGGGCTGACGCTCGGGGCGGAACCACGCCGGATATTGCGCCGGGCTACCATCGGCCATCACGATGTCATACCAATCCTCATCCCGGGTGTTGAAAGTTCGCCCGAGGTCCACTGCATCGATTCGAAATCGGTCGAGGACGATCTCCTCCGGTTGGGCGAGCTGTTGAACGACATCGTAGATGCGCGTGCGATTGCCAAGCAACCCCAAGTGGGTGCACAAACGGTGGTAGGCAATCGCGGCGATCCCAGAACTCGGCGTGCTGCCCAAGTCCACCGGCACACGGTCAGGCTGGCGGTGTTCGATTGCGGACCAAACTCGTTCTCGCGAAGTCATGGAAGGTGAAAAACCTCCTCTGCGTCGGACCAGATCTTCCCTTTCGCGGCTGCGTCGGGCAAGGGGATCTGGCAGGGATCGGTTTCTTTCCACCACCGTTGGGTTTCGGGATCGGCGGCCATTTTCGCCATGTCGGCGTCGAAATCGCGGCCGGTATATTCAAGGTAGCTGAAGAGGTACAAGCGGCCGTCAATTTCCTTCAAGTAGATGGAGTAGTTTCGGATGTTGCATTCCTTGATCATGCGCACCACGCCGGGCCAGGGGTGGGCATGCAGCTCTCGATAGTACTCCGCTTTTTCCGGCTTTAAGCCGGTCACCCAAGCGTACCGTTGCACCGGTCGTGTGGCACAGCCCGTCAGCACCGCCATCGTCCACAGCAGGATCCAATGTCGCATGAGTTCCTCCTTTCGGTTCGAACGACTTGGGGTTTCGGTTTTACGCGAACACCACATACAGAGCCACCATCGTCACGAACAGAATCAGAGCCCATCGTCGGTAGTTCCCCCATCCCGGCCAACCTTCGAAGTGCAGGGATTCAAGCGGATGGTTCCAAACCAGCCGCCGACTCTCGGCCGTGTGTTCATGCGGTCGGATCCAAGACAGCACGACCAAAATCGCCGAGCATACGACGAACAGGTAGAACGCCGCCAACATGAACGGGACGTTCCATCCGGTATGATCTTTGAACCAATCCAGCAGGAACACCACCAACCCAAGCGCCGAGCCGAGGTATAGCGTCCACTGGGCGGCCACGCCGGAGGCGCGGGGCCAAAACACGCCGAATATGAACACGGCAGTGATCGGGGGCGCGATGTAGCAGATCACGGTGTTGATGCCCTGAAAGATGCTCTGATACCGGCGGATGAACGGCGTCCAAAGGATTCCTGCGATCATCGCGAGGGCTGTGACCCAACGCCCCAGAGTCACGAGCTGACGCTCCGGCGTCGCCGGCCGAAACCGTCGGTAGAGATCCCAACAGAACAAGGTCGCAATGGAATTGAGCGCGCCGGAGACCGTACTCATCAACGCGGCCAACAGTGCAGCGGCCACCAGCCCTTTCAAACCGACCGGCAACAGGTGGGTGACCATGAAGGCGTAGGTGTCGGCGGACTCGGTCAACCCCGGCGGGAGTCGGCCTTGCCGGATGAGCGCTTCGCACAATAGGCCGGGCAGGACGAAGATGAATACCGGCAAAATTTTCAGGAATCCCGCGAACAAAGGGCCAAGGCGCGCGTGGTTTTCGTCGCGCGCACCCAGCACGCGCTGGACGATGGTTTGGTCCGCGCACCAATACCACAAACCGATGACGGGGTAGCCCAGAAGCACCGCGTACCACGGCAGCGTGGGCGCCTCCGCCGCTGACCGCAGCACAGTGAGTTTCACCGGGTCTACCACGGCGGTCAGGCCGTTCCATCCCCCTGCATGATGGTAGGCGATGGCCGTCAGGCTGATCGCGCCTAACAGGAGGACCACGGTTTGGAGTGACTCGGTCCACACCACCGCGAGCAGTCCTCCCACGATCGTATACAAGCCCGTGAGCACTGCGGCCGCGATGATGCTGGGATAAATGTCGATGCCAAGCAATCCGCGAAGCACGACGGCGCCGGTGTACAACGAAAAGCCGATATGCACGAAGATTGCTGAAATGATGGAAAGCACGGCCAACCAATCGCGGCACGCACGGTTGTACCGCCGCTCCAGAAAGTCCGGCAGCGTCGTCACGCCCGAACGGATATAGAAGGGCGCAAAGAACAAGGACAAGGCGATTAGCGTGAATGCAGCCATCCATTCGAAGTTACCGTACAACAAACCGTTCACGTAGCCCTCTTGGGCGAGGCTCACCAAGTGTACGGTGGAAATGTTCGTGGAGAACAGCGCCGCGCCGATCGTGATCCAGGACAGGGAGCGGCCAGCCAAGAAGTATCCTCCGGCGTTTTCTTTGTCGCGACGTCGTTGGCGCCAACCGGCCCAGCAGCCGAGCGTCACGATGCCCACGATGTAGAGCGCCACGAGGGTCCAGTCCGCCCATCCGATCGCCGTATTCATTCTAGCCTCCTGAAGTCCCAATTGCCGAGAAACCTTGCATGTTCTTACATGATCTTAACTAAGGTTGGCTCACGCGAAAAGCCGGAGCGCTCCCGTCTGCGATTCCACGCGCCGGCGATGTGACAACGCAAGGCCGAAGCGCTTACGGAAGTTCTGTATTGGCAGAGCACGAGGGTTCCGTTTCGCAGCCTAAGGCCCGGTCGGTCCCACGAGACTACGTCGTGAATCCGCCCTTCATAGCGGATGGACTCGGCGCGGTCCGACTCGCATGTCCAACGAGGCCAAGTGCCGAGCAAGTCGGGCAAAGGTTTGAGATGGGATGTCGAAGCGCAACTCACTTGGGAGTCGGCGCCGTGGGAGTAAGGCGTACCCCGCGCACGTTCACCGCACTCCATTTTTCAGGCTTGGCAGGGCGCAACACCACTCGGTTCGTCACTCCGGACTCCAACTGCACTGCCCGTGCGGCCACCGTCCGGAACGTCTCCCAATCCCCCGTCCCCGTCACTTCCAAAGTCTGCGTTTGGGATCCCACGCTCAATTCCAGCTCTGAGCGAGGATGAACTGTGGCCACTTCGAGCCGCACGTTCCAGACCCCCGAGCTCGGCGCCAACACCCACCACTCGATCCATTCATCCGCACGATCCCAGAACCCCACATTCTGCCGCATACCCCGTCGCTCCAGACGGATCTGGGTCCCATGCAACTCCGCATCCTCCGCTCTCAGGTCAATGTTGCCCCGAGCGTCTGCCTCGACCACCACCGGTTCCTCTGGCACCGGCGCAGGCCGCAACTCATGCCCGCGGATCCGCAGCGCGCATGTGTACGGACTCACCGGCGTGGCGGGCACCTCCACCTCCAGCGCTTCGTCCGTCTGACGCCACTGCGGCGCCGTCGCACATCCCAAGACCTCGACCGACTCCACAGTCCCGGCTGCCTGCGCCAACGACCGAATCCGCAGCGTGTTCGTCGGCCACCCCAGTGCAATCGCGTACAACACGCCCCCCTTTGTCGTGAACCGGATGTCCCGCGCCGTAAAGTTGAAGTCCTCTTTGAAATGACCCCCACGAGTTCGTACCCGCCCCTCTCCGTATCTCCCCCATGGTCGGGTCTCGTAAATCGCCTCTCCATGCACCGCGAACCACTTCGCCAACTCCTCCAGTTGTTGCTCCACCTCTGGGTCCAACGACCCGTCCGGTCGCTGCACCACGTTCAACAACAAGTTCCCGTTCTTGCTGACGATGTCCACCAACATGTGGATCACCCACGACACCGGCCGGTACTTCCAGTTGACGTTGTAGTACCAGTCCCCAATGGAAGTATCGGTTTGCCACGGGTATGGCTGAACCTCCCCCAATACACCTCGCTCGATATCGTGGACCCACCGACCTTCCCCAGGTTCCTTGCACGTGTACACCACGTCCGGAACACCCTCGTGACGCTGAGCGCTGGAGTTGTAAAAATGCGCGATCATACACAGCCCCGGCAGCTTGTGATCGTCGCCGAACGGAACCCCTCCATCCGTGTACAGGAGGTCCGGCTGATAGCGGTCGACCAACTCCCGAATGCATTCGTACCAGCGCCGATGCCAACGCGGATCCGTGCTGTACCACTTGGTATCACTCGGCTCCGCCGGCCAGTGGTACAAATCTTGGAACGCCGGGTTGGCCCCGTCGTAGGGAACACCGGCCAATGGGCCAGACTTGTCGGCACGGTGCGCAGACTGGAACCAGGTGAAGCTGGCGCCCAGGTGTTCGCTCACGCCAAACCGCAAGCCGTACTTGCGGGCGGCTGCTTGCCATTCCCCAACCACGTCCCGACGCGGGCCCATCTGTACGGCGTTCCACCGGTGCACCTTAGAGTCCCACAGGAAAAAGTTATCGTGGTGCGAACCCATGCTCACGAAGTACCGCGCACCGGCACGCTTGTAGAGCGCCATGAGCCGCTCTGGATCCCACTTCTCCGCTTTCCACAGCGGAATGATGTCTTTATAGCCGTGTTGCGAGGGATGCCCCCATCGTTCCAAGTGATCTTTGTATGCCGCTGACCCTTCTTCGTACATGCGCCGCGCATACCAGTCCCCCCGCATGGGCACGGCCTGAGGACCCCAATGAGACCAGATGCCGAACTTCGCATCCCGAAACCAATCCGGGCAACGGTAGCTTTTCAACGATTCCAACGTCGGCTCGAATGGGCCAGCCATCCACGCATATCCCGTCGAGACCGACGCATACCCGCGCACCGATATGGCCGCCGCCAATAGCACTGCCAGACGCACCTTCATGGCATCGCACTCCTTTCGACGTAGTTTCTACCACAGCCTGAGACCACCGGTGATGGCCGCGCTTGACTTTTGCATGCCAGATGTTGACCTCGTCTCTGCCAAGATCGGCCCCCAAGCTCCCGCGGGCCGCCGCGCGGCCCCACCGCGGAGTTCCGTCCCACCAAGCCCAAACGATGCCCCACAGCCCGACGGTAAAAATTCTGAGGAAAGTTTGTCCCATTCGGCTGGCCGAGATGACCCACCTCCGTCCGACTCATCGGATGAGCAACTGCGCCACGAGGGAATGCCAACTGTGGAGGATCAAATTCGACCTCGAACGTCCGTGCAATCGCGAACACGGTCGAACTTGTCCTTGAGTCCCTCGCAAACTGGCGCCGGCGGCGCGGCGGTGTGAATCTGCAAGAACCCAACTCAGCCACCAGCGTACCGCCCGCCTCGGTTGCACCACGTTGGGATGCCTTCGGTTCCCGGTCCTGTGCGGAGCCATTCTGCCCACACTCACCGCTAGAAGCGGAATTCCGCCGGGTCGGATGGAGCTCGTAGAGCGTAGGTGGCCAGTTGGTACAACGCGGAGGAAAAGCCCTCCGCGTCGTCTGGGCCCGATGGTTCCGTCCAATGAAGCTGCGAACGATGCGAACGGAAATAGCGCTGCACCATGGCCAACTCGTCGGATCGTAGCCGCACCGCCGGACGCCGGGGCCGAATTTCAGTGCCGTACAACGCCGCATGCACTTCGCGAAGGGCACGTTGGGGCCAACGCCCAACGTTAGCGGAAATCCGCCAACCCCGCGAACCGATCCAGACAAACATCTCCACGGTATCCGGGCGACGGCCACGCAGGACGAATGCCACACGATCCGGCGAACATGGCACGAGGTCCGCGTCGAGCTCTACGCGTGTTTGCACATTCAACGGAGGCTTCCAACGGCGGATCCATCTGTATTCGAGCAAAAGCGCCTCCAGTTCCGATCCGACCAGCTCGAAATCGAGCGAGCGAACCTGTTCCCGCAGTCGTTCCAACTTATCGGTGGGGGCATTCGTGGGCCGAAAGTGTTCCAACAGGCGGCGCCGAAGGTTGCCGGTTTTGCCGATGTACACGGGGCGGCCATCCTCGCCGAGCAGCCGGTACACCGCGGGACACTCGGGCAAGCTGCGCAAGGTGTTGAGATCGAAGGTGTAGCGAGTGAACGGCGTCTCAAGGCGACGGCGCTGGATGTGCGAGCTCATCTGATCCCACGACCATCCCCGTTGGCTCGCGCGCGGCAAGAGTGCCCATACCACCTGGAGCTGGTCTTCGGGCACACCACCATCGTCTCGTTCGACCATGGCTAATCCTAGGGCACGACGGATTTCTGAGTTGGACGCACGTGCCGGCAAATCGGTGAGGTGGATCACCAGCCGACGCACGTCCACCACACGGACATGAGCGAGTTCGGCCAGCGAAAGCGTCCCAAGCAACAACTCGCGCCAGGCCGAGCCCCAGACCATCAAGCACGCGGGCGGGCGTGCAACGAAACCGACGAGTTCGCGCAGTTCTGACTTCAGGTCCGGCGGGAGCGCAGTTCGCGACCCGAGGAATTCGGCACGGCGCAATTCGCGCCCTCCTTGAATCCAACAGATCTGCACCGCCAGTCCTCCGTCGCGGCCGGCTTCTGCCGCCAGCCACCCCAAACGAAACTCCGGCCGCAGCGCTTCTTCTTCTACCGACATCCGCTCATGGCGAAGTGGGGTCATGGAGACGTACGCGCAGCCATTCCGCCACCCGCCGGGCCCAAGCCCGCACGTCCGCAATCGCCGGCTCCCCCATCGCATTCTGCGTAGATCCGAAGGACGTGCAGTTCTCGATCGTTCGAGGCAGTCTCCCGCGCGGCGCCCATCCCACGGAACGAACGCCGGGACAACGTCGAAGGTGTTGCCCGATCGCCCGCCAAGCCTCCGCTTCTGCGGGAAGAGATACGCCCTCGCCGCTCGAAAAATCCGGGCACAGTGCAATGCTCGACATCTGCGGAACCCACGCGCCATGGCGCAACCGCCAAAGAACGTGCGGTGCCTGCTCGCCGTCCGCCAAAAGCACGGCCAGCCCTGGAGCGTTGCTCGTAGCCTCACGAAGCGCCGTGGCCACCTCCCACGAGGTACACACCACAAGTTCCGAGGGCGAGGACGTTCGTAGTTGTTCACACCACTGTTGATGCTCGGTCAGCCAGTCGGCGCCATCGAGGGCGCGTTCAGTCGGGACGCGAGGCCGGATGCCTTCCACCGGCTCGTCCTCTGGCCCTGCGCACGGGCCGCCGGGACGCACCAGTGCGTCATAGATCATGCATGCCAGCGCCAGTGCCCCCGATTCGTCCAAGTGCACGCCGTCGGGGAATCGCTCGCGCCGGTTCACCCACGGCGTATGTGTATCCACCACGTCCCACTGGTGGTGCGCCACCAATTCGCACCAGCGCAACACGACATGGTTTCGCACCAGCTCCGGTTGAATGTCGTACCGCGCTTCGAACACCGGCGGCGGCAACGCAATGAGAACGTGCGGTGGACCGGCCTCCGGCCGGCTCCGGCGCCAGCGGTGAATCGCACGGACCAGATCCCCCGCGGCCTGACGGAACGCATCGTCCGAACGCCAGTGGCGGGTTTGTCCGTCGTTGGTCCCGAGCAACAGCACGACGACATCGGGCTGGAACTCTTGCGCCGCGCGCCAGGAGGGGTGTTGCGTGTACGCACGGGGCGTCCATGGTCCGACGGCTTGGTCGGGCACGCCAAAGTTACCGACCACCCAACGTGGGCCCAGCAATTGCTGCAGCCGCGCGGGGTACGAACGTGTGTCGCGCGACGTCAAATAGGCTCCGTAGGTGATACTGTCGCCGATACACGCCACGCGGCCCAGAACCAACGGTTCGTTCCCAAGTGCGGAACCACCCCAGCACACGGTCGCCGCCACGACGACCGCGACGAAATACGGCGCTGGGGCCATCCGCGGCGTTGGACTCACTGCGCAGTCGAATCTATGTCCAGCGGCTCGGCCAAGAGTCGCGCAATGGCGTCCGATAGCGCCGAGCCCGGAAGATTGCGAGCGCGGATACGGACGCGACGATCGAGGAGGTAGGAAGCCACTTCGCCGGGGATCCCCAACCGAAGGATGAGCTCCCGTGCTTGGCGGCCCTCGATTTGGGGCCAAGAAATCTCCGGATGCTGAGCCAAGTACGCGCGCAGCGCCTCGCCTTCCAAGTTTTGGCAAATACCCAAGATTTCGAACCCTTGGCTGCGGAACTTTTCGCGGGCCCGCACGCGGAAATTCAGCTCACGCTCCCATGGAACCGACCCGGCCACCCAAAAATCGACTAGCACGACACGACCGCGCAGCGCGTCCGACATGTAGCGAAGTCCGTCCACCCCCGGAAATGAGAACGACGGAAAGGGGACGCCCGGCACTGCACGCGCTTGTTCCAGGTACTTGTGCATGGCCAACAGGACCGGGGATTCCGTTTCCGGCGATCGTGGCCGGGTCATAGCCACCACACTTGTTCGGTCTTCCACCGCCGTAAACGCGAACGGCGGTGGGTCGTAGAGCGGACTGGCTCGGTAGGCGGTCATCAAGCGGCGAATGGCCGCCTCGTCGCCCAACCGGGCGAGCATTTCCGCTTCCAACACATAGAGCGCACGAGTTTCCGGCAGGTTGGCCAACGCGGCTTCCTGCCGAGCGGCCCGCAGTACCTCGACGGCACGGGATGGATCTCTTCGAAGCTGGCCCCAGGCCTGCGCGCGCACCAATGTAGCCTGTGCCACGATGTCCCACTCCTGGGCCGCACGCGCCCGCTGCTCCAACGACGTCAGCCGGCCCAAAAACTCGTTCCACTCGCGCTCGGAGACCACGCGGTCCCCCATAGCCCGCAGACGTGCGCTGACCTCGGCCAGCTCGCTTTGAAGGCTTGGAGCCGTGGCCGTCGCCACCACGGCGACCAGCGACACGTCAAGTGCCATAGCCAACGCCAACCACCGCTTCATGATGATAACCTTATATCATGTCCAATCTGTTTGGTCGAATCCCGTCGAAGCGCGCTGCAGGGTTTGCGCGGCTGTGACATTGCGATCCAGACCGCCGTCATCCTCGCCCCCAGAAAGGTCTCTACCCAGCCGGAAATGACCGTGCAACATCCTCGCCCTCGGGCCCCGGACCCGTGCTCCGACCTCCCGATGTTGTCCCAGCTGTCCAGGTGTCGACGCGACGGAACACCTCAGTCGCGCTCCCACGACGGACTGGATCGTGGAAACTTTCGCAGCAACGCCAACGCGCCCGAAAGTGACAAGATTACGGCCGCCAACCCGAGCATCAAACTAGTGTCATTCTTCTCGATATCGAATACGATCACCTTCCGCGCGATCGCGATCAGGGCGACAATCAAAATTGTTTCCACGTCGAAATGGCGACCTTCCAAGTACAACCGCACGACGTACAGGAGTTCGATAGAAATGAGCACGACGAGAAACAACCCTAGCAATGAGAGGATCTGGGTCACGTCCATTCGGCCGCGCGGCAAAATCTGGAACTCAGTGCCAATCCGCACGATCACGTCCAATGTCCCGGCCACGACAACGATCAACAACAGAACCAGCAACACGGCCGCAATCCAGTAAATGGCATGCTCCACCAGACGGCTCACTGTGTTCACGATTCGGACGCGCGGTGGAATTCGCATGTCAGACGGAACGGGCTCCATCGATAGAGGTCTCCCATGGCGGCGATGAACAATGGTGCACCCGGAGGGACTCGAACCCCCACGCCCTTGCGGGCATAAGAACCTGAATCTTACGTGTCTGCCAATTCCACCACGGGTGCACCGGCTCTTGAGCCTACGATAAGTTTGGCCCGCCGCCGCCGCGTTGTCAACGGCCCTTGGACGCGCCGGTGCCCTCGCGTTCGGGCGGTTTGCCGAGCTCGTCCAGCCGCCGGTTCATGATTTCCGTCCGAATCTCATTGATCCGGGATGGGGCCGCAAACACATCGCCCGCGTAGGGACGCGCCCCAACGACAATGAGGTCACCGTTGACGTCCCGTTGCAAGGCGATATCGGAGGGCCGTGCAGTCCAAAACTTCGCGCTGACCGGCTCGCCATCGGGCTCGAACACGCTGTGTGTAAACCGATTGGGCCCGGACAAGTGCAACACATGCACGCGCCCTAGTCGGTCAAACTTCATCACGGGCTCCACCAAGCGCACATAGGTACCCAAGTCCAACACTCCGTGGCACACGTCGCGGGTCTCCTCGTCCACCCGCAACAACAGATGCTCCCGACGATCCCGCGCCAGTGAACGCAGCTGATACACCATCCGCCGGCCATCCGGCAGGGTTTGAACCTGACGGGCCACATCGAGCCCGGGGACGACGTCAAGAAACTCCCTTCTCGTGACCCATCGGCCGGAGGGGCCTTCGAGGCGGGCTCGCACGGTGTACGCGCCTGGCTCACGAATCGCATACAACTGAAGAAGGTTGAACTCGAAGGTCACGCTTTTGTACGGCGGCACCACGGCCGACTGACCAAAGAGGGGCCGGTTCGTCCGCGGCACAGGGCGGCCCGGGCTTTGCTCAATCTCGAACACCAAGCGGTAGGCCGCGTTGGTCTCACCGATCACAAGCTCCTCCGGCGTGCCGTTGTCCACGGTAACCCGTGCGACAATCGGTTCCATGTGCAGCACCATGTTGTACGCAAGCCCTAGATTCAGTTCGAGTTGCGCGTGGGCGCGGACTGAGCTCACGACCAACCCTGCCACGAACGCACGTTGCAGCCACCGCATCGTTTTGTTCACCTTCATCGGCCCAGCGCCAACCGTTGAGCCAAACGCTCGGGTAGGCCAGCTTCCAGGATTGCTCGCTGGGCCGCCTCGATATCATACTCCAGCCGATGGAGTTCCACGACTCCCGTCTCGAGATCGTACGTCACGTAGGCAGCTCGCGGGTCTCCGTCCCGCGGTTGGCCCACGCTGCCCACGTTGATGAAGTACCGCCGTCCCAGCGCAATTTGGATGCGGTTGTAGAGTCCGAAGCGGACCTCGCTGGTCTTTTCGAACGCCAACGGGACGTGGGTGTGCCCGAAGAAGCAGACCGTGGTCTTCTGATACACAAAGCTTTGCTCAGCCTCGAAACGGTCGAACACATAGCCCCACTTCGCCGGCGTGTCGAGCGTGGCGTGGACGATCGTGAAGCCATCCACCTGCGCTTCGAGCGGAAGGGAGCGAAGGTACTCGATTTGCTCAGGACGAAGCTGCCGACGCGTCCACGCCGCCACATCGGCCGCCAGAGGATGGAATCCCTCAAGATCCACATCGCCCGCGCAATATTCGTCGTGGTTTCCTTTGACCGTGACGGCGTTCAACGAGCGCACCAGGTCGACGCACTCGCAGGGGTGCGCGTTGTACCCCACAATGTCCCCCACACAGGCGAACCGATCGCACCCACGCGCACGGGCATCGGCCACCACCGCCTCCAGCGCCGGCAGGTTGCTGTGGATGTCGCCGAAAATCGCGTACCGGCCTTTCGGACGTTCGAGTTTTCGCATCATCGCGTTTCAGCCTCGCGCCTCAAGGTAACAACACGACGACCATGCCCAAATCATCTGCACTGGCCAACCGGAATGCGGGCTTGGAAATCGGAACGAGCCGCAACACCGCGCCCGCGGCCTCCACCCACCGTAGTTCATCGTCCTCCTCCGCGTGCCGCCGCGCGGCGGCCGACAACGCGGACTCCAAAAGGTCGCGCCGATACACTCGGGGCGTTTGCACCGCCCAGACCACCGTCTTCCCGTCGGGGGCTTGGACATTCTTTCCCGTCACCCAGCACACGGGATCTTCGACCACGCGCCCCCCCGCCGCCGCCCCGCCTTTCTGGGCGGCCTTCCAACACTCTGTGAGCCCCTTACCCTCCACCACCGGCCGCGCAGTCTCGAGCACCGCCACCCATCCGACATCCGGGTCCACTTGCTCGAGCGCCCGCACGAGGTTCGTCAGGCGCTTCTCCGTCCCCGGAACGGCTACCCGGAACTTGCCAATCCCATACCGCGTCCGAAGCGCCGCGGGTGTCTCGATCCGATCCGGCGGGACCACGACGACGATGCCCGTAACCTCGGGACACGCTTCCGCCGCACACAACACATGCGCCAGCGCCGGACGGCTCCCCAGCGGCAGGAACGCTGTGTCCGCCCCGACGTGCAGTTTTTGGTCTCGACCCGCACCTAGCACGATCGCCCACATGCTCATGGAACACAACCCTCTCGATCGCTGGCCGCCGCGATGCACTATAAACTGAATTTGAACGCAAGACGAACCATTTTCCAGAGGCGCCCTCCACGCCCGTGTCGCCCGAGGTCACGGACGGGAACCGAACTTCGCGTCGAAACCGATTTCGGCTAGACTGATGGCCGCCATGTTCAAGGTGTGGAGCCTGGTGCATACAATACGGAGACACTCATCGTGAAAACAGTGATCTTAGCCGGTGGCTACGGCACACGGCTGAGCGAGGAAACCGGCATCAAGCCCAAGCCGATGGTCGAAATCGGCGAGATGCCACTGCTGTGGCACATCATGAAGATCTACTCAGCCCAAGGCTTCCACGACTTCGTGATCTGCCTCGGGTACAAAGGCTACGTGATTAAAGAGTTCTTCGCCAACTACGCCCTGCGCACCTCCGACGTCACCATCGAGCTGGATACGGGACACCTCCATTTCCACCGACGGCGGGCGGAACCCTGGCGGGTCACTCTGGTCGACACCGGAGAGGGCACCATGACCGGCGGGCGCCTGAAACGCGCCGCCCCCTATATCGGCAACGAGACGTTCTTCCTCACCTACGGGGATGGCGTCAGCGACGTCAACCTCCACCGCCTGCTCGAGTTCCACCGTGCTCAAGGCGCCTGGGTAACTCTGACCGCCGTGCAACCTCCTGGGCGATTCGGCGCGTTTAACCTCCGCGAAGGCCAAACGTTGATCCGCCACTTCCGTGAAAAAGCCCGCGGCGACGGGGCCTGGATCAACGGCGGATTTTTCGTCGTCGAACCACGCGCGCTGGAATACATCGAAGGCGACCACACCATCTGGGAGGCGGAGCCCCTCAGCCGACTCGCTCACGACGGACGCTTGGCCGCCTATCGTCACGAAGGATTCTGGCAAAATATGGACACCTTGCGCGACAAGATGGTCCTCGAGGAAATGTGGAAACAAGGCGCGCCATGGAAACTCTGGGACTGAACCCGTCCGCATGCACACCGGCGCACACCCATCGCGCGGAGGAGCCACAATGAAAGTTTTGATCACCGGCCACTTGGGATACATCGGATCGTGGATGACGCTCGAGGCCGTCGAACGTGGCCATGAGGTCGTGGGGCTAGACACCGGCTTCTACGACGACACCCTCTTCTATCCACGGCCCGTCCACGTGCCCGAACTCCGCAAGGACGTCCGCGACGTGCATCCCCGTGACCTCGAGGGCTTCGATGCGATCATTCACCTGGCAGAACTTTCCAACGATCCGCTGGGCGCGTTGCGCCCAGAGTTAACCCGACAGATCAACTTCGAAGGCAGCGTGGGGCTGGCACGGGCAGCGCACCAGGCCGGCGTGCCCAGGTTCCTGTACTCGTCCTCGTGCAGCGTCTACGGGATCGGCAGGGGCAACGATGTCAAAACCGAAACCGCCACGCCCGCGCCACAAACCGAATACGCACGGTGCAAAGTCCTCGTCGAGCAAGCGCTCCGCGAATTGGCCGACGACAACTTTTCGCCGCTTTGTTTCCGCAACGCCACCGCGTACGGCCCCTCTCCCTCGATGCGGTTTGACCTCGTGTTGAACAACCTCGCAGGGCACGCCTACACCCGCCGGCGGATCGCCATGACCAGCGACGGCACCCCCTGGCGACCCTTGGTCCACGTTCGCGACATCTGCCAAGCGTTCCTGTGTGCCCTGGATACGCCACGGGAACAATGGCACAACCAAATCCTCAACGTCGGCGACTCTGCCGAAAACTACCAAGTTCGCGACATCGCCCACATCGTCGCCGATGTCTTCCCCGGATGTGAAACGACCTTCGGCCACTCGGACCCCGACACGCGCAGCTACCGCGTGGATTGCTCTCGGATCCGGCAAGTTCTCCCCTCATTCCGTTGCCGGTTCACCGCACGCGACGGGGCCGAACAGCTTCGCGAAACGTTCGAGCGCGTGGGATTGACCCTCGAACGGTTCGAACATCGCGCCTTCACGCGACTCGCGCAGCTGAAATATTGGCTCGAGCGCGGCGACCTCGCGCCAGACCTGCGGTGGGCGTCCCGCGTACGGTCTCACGGAGGGCACCCTTCATGACCCCAGGCTCTGCCGACCGATCCGTACGGGTGACCGGCCACTGCCGCGCATGCGGGGCGGAACTCGTCGAAACGTTTTGCGACCTCGGCTTGACTCCCCTGGCCAATTCCTACGTCAAGCCGGAGCACGCGGCCCGCCCCGAACCCTTCTACCCTCTCCACGCCTGGGTGTGCACGCAGTGTTGGTTAGTCCAGCTCGAGGAGTTCGAGCCGCCGGAGGCGATCTTCTCAGAGTACGCGTACTTTTCCTCCTACTCGGACTCTTGGGTGGACCACGCACGCCGATACGTCGACATGGTCTGCCAGCGCTTTGAATTAGGCCCCCACACTCAGGTGGTCGAGATCGCGAGCAACGACGGCTATCTTCTGCAGTTCTTCCAACGCCGCGGCATCCCGGTGCTGGGGGTAGAACCGGCCGCGAACATCGCACAAGAGGCGGTCCGAAAAGGCATCCCCACGCTCGTGCGCTTTTTCGGCGCCGATACCGCTCGCCGGATGGTGGCCGATGGACAAGCCGCCGATTGGATCGTCGCCAACAACGTGCTCGCGCACGTGCCGAACATCAACGACTTCGTCGCCGGATGGAAGATCCTCCTGCGTCCCGGCGGCACCATCACCGCAGAGTTCGCGTGGCTCGTCGAGCTGGTGCGGCGTCGCGCGTTCGACACCGTCTACCACGAGCATTTCTCCTACCTCTCCATGACGTTCTTGCGGGAGTTTCTGCCGCGACACGGGTTGCGTGTCTTCGACGTGGAAACCTTGCCCACGCATGGGGGTTCCCTGCGCATCTACGTCTGCCACGCCGATGACCCACGCCCGGAATTGCCGGCGGTGGAGGAACTTTGGCGATACGAACAGCAACTGGGAGTGGCCACCCCACAGTACTATCGCCACTTCGATCGAGCCGTCGTCGAGGTCAAGATGCAACTGCTGGAGTTTTTAATCCGTGCGCGCCGCGAAGGCCGCCGCGTGGCCGGGTATGGCGCGCCGGCCAAAGGCAATACCCTGCTGAACTACTGCGGAATCCACACGGAGTTCGTCGAGTTCACCGTGGACCGCAACCCCCACAAACAAGGCTGCTTTCTGCCCGGCTCGCGGATTCCCATCTACCCGCCGGAACACATCTTGGAAACCCGCCCCGACTATGTCCTCATCCTGCCCTGGAACATCGCGGAGGAGGTCATGGACCAAATGGCCGCCATCCGTACCTGGGGCGGACAGTTCGTGATCCCGATCCCCACCGTGGAGATTCGAGCGTGAAGTTCCGCCGCATGGAGCTGCCGGACGTTTGGTTGTTGGAACTGGAGCCTCACCACGACGACCGCGGATGGTTCGCGCGCGAATTCTGTGCCGCCGAATTGGCGGCTCACGGACTGGAACTTCCCCTGGTGCAGTGCAACCTGTCCTACAACCGCCACCGCGGCACGCTCCGCGGCCTCCATTGGCAAGCGCCGCCGTTTGAGGAGACCAAGATCGTCCGCGTACTGACCGGCGCGGTGCTGGATGTGGTCGTGGATATCCGCCCAGGTTCGCCCACGCGTGGACGGTTCGTCATGGTGCGGCTGGATGCGGACCGGGGACAAGCGCTCTATGTGCCCCGCGGCTTCGCGCACGGATTTCTGACGCTCGAAGACCACACCCTCGTTTTCTACCACATGTCGGCCATGTACCATCCCGAAGCTGCGCGAGGTGCGCGGTGGGACGACCCTGCGTTCGGAATTCCATGGCCCGAGACACCACGGCACATCTCCGCGCAGGACCGCTCGTACCCGCCGTTCGACCCTGGCCAGGGAGGTGCCACGTGATCCTGCGCCGTCGGCCAAGATCCAGCCAGATCGCCGGGGGGTCGACGACCCTGCCGTTTGTCCAAGGATTGGAAACGTGAGCCGCCTCTCCGTCCAATCCTTGGACAGCCCCTCCATGGGCGATCGCCTCATGGAGCTGTGCCGCGAGCTCTATCCTCTCCACCGCAGTTTGACGGGCGAGGGCGTCCGCGCAACCTTGCGCAGGCTCGCGCGCATCGCGCCGATCGAGATCCAATCGCTGCCCTCGGGCTGGCCCATCCTCGACTGGACTGTGCCGCGCGAGTGGCATGTGGAGGAGGCCTACATCCGTTCGCCCCATGGCGAACGCATCGCAGATGTGCAGACCCACACCCTGCACCTGGTCGGCTACAGTGCGCCCTTCGAAGGCACCGTGGACCGCACCGAGTTGGACCGACACCTACACAGTTTGCCCGAGCACCCGGACTGGATCCCCTACCGCACCTCCTATTGGCGCGAGACCTGGGGGTTCTGTGTGCCCCATCGCGTGCGCGCGTCGCTGCCCGAAGGGCGGTACCAAGTCGTCGTGCGCACGCGGCTGGACCCGTCCGGCGTAATGAACTGGGGCGAGCTGGTGCTCCCAGGTCGTAGCGCCCATGAGATTCTCATCACTACCCACATTTGCCATCCCTCCATGGCCAACGACAACTGTTCTGGCATGGCCGTCGCCGCGTATTTGGCCGCGGAGTGGGCTCGCCGTGCCGACACCCAACATACCGTGCGCTTTCTCTTCTTGCCGGGGACCGTTGGGGCCATCGCATGGCTTGCACTTCATCGGGCCGTCGTACCGCGGATCCGCCACGTGCTAGTCATCACTGGGCTAGGCGATCCAGGCCCTCTTACGCTCAAGCACTCGCGTACCGGAGACCGTGAAGTGGATCGCGTACCTCGCCGCATCGCGGCCCAGCTCGCCCTCGCACTGCAGACGCGGCCGTTCTCGCCCTACGGCTACGACGAGCGCCAGTTCGCCTCTCCCGGGTTTGCATTGCCCACAATCGTTCTCTCACGGACCCCCTTCGGTGAATATCCCGAGTACCACACCTCGGCCGACAATCTGGACTTTATCCGCGCCGATGCGTTGAACGAGTCCTATCAATTCGTGCTTCGCGTATTGACCGCGCTCGACGCCACGCGCCATCCAGTGAACGTGATGCCGTTCGGCGAACCCCAACTCGGGCGCCGCGGCCTCTACGAGGCCATCGGCGGACACTCGCACACCCGCGAGGATCAACTGGCCATGCTCTGGGTCCTCAACCAAGCCGACGGCGATCACAGCGTAGACGACATCGTGGAACAATCGGGTCTACCCCGGGAACGGATCGAGCGCGCGCTGGCGGCGCTCGAACAGCAGGGGTTGATCCGATGGCTGGAGGCCTCCCCATGACTGAACTCCAAGGCCAACGCGCTCTAGTGATCGGCGCGGGCGGTGGCATCGGCCGCGCCATCGCTCGGGCCTTAGCCGCTCGAGGCGCCGACCTGTGGTTGGCGGGACGCCGACTCGAACCCCTCGCCGAAACGGCCGCTGGGATTGTTCCGCGCGAGCGCGTCCTCGATTGTTGGACCGTCGATCTCGAATCGGACGATGCACCCCGCCGCCTCGCGCGCGCCGTCGGCGATGCGTCGCTGGACATTCTCGTCCACGCCGCCGGTCGTTTTACGCCGGGCTCACCGCTCGACATACCCCCCGAAGAAGTCCACCGGTTATTTCGTGTCAATGCGCTCGCGCCCATCTCGATCACCTGCGCCTTGGCGCCGGCGCTGGGACAGGCTCGGGGACAAGTCGTCGTGATCAACTCCAGTGCGGCCACTCAGCCCAGCCATCCATGGAGCGTGTATGCCGCCAGCAAAACCGCCCTTCGCACTCTGACCGACGGTCTGCGGCAAGCGCTTAACCCGCGAGGGGTTCGCGTGCTGAGTGTGTTCCCAGGCCGAACGGCCACTCCCATGCAGGCCGCGATCTTCGCCATGGAACGCCGCCCCTACACGCCGGAACGGTTGGTACAGCCGGAAGACGTCGCCGCCATGGTGATCGCTGCGCTGCTCACGCCCCGTACCGCCGAGGTGACTGAACTCCATCTTCGGCCAATGCAAGCGCCATGAACGGTATCCATCGAGCTGGTCCACGCACTCCCACGGAGCGCACCCGCGCAGAAGTGGCCGCCGAGGTATCCTGGCCACGGTCGTGGAATTTCTTTAAGCCAGAGCGATCCAGGAGCCAACCACCACGTGGGCGCGCCCGCCCCAGCGGAGTACGCAACTCGCCGAAGGCACAATCGGGAACCGCTGCGAGATGAACGAGTGGACCGCCCAACTTCCTTGGCATGAAGCCTTGTTCGCGGCGCTCCGGTGGGCGGGGGCCGTCTGTGGCTTGGGTTGGGCCTGGAATTGGACCCTTGGGCATCGAGACGAAGACACCCGCGCTTCGGATCGAGTCGTGACGTTGGCCAACCTATTCGCGGTCGGGGTGGTTCTGTTGTTGGGATCCGGGCTGGCGCTAGCTTCGTTCAGTCGGTTCCGGAGCCCGTGGACCACCAGTTCATGGTGGGGCCTCGTGCTCTTGGGCGTTCTGACCAACCCCCGTCATGCGCGCCAAACGTGGCCGGATCTGTTCGCCGCCACGGGGATCCTCACGGCAGTCACTGCGATCGGGTTGTGGTGGCCCAACCGAAGTGAATGGATCCTCGGAGGTTGGGATCCAGGCCTCTACCTAAACGAGGGAATCCGAATCGCGCGCGAAGGTGGATGGTTCAGCCGCCCGGATCCATTGTTCTCCTCCTTGACGAACGACGAGCTAGCAGTGTTCACCCGCCCGATGCACGGGTATTTGGAAGCGCTACCCGGTGTGTCCGTTTCGCCTCAAACTCGCGCGCTCGACATCTTGTTTTTTCGACTCACCCCCACTTGGATCGGGCTGCTCCACCACTGCGGTGGACTTCCGCTGGCGCTGCGAGTGGGTTGGGTAGGCGGCTGGTTGGCGGCCTTCATCTGGGCTGGCGCGGCCCGACGAATGCTCCGGTGCGAGACGGCCGCCTGGGTAGCGGTCGCGGTGTGGGTCACGCATTCGCTCTTCGTCTACCATTTGTCCCTTCCGATCTCGGAAGTTCCTAGCCTGGTCCTGCTCGGGAGTTTGATGCTCTTCGATGCCGCACCGCGGCGCGCAGCGGTCCAGGGATGGAAGGCGGCGGCGTTGTTTCTGTGCGTTGCCAACCGCTTTTCGTTTCTGCCGTTCGGAGCGCTTTGGCTCCATCTCTCCGCCATGGCCGACACGACCGCTCAGGCGCGGTTACTCGTGCATCGACGAAGGTTTTTCCAGTTTTTGGCGCTGGTGGGCGGCGCGTGGTTCGACTACTGGACCAACTTGGCCACGATCGAGCGGCTCGGGAACTCCACCGGTCGACTCCTGGTCATCTTTGCCGCGTTCACGCTGACGGCCATCGTATGGGACCTTTCTGCCACAGTCGCGCCGACCACCATGCAACAAGCGTTGGCATCCATCCATGCCGTCGGTCGCCGTATGGCTCATCCAGTTGTGGCTGGGCTATGGGTCGGCGTATGGGCCGTGATGGTGCACCAGTTCAAGCCTGGCCCGAACTGGAATTCGCGCGTGCTCATTTACCTCGGTCCCATCCCCCTTGTCCTCTCGCTCGTCGGTTGGGCTTGGTCGGCACGTAAGGAGTTTGAGTTAGCCGACCCTCTGTGGCGCTGGGCGGTCTGGGGCGCGGCCGCCGTGGGTATCGCATGGATCCGCCCTGAGATCATGCTCTGGTGGCCATGGGCAAGTCGCCGGTTTGTCGAGTTCGGGCTGCCGTGGATCGCTTTGGGGACGGCGCTCTTTGTACTCGAACTGGGGCGATGGTGGCTCCTAGGATCGAGCAAGACACTTACGCTTGTTCGAGCGTGGTCGCTGGGAGCGGCCGTACTTCTGTGCACCGTGCAACTGCCTCGTGCCATTCGCGCATGGCAGGCAGTAGATTTTTCCGGCGCGACGGCGAAGTTGGCACCGTTGTTGAACCGACACAAAGATCGGACCGTATGGGTGGTGGATCATTTCCGATGGGCTACGCCCCTCAAGTTCATAGGTGGGCACGCGGTGGTCAATGGCGAACTATTCCTAAGCGGCGAGGACCGCGCCAGCCGTTTTCGGCTCGCACTGCACACGCTGCAGCGACTCTCCCAAGAAGGTTGGACGATTCGCTTCCTCACGACCACGCGCAAAGGGATGGACGTATTTCCGTCGTCGGTCTCAGGCCTGCTGGAAGAGTATGACTCGGGCGAGTTCGAGCTCACGGAAGTGGTGCATCATCCTGCTGCGCGAAGTTTTTCGACCCGCGTCCGTAGATTTCGCTTGCGCAGATTCACGTGGCAGCCATCTAGCGACGCACCCCTCGCCACCCCGTCCGAGAACCCGTCTCCACCGTGAGCCCGTGCAGGCCAATGAAGTCGCATCACGGAAACCTCCGATACGTTCAATCGCCGCGCTCCGATGCACCGGGCATGCGGATCCACTACTCGCGAGGACGGCCCGAGTATGAACAGCGTCGCGACGTTGTCAAGTTCGGCATCATGCATGGTGAATACCCTCCGTG
>CAACVY010000015.1 GCA_900661335.1 uncultured bacterium | reverse complement strand
GTGGTGCAGCGGGAGTCCGATTCGAGTAGGCGGCAGTATTCGGGGGCGACTCCGGAGGTGGGGTCCAGATCGCGCTAAGCGGACTGGCTGGCCGGTGGCCGTGCGAACTGTGCGAGCCGGGCTTCAAGATCGGTCACGCTGAGCTCGTCCAAGCGGCCCACGACCCAATCGGCGGGCGGCAGAGACGCCGCAGGGTGAGTCGTGGTGACGGCTACGACGAACATCCCCGCGGCGCGCCCGGCTTGGATCCCTGCGGGAGAATCTTCGAAGACGACACACCGTTGCGGCGGCAAGCCCAAGCGCCGTGCGGCTTCTAGAAAAATGTCGGGCGCCGGTTTTCCTCTCGTGACATCTTCGGCGGACACAATCCCCGCAAACGGCGGGAGGCGTAGTTGCTGTGAGATCATTTCGATGTTTGCGCGGTGAGTAGAAGACGCGATGATCCTGGGCACGCCTGCGCGGGAGAGCTCGCCCAGCCAGCGTTCCACACCGGGGAGCGGTTGGATCGAGTTTTGGCGTACAAGGTCGCGGAAAATCTCTTCTTTGCGTAAGGACCATTGGCGGGCCACCTCCGGGGCACGGGTCCATCCGAGTAATTCCATGAGGATTGTTTCGTTGGTCATGCCGAACCCGCGCAGGAAGTGGTCGGGCGGGAGCGCGCGGCCGATCTCGTGGGCCAGAAGTTCCCAACTTCGTCGATGAAAGTGGGAGGAGTCTACGATCACGCCGTCCCAGTCGAAGATCGCGCCCCAGTTCATGTTCGGGGGGAAGGCAGGTAGTGGGTGGCATGGCCGCTGGCCAGCTCGGCAGCTTCCATCAAGGTTTCGGACAGCGTCGGATGCGCGTGGATGGTCCAGGCGACGTCGTCGGCCACCGCGCCGAGCTCGATGGCCAATGCACCTTCGGCCAGTAAATCGCCGGCGTTCACTCCAACTATCCCGACGCCCAGAACGCGTTGCGATTCCGGTTCGAGGATCCACTGGGTGAGGCCTTCGGTGCGTTCCAGGGTCAGCGCGCGTCCCGAAGCGCTCCAGGGAAACCGAACGATGTGAACGGGCCGGGAAGCCCGCTCGGCCTCGGATTGCGTCAGGCCTGCCCACGCGATTTCTGGATCGGTGAATACGACGGCTGGAATCGTGCGAGGTTCATACGCGACTTTGCGTCCCGCGATGGCCTCAACCGCGATCTTGGCCTCGTAGGTGGCCTTGTGGGCGAGCATGGGCTCGCCGGCGACATCGCCCGCGGCCCAAACCCGTGGATGGCTGGTGCGTCGCCGTTCGTCGACGCGAATGAATCCGCGCGCGTCGACCTCGATGCCGGCGCGGTCCAATCCTAACTGTTGACTATTCGGCCGGCGGCCGACGGACACCAGCACGCGGTCGAAGGTTTCTTCCTGGGTGCCGTCGGGTCCTTCGAGCGTGACGCGGATCGAGTCCGCTTCGGGCATGACGGCGGCGACGCGGGTGCGCAGCCGGATGTGTTCGAACCGTCGTCCAAGCCGTCGCTGGAGCGAGGTGACGAGTGTCCGGTCAACGCCCGGCAATAGGCCATCGGTGAGTTCCACGACCGACACGCGAGAACCCAAGGCGGCGTAGATCGAGCCGAGCTCCAGGCCAATATAGCCGCCGCCCACGACCAGTAGCCGTTTGGGGATGTCCGGCAAGTCCAGCGCTGCAGTGGAATCCATAATGCGCGGCGAGGTGGGCCACCCGGGTAGTGAGGCGGGTCGGGAGCCGGTGGCAATCAACACATGGTCCACTGGCATGCGCCGCGTTCCATGAGGCGTTTGGATCTCGACCTCATCCGGACTAACAAACTGCGCGCGGCCTTGGATGAACTCGATCCGTCGCGCGGCGCACAAGCTTGCCAGTCCGTCCGTTAGACGCCGAATGACCGACTGTTTCCAGTCGCGAAGGCGCGTCAGTTCGATGGTCGGTGTGCCCACTCGCACGCCGAGCTGTTCGAATTCGCGACACTCTTCGATGAACCGAGCGACATGTAGGAGGGCTTTAGATGGAATGCACCCTCGCTGCAAGCATACCCCGCCCATGTGCGGGTCGAGGTCCACCAGTGTGACGGACATCCCCAGATCTGCCGCGTGAAACGCGGCGGGATATCCAGCGGGCCCCGCACCGATGACCAACAATCGTATAGATGTCTGGGTGCTCATGTCGGAAAGCACGTCGTTGGAGGACCTGGCCGTTCAGATTTCGAATTCGGGCGGTGGGGGTGCTTCGAATTCTTGGTGGGCGTTCTTGATCCGCACATGCGCATGCTCCATCGTGACCACGCTGTACGGTGGGACACTGTGGGTGAGAAAGACGTTGCCGCCGATGGTGGAGTGATGCCCGATCACTGTATTGCCTCCGAGGATCGTGGCGTTCGCGTAGATGACCACATCGTCTTCGACCGTAGGGTGACGTCGGATGTGTTTGATTGGGTTCCCCTGGGCATCGAGTGGGAAGCTTCGCGCGCCCAGGGTCACGCCTTGGTACAACTTGACGCGGTCGCCGATGACGGAGGTTTCGCCGATGACGACTCCGGTGGCGTGGTCGATGAAAAGGCTGCGGCCGATCCGCGCGCCCGGATGGATGTCCACGCCGGTTTGCGTGTGAGTCCATTCGCTCATGATGCGGGGAATGATGGGCACGTTTTGCAGATACAGGAGATGGGCGATGCGGTGTGACGCGATCGCCAACAGCCCCGGGTAGGCCAATTGAACCTCGGCAAAGGTGAGCGCGGCCGGGTCGCCTTCGTATGCCGCGCGCACGTCGTCCACCAGATAGGTTCGGACTTCGGGCAAGCTTTCGCAGAGTGCGCGGATCACACGCAAGGACTCTTCGCGCGGGTCTTCGGCGAGCGGCGACAGCTCCCCACTCGCAGAGCCGGTGCGCGTCCGGAACGGCAATGCTTTCTCGATTTCGGGCCGCAGGAGGTGCCAGGCGAGGCTCAATCGCCGCATCAAAAACACACCGAGTTCGTCCCCCTGGATGTCGTTGGGGAACATCCGTCCTGGAAACATGGCATCCAGTAGCACACGCAGGGCTTCGATAACGCGCGTGGGGTCCGGATAATCTCGCAGCAGGCTATCGGGGCGGTCGTCGCCGGTGTCCACATAGAGTCCCCGCAGCCGTGCGACGGTTTGACACAGGCAATGTTCGATGTCATCGCCGATGCACGGCCCGCGGAGTGGAGGGCGATCGTTCACTGTGAAGCGCTCCAGGAAGTTTGAAATTCCTCGGCGAGTTCGTCGGCGAGATCTTGTGCGGCCTCAATGGCCGTTTGCTTTCGAAACTCGTGGTCGCCGTAGAAGAGCGGATTTTGGCCGTCCGCCCAAGCAATTTGGACCCGCTCGATTCCGACGAACTCGAGTGCACTGCGGATGGTGCGAGTGAGTCCATCCCGCGCATCGCCCTCGTGGTACACACCCCCGGAAGCCACCAAGAGGATGACGCGCCGGATTTTATGTTTCGGCCGAACGCGCACGGTGCCGTTCTCATCGGGACCCAAGTCGAACGTGAGACCAGGTGCGAGGACTTGATCGAGCCACGCCTTGAAGATGGAGGGCGGACCGAAGTTCCACATCGGCATGGTGAGCACGAGCACGTCGGCTTGGTTGAACAATTTGGCTTGGCCGCGCGCGTACTCCGTCGCTTTCTGTTCTTCCTTCGTGATTTTGTGGTTCGGGTCGAAGGCGGCCTGCCATAGGCCTCGCCATGCCGCGAGGGAAAGATGCGGCGGCGGATCTTGGTAGAGATCCACGTTGTTGATCTCAGCCTCGGGGACCTGCTCGATCAAGCGGGTGATGAAAGCGATCGAAAGTTGCTTGCTGACCGATTCTTCCGTCGGTTTCGGATTCGCACACACATGTAGGACGTTCATCTCGTTTCGTGACCTCTCTGAATTTCCGTGCCCACCCCGGTCTACGCCATCAATCCTTCCATGGGGCCATCCGGAGGCCGGGCCATCGGCTGGAGTTTGGACATGTAGCTTTCGAGATCCCGGTAGTACTCGGAATCTTTGCCGGCAATTGTAAGCTGCTTGTGCAGTAAGGCAAGTCCCATTGGGCTGGACTCGGCTTCGTCGCAACGCTGGTACCGCTTCGCCGGATCCGGGTCGAGGAAGCGTTGCAACACGGCGACGAAGTCCTTGTTTCGGCGCACGTGCGGGGGCAACATGTCGGGCAGTCGGCGCGGTAGATTCATTTTGAATTCCAGGAGCTGGGCCTCGTTGATCTGGCTGTAGTCCACCAGGCTTTCGCCACGCAGAAGCTCCAGTCCCACCAGTCCCAGGCTGTAGATATCCGAGGGAATCTGGTAGGGCTCCCGGCGGTGGATTTCGGGCGCCATGTACAGCGGCGAACCGAGCAAGAACGTGCTGCGCTCATTGATGATGTTGGCACGGCCGTAGTCGACCACCTTCACGTTGCCCATCATGTCCACCATGATGTTTGAGGGTTTCACGTCGCAGTGCACGAAACCAGCGTCGTGCAAGGCCTCCAACCCCCGCAAGGCGGATCGCATGATGTAGAGCGCGACGCCGGGTTGAATCCGAACTTTGCCTTCCTCGAAGCGGAAAATGACGTCTGCGAATCGTGCCCATTCTTCCGGCGAACATCGAGGGCGGGCCAACTCGAAGTGCCGGCCGTACAGCAGACGCTGCAAGTCTAGCCCATCAATCGCCTCCATCTGGACATAGCCGATGCCGTTCTCCTCGTCGTAGATGTCTCGCCCGACGAGGTTGGGCGCGTTCACACTTTGCAGCCGGGAGATCTGCGCGGCGATGCGCCCCATGTCCGTCCAATATTGCCGCGGCGAGGCATAAATGGATGGATCGAACAACTTGATCGCGTGCCGGGTGAGACAACCTCGAGCGCCATGACGAAGGCCCAAAAACACGATTCCCTGCCGGCCTCGACCCAGTTCCCGCACGAATCGGTAGGCGACGGGATAGTAGATCGCGCGGGCTTGAATAATCGCCCGATAGTTCGCGATCAGGCGTTCCAGACCGCGGTCGGCCATCTGCCGTTCGAATTCCGTTTCGGCTGCGGACTCTTCGACGGCAGTCGGCTTTTCAGCGATCGCCTGAACGTCCTGGTGGTCATGCGACCCGTCCATGGAGATCACTTGGTTCACGTGGTTCAGTCTAGTCGAGAAGCCGGACTTTTCAATGTGGAGCGGACGAGTTCGACGCGCGACAGTTCGGCGAAGGGTTCGAACTGGAGTTGGCGGCAGCCGGAGTGACCCACCGGACCACCTGGACGCGCTTCGTGATGAGGTCGATATATGGGGCCGGTGCGTTGGGGGTGTTCAACGCGAGGCTTCCACGCGCTTGATAAACGTGCAGGGTTGCGATCCTGTCCACCGGGACCGTGATCCCCAATTGGACGTCGAGGTCAGAAAACCAACCGGTGGAAGTCCATTCGAACCGGCTCAAGCCATTCGTGGCCGAATGGACGAAGCGACGGTGCAAGCGGCTGCCGAGCATCCCAAAACCTTGAGCCTGGCCACAGAGTTGGAGAGACGTGCCATGCCGGACGGACAGCTCGACAGCCCCCGAGGGAAGGACTAGCTCCAAACCCCCGGGGGTGGAGGTGGAATTGGAACGCGCGTAGTCAGGATCGAGGTGGAACTCGGTATAGTACGGGGTCGCCACCAAGGCGCCCACAGCGACCATCAGCGCAAGGGTGGTCCATCCGACGAGTTCGAGGCCGCTAACTCGTAGGCCCTCGTGGGGCTGAGGGGGCGAGTCCTCGTGCCCGGGGATATTCAAAAGGAAGTAATACAGCAGCACGTTGGTCCCGTGCGTGAGAATCGCCGACCAGGCGACGTCCGAGGCAAAGTGAGAGCCGGTCATCAACCGTCCCAGCCCGAGCAGCGTGCCGTACAGCAGCGAAGCCGCCAGCGTGGCGACGGCCCAGGCGCGGTGGCGCCGTTTGAGGATGAGCCAAAAGATAGTGCCCACGTACCCGGCGGAACTGTGGCCACAAGGGAACGATTTTCCCCGTCCGGGTTGGCCGGGTTGCGTTGATTCTCGATATTCCCAGGGTCCACCGAACGAACGCACATGGACCGGCCGCGGACGGCCCCAGAAATCTTTGAGCACCACGTTGATGACAAGCCCAGGGCCTAAGGCCAAGGCCAGTAGGACAGCCACCGCATAGCGACGCAGTGGCCGCCATCCAGTCCAGCGATGGCTGGCCAGCAGCAGGAGGCCGGCTCCGATTCCCAGCAGCGTGACCGACGCGCTGGGTGCCACATACAACAGGCGCCACGCCCAGGGCAGTTCACGAGGGGATGGGAACCCACGCTGTGGATCGAAAAACCGTGCAGCGAGTCGCAGGTCTAAATCCGTTCGGTCAAACATCGCGATGGCCAACGCGGCCAGGACCACCAGGCTACAGACCTCCGGTAGCCACTCACGACGGTATGTCCACGGGCTAGGAATAGATCTTCGTGCCTTCCCCCCACTCATTGACGGTTCCACCACCCCCAACCGTCTGGTGCTGCAACCGCAGACTGGTACAGAGTGACCTCTTTGCCCGAGGGCGTCATGGCTCTCCAGTCCTGGGCTCTTGGGTTCTTCCACAGGCCGCCAAGTTTTCGCTGAGACTGAATGCCAATCACGGCACCGTCGCTGGTGCCGATGTTGCCACGTCCCCCGTGCCAAGCGCCGAGCCGGTCCGTGGCTTTATGGAATGGCTGGATGTAGGTCGTGTTGAGAAACTCGGCGGGATCTTCCTCCACGAGCCATGGGCACGGCACCGACTCCAGACTTCGGCCCAGATCTACGCGTGCTCGCGTGGGCACCGCGGACTGCCGGGCGCCGGCAAAAATTTCGAAGACGGCATAGTCAAAAAACCCGTTGCTTCCCAAGCCGCTGTGAAGTGGCCCACGCGGCAGGCCCGGACAACGGTACAGGCGGCGGGCTTTGGCGCTGTCGCCGATGTAGTTCAACAACCGGCCGAGCTTTCCTCGCGGCCAATCCGCATTGACGGTCACGTTGGACGGCAGGACCTCTTGTCCCACGAAGCACATGTGCTCGTCATTTGTGGAGGCCGGTCCTCGGCTCCAGGCGGATGGCAGGACCCCACGGTGGTCGCCGGCGTAAACCTGCGCGGCTTTCACGATTACCGCCATATTGGCTCGGCACGAGGTTTCACGTGCCCGCGCGAGGGCGCGCCCGAGTTGGGGCACCAGCAGCATGGCCAGAATGGAGATGATCGCGATAGCGGCCAGGAGTTCGACGAGCGTGAAACCGTGTCGACGAGGTGTCATGGCGGAAATTCCGTTCCATGGAGAACCTGCTGCGCGTGGTATTGGCCGCACTGGGGACAGCGGAATAAGTCACGTCCATCTCCACTGCCGCGGACGTCGCCTCGGTCGTACGCCGCGCGCAGTTCCTCCGGGGTCATGGAAAATTCATGGCGGCAGTTGTTGCAGCGCATGACGTAGCGAGTTCCGGCCGGGAGACCCGTCGTAGGACGGAGCTGTGCCGAGCAGGAACGGACTGACCAAAGCGCGGCCAGCCCTAAGCCCAGGGCAATGACTACGACCAAGATCCCTTGTCGGCTCATCGGGCTGCATCCTTGGTAGGGGGCGCGCGCCGCTGGCGGTAGCGGCGGATCAGCGCGTTCGTCGAGGCGTCGTGCGACAGGGCGGGTTCGGCCTCGGATTGAAGTTCCGGCAGAATCCGCTTGGCGAGTTGCTTGCCAAGTTCCACGCCCCATTGGTCGAAGGAATAGATGTTCCAAATCACGCCCTGGGTAAAAATTTTGTGCTCATAGAGGGCGATCAGTTGGCCCAGCACCGATGGCGTGAGCTGATCTGCAAGGATCGTGTTGGTGGGCCGGTCGCCGGGGAAAGTTCGATGCGGCACCAGGTGAGGCGGCGTGCCTTCGGCGATGACTTCCTCCGGTGTTTTGCCGAACGCTAGGGCTTCGGTTTGGGCGAAGAAATGAGCCATGAGCCGGTCGTGGTGGTCGCCGATGGGATTGTGCGAACGACAGAAGCCGATGAAATCACACGGAACGAGTTTGGTGCCCTGATGGATGAGTTGATAGAAGGCGTGCTGGCCATTGGTGCCGGGTTCGCCCCACACGATGGGCCCGGTTTGCCACCGCACGACGCGCCCATGCCGGTCCACACGCTTGCCGTTGCTTTCCATGTCTGCCTGTTGCAGATAGGCTGGCAAGCGGGCTAAGTACTGATCGTACGGGAGAATGGCGTAGGTTTGCGCGCCGAGCACGTTGTTGTACCAAACGCCCAGCAGGCCGAGGATGACGGGCATGTTGCGTTCCCACGGCGATTCGAGGAAGTGGCGGTCCATCCGATGAAAGCCGGCGAGCATGTCGCGGAAGCGATCCGGTCCGATGGCGATCATGAGCGGGAGGCCGATCGCACTGCACAAGGAATACCGCCCCCCCACCCAATCCCAGAACGGAAACATGTTTTCTGGCGCGATTCCGAATGCCACTACGCGCTCTGTCTGGGTCGAGACAGCTACGAAATGTTGCCGAACCACTTCCGGCGCCGTGCCCAAGCGGCCACACACCCAACGGCGCGCGCTTTGCGCGTTCGTCATGGTTTCTTCGGTGGTGAACGTTTTGGACGCGATGATGAACAGCGTCTCCTGGGGATCGAGATCACGGACCGTTTCCGCCAGGTGGGTCCCGTCGATGTTGGACACAAAGTGAACCGATAGGTGTCGCGCCGCATAGGGGCGGAGGGCGAGCGTGGCCATGGCCGGCCCAAGGTCCGAGCCGCCGATCCCGATGTTGATGACGTGCCGAATTGGCCGACCCGTGGCGCCGCGCCATTGCCCTTGTCGGACCCGTTCGGCGAAGTCGCTCATCCGGTCGAGAACGGCATGAACGTCGTCCACCACATTTCGCCCGTCGACGACCAGTGAGCTCCCGCGCGGCATGCGCAGGGCGACGTGGAGGACCGCTCGATTCTCGGTGCGGTTGATTCGCTCGCCGCGGAACATCGCCTGGATTTCGTCGCGCAGGTGGACGGCGTCGGCGAGCTGGAAGAGCAGCTGCATGGTCTTAGGTGTCACGAGATTCTTCGAGTAGTCGAGGAACAGGTCGCCGGCTTCCAGGCTGAAGCGCTCGGCCCGGTTGGGATCGTCGCGGAACAGATCGCGGAGGTGAACTCCGCGCAATTCGCGGGCATGGGCGACCAAGGGAGCCAATAAGCTTCGAACGGAGCGTCGTTTCATGGCGCAATCCTCTTCGTGGGTCGGGGGTCGTGGTGCACCCGGACGATTTGGCCGCGGCGGATGCCGTAACGCTCCGCTGCGGAGCCGTTGCGGACCCCGATTTCCAGCCGACCGGCCGAACCAAGATACAATAGAGGCCGCCCGGGTGCGACTTCGCTGTATGTGCGGGCGAGAGTCCGAACGCGTAGGGGGCCACAGCATAGTTCCCAACCGGTAGGGGGCAGGTCGTGCGGTTGCAGGTTGGTGATTGCATTGCCGAAGCGGTCAATATGGAGAACCTGCCCGATGACCTCGTTCGACCGCCGGACTGGGTGCCAGGATGGCCAGGGTTGCACGGGGTGCGGATCGGTTACGAAGTTTGCGGGGCGTGTGCCCGCCGCGAGGCGCCCCGCCACCCAGGCAAACACGTCCCGTCCATGGAAAGTGTTCGAATAGCCCTCGGGACGGTGCGCATCGGGGCGAAGTCGCCAGGCGCGCAGGGAGGTGCACTCGGCGGCGACGGCCGAAAGCGCGCCGTTATCCGGAGCAAGAAACCATCGTCCCTCCGCTTCGGCCAGCAGCGCGGCTCGTGAACTTCCAACCTCTGGATCCACGACGATCACGTGGATCGTGCCGCAGGGCCAGAGGGACCAATACTGCGAGAGCGCCCACGCGGCTGCGAAGACGTCCCCTGGGGTAATCTCATGGCCGGCATCTACCACTCGCGCTGACGGGGCCAGAGTGGCGATAACGCCTTTCATCGCCGCGACCCAGCCATCGCGCGTGCCGAAGTCGGTGAGGAGGGTTATCCAGAGCCCGAGGCGTGTGGATCGGTGAGATGGAGAGCGGACTCGGTTCATCGAGAGTTGGAGAGAACTCTGGAGTGCCTGAAGCGCGGGAAGAATCGGCCGGTTCGTTGCGCATACACGGCGTAGTCCGGAAACTTCTGGCTCAGCGCAGCCTCTTCGCAGCGGGCTTTCGCGGCCAGCACGGCCACGAGCGCCCCTGCGGCGGCCAAGCGCGGCGGCGCCGGATCATGAATGATCAGAGCGGCCACGAAGAGCAGCACCGCAGTGTACATGGGGTGTCGGATGCGAGCGTACGGACCGGTTTGGACCAATCGGGCATGCGGGGCTGGGGTGGGTGTCACGCGCAACTGCCGAAGCGTCAGATGCCGAAGTGCCCACAGGCCCAGTGCGACTGCCGCCAGCAACAAGCCCATGGTCCAAGGGCGCGGCAGACGTAGGGTTGTACAGAGGGTGAGCCAAGTAAGTAGGCCCACTTGTAGACCTGTGAGGAGCCAACCTTGGAATCGGTTCTTTGACATCGCGCAGTTCAGGTTGCGTCGGATTGCCGCCATTCGATAACAATGTAGTCGTGACCTTGTGTTTTGTCACGGGTACCGACACGGGAGTTGGGAAGACCGCGCTAACGGCATGGTGTTTGGCGGCGGCGCGACGAAGTGGCCACAACTGGGCGGCCATGAAGCCGGTCCAGACCGGCGCGGTCCGCGCGCGAAACAACGGGTTGTGCGGGGATCTTGCGCGGGTGGCTCGGGCCGCGGGTTGGAGACCGTCGGAGGAGGAAGTTCCGTGGTGCCAGCCGTACGTGTTCGCGACTCCGTGCTCGCCTCAACGGGCGGCCGCCTTGGAGAGAACCCGCATCGATTGGGAACGGCTGCGGATGGCGGTCGAGCAATTGCGCCGGCGCTATGAGGTCGTCCTTGTCGAGGGAGCAGGTGGGCTGCGCGTTCCGATCGTGGGGCGTCGCACGATGTTGGAGCTTGCCCAGGAATTGGCGGCTCCCGTTTTAGTCGCGGCTCGTCCGGGATTGGGCACACTCAACCACACTCTATTGACGGTCGAGCGATTGTGGGACTGCGGGCTCACCGTTCTGGGGGTGGTGCTCGTGGCTTCGCAGCCGGGTCGTTGGACGCCGTTGATGTCGGACAATGAGGCCACACTTCGTCGGTTCGGGGTGCCAGTGCTTGGGCGGCTTCCGTACGCGCCCAGCTGGCCGCGCTCGCCGCGTCGGGCGGTTCGGTTTTGGGCTTCGCATCCGGGCACCCGGTGGGTCCAAAAAGTTCTGCACGAATTGAGCCATAAGTCCGCCGGTTCTCCGAGGCAGTGATGTCGCAGAGCGGTCGCTGCGGCGCCCAGAAATTCAGGAGGTCCCCGATACGCTTCGAACACGTCGGATCAACTTGAAGGGTGCAATCTTTATGCTCGAGGTGGTCCCGAGTTGGAGTTTTCGTAAACAGCGAACTGGGGAATCGGGTAGTGCAGGACAAACGCGCCGGGCGAACTACGCGGGCGCGTCAGTTCCACCGAGAGATCCCGGCCGGTGCGCAGTATGGCGGCAAAGCGCCCGTGGCTGGAAGGACCGATCCGCGGTAAGGAGCTCGAGCGGTGGGCGCACGAACTGGGGCCAGGGGCGTGGGTGCACAAGCAATATAATTTGCGCGGGAGCCGTATAGTGGGAATATACCTGTCGCAGACGCAAGTTGACCCGACGAAACTTTCTGGCAAGTCAGCGCACAAGTGGGTGGCTGGACTAATTCGAGCGATTGAACAATCTGGGGACCCGTTCATCGAAGGGTACCTTCAGATGGTCAGGTCAGGAAAGTCCCTCTAGGGAAATTAAAGTATCACGATGAGGTCGTCTCCGGCGTTCGCAAGGCCACGGCGCCTTTTGGCGCGAGTGGATCGGCGATGACATCGCAGAACGTACGGGGCGCTCGCGGATACGTTGAAGTTTCAGGAAAGGGGAAGTTGTTCGGATGCTACTAGGGTCGCTGGTGCACTTGGCCTCGCCGGTGCGAGCGGCGAAAATTCAGCAAGTGCAGCGAATCAGGGGTGAGTGGGGATCTATGGGTTGGAATCTGGAAAGGTTCCTCGAAGCATGCTAGCACGGCACTGAAGGAGCTGGTCAGCGATGTATCCGCGGAGATGGAGATCACGGGCCCGGCGGTCCAGGTGTTCGAGAAGCCGCCGATATTTGGTCCGTTTTCGATCGCCAGGTGAATGGCAGGTGTCAGAACCAGGCCATTGACATCCGTTGGTTTGCGCACTGGACAGTTTGTTTCTGGGGAAATCTTCGGAAACGGCATCTTTCGAGCCGCAACCCCTATGGAAGCATTCCTCTGTTGTTTTCCCCAGTGGATACTCGATTGCGGGTGGATCTTGGAATCTATGCAATTCCAGCCTCGACGTTTGTGGGGGACGATTTTAAGAAAATTTTAGCCCCGGTCATTCAGGATCTGGTGTACGAGGAAAAGCCGTGAAAAGGGGGCTCATTGCTACTGGTTCCAGACTTAGGAATGCTACTTCTGATCGTGGCATGTTTTGGGCGATCATCCTGCTAAACAGGCTCTTGGGACCGAATTTCGGGTGGGTGTAGGCTGCTCAGAAAGCTATCATGGACGTATGAGTTCCTCTCGGAGCGAGGGAAACGGCGTGGGATCTCCCGGAGCCGGCGCGGGCGCCAGAGGTCGTAATTCCAATATTGGCGGCGCCACGGGTTGACGCGGTTTCGGTGGCGGAGGTGGGCGTTCGGCGGGCGGCGGGTTCGATATCGCGGCGGGGAACTGCAGCCAGCGCAAAATGCTTGCGCCGAGGCTGCGTTTTGCTTGTTCGCGAAGTTGAACAAGTTGGTTGGATGAAAAGCCCAATTGGATCAATTGTTCCAAGCCTCTCGAGCGCCGTAGACACGTTCACTGGCGAGTGCAACTTCAAATTTGAGCCGCCAGCCGAGGACCGTGGGATGGTTGGACCATAAGCGGTCCACCAGTTGTTCGGCTGTTTCGTCGATGGAGGGCTCCGTGCGTTGGTACAGCCTTGGATCGTCGCTTGCGACGGCATGCCCATAGGCGCTCTGGATGAACCCGACGCGGTAGTATTGCGCCATGCAGTGTAGATTTTCCGCGGGCGCGTTCTCCACGTTGGAGTTGCCGAGCTGACCGATGTCCCCAAATGGATAAGCGAACGTGCTCGCCGCGGAAACCATCCGAAGTTGCTCGACTAACCGTTGTCGTGATGTCCGGTATTCCTCACGCAAGCGCTGGTGGAATTCCTCTAGCGTTTCAAGGCGCTTTTGATCCGGAATCCAGCAGCGATTACAGAGCGGATGGCCCCGGCTGCCTTTCTCGTCAATGAGTGCGAACGTGTGTGAGTTCAGTCCGTGCAGGCCGAACACCCACGTTTTTTCTCGGGCCAACGACGCGATCATGTCCCAATCGCCCAAAAAGGGATGCCGAGCCTCCACCAATCCCACCGGCACCATCATCGTCAAGGTGATCCCGAGGGATCGTGCGACTGGCGTGCCGAGCCGAAGTGCGTCTGCGCGGGCGTCGTCGAAGGTCACGCAGGCGATTTGGGGGGGACTACCGCTGTCGCTGGATTCGCTTATCGTGGCCAACACGTCAGGCAATTGATGAGCTGCGACGAACCGGTACCCTGCGCGCTGAAGTGCCTGCAATTGTTCCTGGAATTGTTGAACCGAGAGGATCTCTTCCGCTTCGCTCTCAGTTAGCCCATGGTATAGGAGTACTGCCACGGCGCCTTGTCGTCCGGTCTCAATCAAACGGTCGGCTGCACGGGATGCTTCGGCGATGGCGCCACGGGCCAAGTGGTATCGGCACTGAAGATGTGCCCAGTAGGGGTTTTTTGGATTGAAACTTTCGATGCGGTCCAACCATTGCCGCGCTTCTTTCCACTGTTGTCGCGCTACTGCGGCATTGAATAGCCCTAAGGTGGCCCGAAGGTTCGACGGGTTCCAACGTTGGAGCACTTCCAAAAATTCGGCGACCGCCTCGTCGTAACGCTTCAACTCCAAAAGGATTTCCGCTCGCGCGAGGCGTTGGTCCACATCCCAAGAATGGTCCTTCAGCGACTCTGCCATCAGCCGTGCAGCTTCTTCCAGCGGGCCACACCCAGCCGACTTTGCCTGTTGGAGTAGCTCGACTGTTCGAAACAACCATCGGCGCCGCCGCTCGGGGTCTGTTTCGCACTCCATCCGCTGCCGGGCGTAGCGCGCGGCCTCCTCGAACCGACCGGCACGGCGTGCAACCATGGTGAGGACTTCCAACGCCATGATGCGCGTGACGCTCCCCGTGGGGGTCCGTTCAAGGTATCCGCGGATCTGTTCAATGGCCTTCGGATCGCCCGAGGCTCGGACCTGCGCCAGAGCACTTCGGATCTGCACGTTCTCATCCGACGGAAACGCTTGCTCGACCTCTTTCCACAACGCCGCCGCTTCCTTGTATTGACGATGGGCATACAGTGCGGTTGCAAGTTCACGGCGATATTCAGGCCGCTCGGGATGTTGGCTACAGAGCTCGCGTAACAACGCGATGGCGTCCGGGAGGTTTCCAAGCCATCGGTCGAGTCGGGCGATTTGGAATCGGGCGTCGAGGTCATCTGGAGAATGGCTGCAGATCCGCTGGTAGAGCTCGCGAGCTTCCTGCAGCCGATTCCGCGCGAGTTGAAGGCGAGCCAACCAGCGTAGAGTTTCGATTTCGTCGCCCACGACCGCCAGGCGGACTCGCCACCGCTCCTCGGCGCGGTCAGGGCGTCCTCGGCGCCACTCCAACAGGGCGATGGCATGCCATACAGCGGCCGAGCGCGCGTCTTGGGCCAGAAATTGATCCAGGAGTTGGATGGCCCCATCGAGATCTCCCTGACGGACCAACTGGTCCGCAGTTTGAAGGATCGGGGGGTCCGACGGGCGCGCGCTCCAGGCGGGCGCAGGCAGGCTTTCCACGGGGTCGATCGAAGGTGCGCTGGGTGGGGACCATTTGTATTCTGCGGCATCGTCCATCGCGAAGCTTGTCAGCGCTGTGGTCCAGGCCAGGAGGCTCCCAAGGGCTGCGACTGATAGCGCCCTCGGGCGCTGCGGAACTGCTGTCGACGCGAGGACCGTCCAGCCGAAGCCAAAACCATTGGCATTCATGTATAGCGGAACGTGCTTCGGCCGATGAACTCACGGAGAATGGAGTTCGGTGGCACCACCGCGTACGACAAGCTCAAAAAGCTGGACAGAAACGCGCTCAAGCGGCGCGCTTCCGCATACTGCGGATGCCAGGGCTTAACTTCGTTCAGCAGCGGCTCAGCAAACGGCTTGAGCACGGCCAGCTCATAGTCCAATGCGGAGTTGAACACGGCTTCGGCTTGATTTTGGTACGGGAAGATCCAGCGTTTTTCACCCCGCCGAACGCTAGGCCACATGTCGAGGGTACGCAGCGCCGGATGGCCCCGGAACTGGTGGTCGCGGACAATGCGGCGGAGCAGGCGGTTATCGGTGGTCGCGATTCGGTTGTGGTCGTCCAGGTTCAATTGCGTGAGCGCGCTGACGTACAGGCGAAACACCCGCTCCGGTGGAACGGCCGTGGCCAATCGAGGATTCAGACAATGGATGCCCTCGACCAGGACGATCTGGTCGGGTTCGATCTTGAGCCGGCGGCCGACCGGCGCCCGCTGCCCATGGATAAAGTCGAAGATCGGAATCTCCACCTCATGGCCTGCGTCGAGTTCGGCAAGGTGCTGATTGAACAGGGCCACATCCATTGCGTCGATGTGCTCAAAGTCCGGCTGGCCATGCTCGTCCCGTGGTGTTCGATCTCGGTCAATAAAATAGTTGTCCGTGGAAATGGCGACCGGGCGCAAGCCATTGACCCGAAGTTGGATGGCTAACCGTTTCGCGAAGGTGGTCTTGCCGGAGGAAGAGGGGCCAGAGATGAGCACCCAGCGCACCGAGGGCGTACGTTCCGTGATACGGTCGGCGAGCCGCGCAATCGTTTTTTCGTGGAGCGCTTCTGCGATGCGCACGAGCTCGTCCGCCTGACGGTCCGCAATGAGCCGGTTGAGATCGCCCACGGTCCGTATGCCCAGGATTCGGCCCCATTCCTTGTGTTCCGCGAACACTCGGAATAGCTCGGGCTGAGGGTCGAAGGGGGATAGCTTCGGAGCGTGCTCGCGGTCGGGGAACAACAAGACGAAGCCAGTGTCGTAGGGAATCAAATCGAAGTGTTGAAGTGCTCCGGTTCGATCGGCCAAGACTCCGTGCGCCAAATCGGTGAACCCGTCGCACTCGTACACAACGATCTTGGGAGGATTTCGGAACCGAAGCAGATCGTATTTGTCGCGTTGACCAGCGCTTTCGAATCGGTCCAGAGCCTCTTTGAATGCGATCTTTCGGCGTACGATCGGGAGGTCTAGCGTGACCAGCTCGCGCATCCGCGAGCGAATTCGGTCTACAACATCGGCGGTTGCGCCGTGGCCGTTGAGCTGAAATGAGCAATAGAAACCAGTGCCGAGCGAATGCTCCACGGCAAAGCGCGCCGACGGGAAAAGCTCGCGCACGACTTTGGCCAGCAAGAATGAGACCGAGTTGCGATAGATTCGCCAGCCAAACCCGTCGCGAACCGTCAGCAAGCGGACGTCGCTATCGACTTCGAGCGGGTAGGAGAGCGTCACCACTTCGTTATTAACCACTGCGCCCAGCCACGCCAGACCATCGGGCGGTTGGATGCGGCGAGCCAGCTCCCTTACTGGCGTGCCGACCGGGACTTGGATCGGTTCATTCCCGTCGAGCCGAACGTATACTTGAAGCACGGGCTCCATCGAATACATCGCGGCGTCAGACATTTGTCACCAGATCCCGAGCGTCGGATTCGTCTGTTTTCCTTGCGGAGTGAAATTCCGGTGCCATTTTACGTCCCAAATCCACGACAGTTCCACGCGTTCCGCGTGCCCATCGCAAAACGACATGACGATCGCTTTCCGATGTCGATCGAGAATCCAGTTGCTCGAGCCATTGAGATCCGATGGCCAACTGACTCCGCCGATCGGTCCAGTTTCTAGCCAGGCTCCATCAACGAACGCGGGGGTTTTCGCATCGGTCTGGGACATCAGCGTGTAGTCATTGGCTCCCGGGCTGGCCGCGGCGAGGTGGGAATTGATCGCGATACTGCCGATCCAGTCGTTGTACTTCCACGCCAGATTGACTGACCCTCGCGAAGGTGCGGCGCGCGTCGCGTTCGGGCACAGGCGGACCTCCGCCGAGGGGCCGACGCTCAGGACTCGGTCCAGCGCCGCCATCCAGTGCCCGGCGGGGTCTGGTCGAATCGTTTGGTTGCGATTTTGAGCGGCGTACATCAGCAGAGCTTTGGCATGCTGGGACTGGTTGTTGATACAATGAACATCTTTGGACTTGGCCAAGGCCTGGGACAATGTCGGCAAAAGCAGGCCGGCGAGGATCCCGATGATCACGATCACCACCAGCAACTCGACCAAGGTAAAACCCGTTCGGCGCGCCTTCATGGTTGGCCTCCGTTCATGTTCGCGTACATGCATGTCCGCTACTTACCCTACCCGCAGAAAGACCCAATGGAAAGCCAACCGAGAGCTGCGGAGAAGGGGCGCCGTTCTTAACCGCGCAAGATTAGAAGTGCTCGCGCGGCGCCTGGTGGAGTTGGGGCTTGGCGTGGGTGGCTGGCGGAGGTTCATGGTGGCACCCGGTCACCCGCCTAGGATCTAGCGAGTGGTACCGCGCTTGCCGGTGCCCGTGAGGCGGTCGGCCTAGGACCCAGCCATGAGCGGATGGGTCTGATACACATGTGAATGGCGAAGCGACCGCTGCGCCTTGTCAAGAAAATGACTAGCGACGGACCGGCCGCACGAACACGCGCAGCCGTTTGTATGAGTATTGGCTTGCGCTGCCGGTAAAAGTCCAGTCACGAGTCGCGCCTGTGCTGTTGCCGATTCCGATGTCCGCCGCACCTCCGGCGCTCCAGTGGTTGATCGCCCATAATGTGGTGCGTTGCGCGGGGACATGGATCTGCATGCAGCCGTAACCATTTTCTGGGTCCACCGGCTGGTCGCCAAAATCATAAACCTCATTCGAAGCTGATGGTACTTGCGCCGCGTTCACTGGCGTGTAATTGTTCGGCCAGAATTCGATAAACCCGACCGGTATCGATCCTGTGGGCAGGTTGCCCACGTTGGAGGCGACCCAAAGATTGTGAACGGGCCGCTGCCACCGAATGCCCGAACCATAGACCGGAATACCTAGCTTCCGTGGGTCGTCGGTGAACGCGTCCATGGAAACATAGACGTAGGTGGTGGTCTGTGCGCCTTTCTGAAGTTCCAGCAAATAGGCTACCCGATCGAAGCGGCCCGTCACCGAGGCAGTCCGGTCTTCGTCATAGATCACCTCTGGCCCGAGTCGAGCAAGGTTGAGGTCATACACCAGCTGGTACTGAGTGACCTCAGGGATTTGGGCGAGAATACTGTCCCACGGCGGGCAATCGCCCAACCGGAAGGGGGCCGCCGGGAGTCCTGCACCGTTGACTAGATTGGGTATGGCGAGCTTATGCCACGCGAACCGAACGCCCGTGGGCTGTGGACATGCCGGGGAGCTAACGATGACGGAGTCCCCCTCGATGACGGCTTGGGCTGGGACGTAGCCGGTTGTGCCGTTCCCGCACAGTTCGAAGTGCGAAGGCGGCTGTCCATCGCGCGTCTTCAACCCTCCGTCGGCGTGGTCGAACCGTACGCGGATCCGGTCTTGTTCCACCACCATCTCGCGCGCAAGGGGGCCTCGCGCGACGACTGGGTGCTTGTATACGTCGGCGAGGGCCAGCAACGCAAGCCGTCGGCCCACTTCTTGCTTATTACGCGGATGAATATCATGCAGGTCGGCTACATCGTGGATCACCGCCATTCCCGTATGAGGGATCTTCAGTGCCGCCACTTGGGCCTCCCAGAACCTTGGAAGAATTTCGGGGTCCTCCGTGCCATACTGGAAGGGGGCAATCATCACATAGAAAAACGGCATATTCGGCATGCCCCACCTCGTACGCCAACCTTGGATGAGTGCGTGCATTTTCGCTACGTAGACCATGCCTTCGCCGTGATTGGCTTCCCCTTGGTACCACAGGGCGCCGCGCAACGCGTACGGGACCATCGGGTGCACCATGGCATTCCACAGCGCCGACGGATCCTGAGTGCCAGTCAAAGCGGTCAATTCGTTGGGCCAAGCCGGCGCCGGCTCGATCAATTCGCGTCGTTCGCATGCGACGCGGGCTTTCTGCATCCAAGTGTCTAGGCGGTTTAAATACTCGCAGAGCCGCGCCTGCCGGAGATCCGATCGAGGGTCGGCCAGCTCAATTTTTTGGCGAATCCATTGCAGCGCGGGGACTTCGCCGAACGCTTCGGGGGGAGTCCATGGTTCGATTCGCGTCCCGCCCCATGATGAGTGCAGCAGCCCGATCGGGACCTTGAGGGCCTTGTAGATCTCGCGGGCGAAAAAGTAGCCAACCGCGGTAAAGTCGCCCACGGTTTCGGGGCTACACACTGCCCATTCCGCTTCGAAATCTCGGCGAGGCAGAGCCGAGGTGGCCCGCTGGACTCGCAAGTGCCGAATCTGAGGCCAGTGTGCGGCCGCAATCTCTTCCTCCGCACGGTCCGCGCCGCGCACGGGCCACTCCATGTTCGATTGGCCGGAGCAGAGCCATACTTCCCCAATCCAGACGTCTTCGAATACGACCTGGTTGCTTCCGGCGACGACCAGTGTCCAGGGCCCACCGGCAGGTTGAGGAGCTAGATTGACCCGCCACGCGCCTTGCGGGTCCGCCGTGGTGGTCAGCTCGGGGAGTTGCCCGAGCCGGACTCGTACGGTTTCTCCAGGTGAGGCCCATCCCCATACTGGAATTGGCATGTCGCGCTGCAGGACCATGTGCGAGCCGAATACCTTGGGCAACTGAACCTCTGCGCGCGCTGAAGCGACGCTCCATGCGATTGCAATCGCGAGGGGGCGTAGATAGTGTCTCTGCGACAAGATTTTGTTCATCACGTTCTCCTCGGTGGTCTTGACCCTTGGCCCGTAATGTCTAGCGTAGTCCTTAGCGAAAGGCAAATACATGGTGAACAAGGAGAGACGATCGTGCGTTGCGCACGGCTTCGGAGTTCGATGGCGACCGCGCTGGTAGCTAGCATGACGACCCTCGCGGGGCAATTTACTGTGCACTCGCCGGATCGTCGCCTGGAGATCACGGTAGACATTGGCGCGGAACAAGGCGAACAGGGTTCGTTGACGTACGCCGTGAAGTGGCAAGGTGTTTCCGTCATCGTCCCATCTGCAATCCGGTTGGAGGTGGATGAGTGGCCGACGTCGCCCGTGTGGACTGTGCGGTCCCATTGGGTCATGGAGACGAATGGAATATGGCGCCCGGTCTGCGGCGAGCGGGCCGTCGTTCGCGATCACCACCGGCAACTCTGTTTGGAACTATGGGATACGACTGGGCGGTCACGAATGGATCTCATCGTACGCGCCTACGATGCCGGCGCCGCATTCAGTTACACCATCTATCCGCCGGCGGCAGAGAACGAGTCCTCTACGGTGCGTATCCGCGCCGAACACACCGAGTTCCGGCTTCCGGCCGACTGGAGCGGATGGGTGACGTATGCCGGCCAAGGCGTGTATTCGAAGATCCCGATGTCGAAGATCCGCCGCGGTTGCGAGCGACCGTTGGTGTTGGAAACTTCCGACCGGCCGCCTCGGTACGTGGCATTGGCGGAGGCGCGCATGGTGGACTTCGCGCGGATGAAGTTCGGCCCGCTGCTCAATGCGACGGGCGTGGTCAGCGTGCTGGATGGACCGGTGGTCCACCGTGGACGCATCACCAGTCCGTGGCGGGTAATTATGGTGGCCGAGTCCCCGGGACAGTTGTTGGAGAACAACGATATTTTTCTCAATCTCAACGACCCTTGCGCGTGGCCGGATACCACGTGGATTCGGCCCGGTAAAGTGATCCGCGAGGTGACCCTCACGACCGAGGGCGGTAAGGCATGCGTGGATTTTGCGGTGCGGCGAGGGCTTCAGTTTATCGAGTATGACGCAGGCTGGTACGGCGATGAGTACGATGACACCGCCGACGCCACTACCGTGACCGTGGACCCCAAACGCTCCCAGGGTCCATTGGATCTGCTCGAGGTCATTCGCTATGCACGGCAGAAGCAGATCGGGGTGATCCTGTACGTCAATCGTCGGGCGCTGGAACGGCAGTTGGACCGGTTGTTGCCTCTATACCGTCAGTGGGGTGTGATGGGCATGAAGTTCGGGTTCGTGCAGGTGGGATCTCAGCAGTGGACGGCATGGCTGCACGACGCCATTCGGAAATGCGCGGAACACCGGCTCATGGTGGATGTGCACGACGAATACCGCGAGACGGGTGTCCGTCGGACCTATCCCAACCTGATGACCGTGGAGGGCGTCGCGGGTGACGAAACGTCGCCGAGCAACCGCACGACGCTCACGTACGCATTCACGCGTTATCTTGCTGGACCTGCGGATCACACGGTGTGCTACTACGATAAGCGCGTGACAAACCTTGCGTGTCACGCATACCAATTGGCCAAACCTGTCGTGTTGTTCAGCCCTTGGCAATTTTTGTTCTGGTACGATCGGCCCTCGGCCTGTCAGGATGAGCCCGAGCTGGAGTTCTGGAACCACATGCCCACCATTTGGGACGACACGCGAGTGCTGGCGGGGGCCATTGGAGAATATGTGGTGATCGCGCGACGGTCCGGGGCCGATTGGTATATTGGCGCCATGAACGCAGACGATCCTCGCTCGTTCGAGTTTACCTTGGACTTCCTTGAGCCGGGGCGCAGTTACGTTGCCCACGTGTACCGCCACGATCCCAGCGTGCCTACGCGAACGCGGGTAGGGATCGAACGTCGGCCGGTGCGTGCAGGAGATCGGCTCCGGATCCAACTCGGGCCGCGCGAAGGGCAGGCGATCCGAATTGAGGCCCAGTCCGAACAAACGCATGCCCGGGCGCCGGGGGTTCCGTGATGAACCGTCGGGCCATGCTTGGTCTTCGGTGGGTGGTCGTGCTGGAGCTGCTCGGAGTTGAGATACTCCAGGATGGGTGGGCATCCGAAGCGTATTTGATCGAGCTGGGATGGGACATTCCGAACACGAAGTTCTTACGCGAACAGGCTGCGAGCATGGAGGCGCGGTCACCCTTTGACGGGGTGATGTTCCATGTGGAGGTTACCGACGAAACCGGTCGTAGGTACTCCACGGCGGCGGCCTGGGATGAACAGCCGTGGAAGCGAGAATGGCTGCAGAGTGCGCTCGAGGACCTTCAATATGTGCAGTGGAAGAAATTTCGTCACAACTTCGTCCGCTTCAATGCCACGCCGGGGCGACTCGATTGGCGCGACGACGTTGCGTGGAGCGCGTTGGCCAGCAAGCTCGGTTACCTTGCATGGCTCGTGCGTACGACAGGGTGCGCGGGGATCGCCTTCGATTTTGAGCACTACGATGGCCAGCAGTTTCGTTGGACTCCAGAAAGCGGAGGCAGCCCGGAGCGGATCTGGTCGCTGGCCCGCCGCCGTGGAGCAGAGCTGATTCGCGCCATGGCCAACGAAGGCCGCCGCCTGGTGGTCTTCACGCTTTTTGGGCTCAGCGAGTTGTCACCGTTAAGGCGAGACCAGGACCGGTTCGAAGCGCTCGCCGGCGAGCCGTATGGTTTACTCGCGCCATTCCTGGAGGGCATGCTGGAGGCGGCGCCGCCTGAAATGGTGTTCGTGGACGGCTGTGAACGTGGATACTACCTCGATGGGCGGCTCGCATACCATCAACTGGCTGGGACGTTGCGACGATGGGAGGGTGACAGAGTCCGCTGGCTTTCGCCTTCGTTGTGGCCGAAGTACCGCGCTCAAATGCAGGTCGGTTTCGGGATCTACTTGGACATGTTTGTCAACGAGCCAACCCACGTATACTACCGGCCACCCCGGAATGGGTCACGGTTGGCCCGGCTGTTCGATAACCTAAGCGGGGCTTGCTCGGCGGCGGACCGGTATGTGTGGCTTTATGGCGAGCAATGTGGCTGGTGGCCGGAAGTGTTTACTCCAGACATGCGAAGGAGACTGGAAGAAAGCACTGTAGGCCGAGCGCGCCATTGGGAGGAGGCGCTACCTGGAGTCACCCGGGCACTAACGTGGGCGGCGCGTCCAGATTGCGCAGCGGCGCAAGATCTTGCCCTGGGCGGTCTCACGAACCTTTTGGCCAATGGCGACATGAGTGTCACCAACTCGGCGGGGTTGCCGGACCGCTGGGGATTTTGGCAGGCTGAGGGCTCCCGCGGAACGCGAGGATGGGAGTTGGTCGACGGAAACGGCCGAAGTTGGATCGCGGGCGCGCGCGACGCTTGCTGGATTCAGGTCGTGCCGGTCGTCTCGAGTGCATGGTACGTCGTCACCGCGAGCGAATTGGGCGAACGTCCCGGCGTGTGTGAGCTCATCGTGCGTTGGTTCTCCGGCGGAAAAACCTTGTGGGCAGCGGACCAAGTGGTTGGTTTTCCCGGGTTGAACCACCCTGGCTCGACCCGCCGACTTGTCCTAGGAGTCGCACCGCCCGACGAGCCCGTGGACCGCATCGGGATCGTACTAAGGGCCCGCAATCAGTCCGCCGGCGAGCGCGCGGTGTTCGATGATGTGGGCGTGTTCGCCGTGCCGCCCCCATGGGTTCCGTGGGACCGGGCCCGCGCGCCGATGACGAAATCCACCGCCTCGAACAATTGATCCGGTGTACATAGATCGTTCAACTGCCGTCGAACGACCGTACTTCCAGGCAACCCCCGCACGTAATGAAGCAAGTGGCCGCGGATTCTGCAGACGGCGATACGCTCGGGCGGTTGGCGCCGTTTGCGAAGTGCCGGGTGGGCCCGTTCCAGCTCCAGAAGTCCTTCGAAGTGTTCTTGGATTAGCTCCCGCAACTGGTCCGGTGTGGGCGGCGCTGGCGGTGCCTGACCCCGCCACAACGCGTTGGCTTCGGCGAAGATCCAGGGACGCCCCAATGCGGCACGGCCGATCATCACGGCATCCAGCTCATATCTGCGCAGGTATTCGACTGCTTGGGCCGCGCTGGTCAGGCCGCCATTGCCCACGATCAGGAGCCGCCGGCAGCAACGGCGAACTTCGGCCGTGAGCTCCCAGTCCGCGGCGCCTGCGTGCCGTTGATCGGCCGTGCGTGCGTGGATCGTCAATGCGGTAGCGCCGGCCTCCTCCAATGCAGCGGCAATCTCAAAGATCCTCACCCGGTCCGGACGAAGTCCCGGGCGGCTTTTGACGGTCACCGGTCCTCGGGTGATCGAGCGCACTTGGGACACGATCGCCGCGAGGCGCTCCGGCGTCTCGACCAGGCCGGCGCCGGCTCCTCGGCGAACGATGTGCGGGACCGGGCAACCCGCGTTGATATCAACCCAGCGGAAAGGAGTCCGCTCGACGAGCATCGATACAGCGGCGGCGAAGGTTTCAGGATCACTCCCGTAGAGGTTCACTCCAACCGGTTGCTCCGAGGGGTCTGTGACCAGCAAATGCCAGGTCGAGGGCGACCCCCGCACCATCCCGTCCACGCTCACAAGCTCCGTGAGCACGGCTCCGGCGCCGTATCGGCGGCAAATGCGCCGGAACGGCAACTCCGTGTAGCCCGCCATGGGTGCGAGGAGAAACGGGTTCACCCACGGAGCCGGCAGGCGGCGGTCGGAGGTTGCCATCGCGGAGTCCATACACTTTTCCACGATGACACAAAACAACGCCGCTGACTACTCCGGGCCTAGTACTCGCTGTGGCCTCCGTACATTGTGTTTGTGCGCTCACGGTGAGCGCGGAACGACAACCAACCTCCGCCGCCGCGTGCTCACCAGGGATTGGGCTCGCCTTCGCCGAGTCGCGGTTGTGTCTCGAAACCGAATCGACGCTCGTCTTCTCCCAGGAAGGGAGACGCTGCTCGCATTTGGTTCTGCGCGTGGGCTGGAAAGCTGGGTTTATTCAGTGCTTTGACTCACGGTGAGGTAGGACTCGACCCTTTGTGCGCCGAGTTGGAAACTCTTCGTATGGCCAGGTGGAACGTTCCCCGCGGCTCGGACAGATCCTGGGTCGTTCCACGCCAAAATGCTCCTCCTTGGAACTCGCGTTCGGTCTACGCGCAGCTGGTGGCGTGACCCACCTTGTGTCCGTGGCCGCCTAGGGAGCATGCCTCCGTTCTACAGCGCGGATGTTGTGTCCGGCGTGCGAGAACGCATGCCTGCGTCGGCTCAGCGGGCCCTTTCCAGGTTTCACCGGAGGGTTGCTCGAGTTGCCAGGCGCGGGGGGCCCAGCACATCCAACAGCTCAATTCCTAGGCGCGCTATGAAAGCCGCCGAGCACGGAACAGCATCAGGTGCCGGGCCAGGCGCCTCGTACTCGTCGTAGTGCGACGGCCGCAACTCGCTGCCCCAGCTTGGCCAGAGTTTCCAAACCCAGGGTGTCCGCGCTGAGGTCGTCATCCTTCGACACCACCGTCGCCCCCTGAAACGCAGGTGGATTGCCTCCAACGGGCGTCATTCCAAAACAGAGCATTGAGGTGAGGATCTCAGAAATGACCAGTTCTTGCCCACCGTTGCGGAAAGCACCGACGGCCACTGCGCCTACCGGCTTGTCGGCCAACGCCATCACCGGTTCCCGCAGCGGCGAAAGCCGTTCAATGAAGGCCCGGCACAACGCACTCGGAGCGCGATAGTAGCACGGAGACCCGATGATCAGTCCACCCAGCCGGGGGTCCTTGAAGCGCTCCAAAAAAGGCGTGAAATCATCCTCGGGCATGGGCTTCGCGTAACCACCGACCCGAAGACCTCCTAGGTCGATCAGGTCCGTTTCGATCGTGGGCGAGGTGCTCCGGGCAGCCTCCAAGGCATGCTGCACTGCGCGCGCGGTCGTCATTCCTCGACGTGGACTGCATGCCACACCAATGATGAGGACCTTGGAAATGTTCCCATCCGTGGCCCGTGTCCCGATCGCGGACATGGCGGCGGCTCCAGCGGCCATTGTGGCGAACTCTCGGCGTGTCCATGGACGAGTCATGCTAGCTCTCCTTTGCAGGCATCCTAGCATATTTGCGCAATTGCGCAATCCTAAAAATAAGTAATCTTGTCCGCGTGGGGAAGTCGCACGCCAAGGTGCAGGTCGCGGACACAGTTTAAGGTCATCGGCTCCTGGTGCGCTCATGCGAGAGGGAAGGGCCAGAACGGTGGTTTCGTCGGGGGATAAGCGCCGGATCAAAGAGAAATCCTTTGGGGGCGATTGGAGCAAGGAGGGGGAGAATGTGAAAAGGGAACCGGCTTGACCGTCTACGCAGTGGGCACGTGTAGCCTGTAGACAAGAGCATCCCAAAACCGTCGGGTGCACATAGAATCCACTCGAGCCATAGTCACGCAGGAAATCTGGCTTTGTGCCGGAAACGTCTGCGTGGAGGGCTAGGGTTTGATTTATTCTGGGCGATCGGAAGCTGGAGAGCTGGCGGTAGGCTTTGGGGGTGTCGCGCGCCGGGCGATTTCGCTGAATACGGTAATTGCATCTAACTCCAAGGCGCGTTCCGCATTGGGCGCCAAAATCGTAATCGTCCAGGGCATATCGACGGGCGGCTCTGAACTGACCCACGGGCCCACTTCGAGATCTTGGAATTTCCGGTCCATAGGCACGGAGCGAATCCACTCGTGGGGTCCGACGGACACCTTGCATTGGATGGAGTTGCCGCGTCGGCTACGTGTTGCGCGTAGACGGAATATCGCCCAGTGCGCTTGGTTTGGGAACTGGACTGCGGCAGGAAGGACGCCAGACGCTTGCAGTTGTACTCGCGGACCGGCCATTCCGTACGGAGGTAAGTCGAAACCGCCGTTCAGCCAAGCATGACTAGGGAACGGTGCGCTCATGTCGAAATCCATCGGGATGCCCTCCTCGGGCGGATAGAGGCGGAGAGGTAGCCGGGCGATGGGACGGGTGGAACACAGCCGAATCGAGACTGTTTGAGGGCCGTTTAATCGGAAGAAATTCGCCCCAGGCCGGACTGCGCTGGGCTCGTTGGTTCCGATTTGAATCGTCGTGGGAGCTTGCAGATGTCCCGCATCCACGACCAGAACCAGATTAGACGCAGGCACGATCAGCCACCAGTCTTGTGTGGTAGTCGCCCACGGTCGCAGGGAATAGAAGTTGACGGTTGCGTTGCCTAACCCATAGTCAGTGAGGGACAGTTTCCCAATCGGGTAGGTTTGAAACGCACGTTCGATAGCGGTGAATTCGGCATCGCGGCGCCCCCGCGCTTGGACCTGAGCAGCGTAGACGGGTCTGCCTTTGGCAAAATCAGCGCTGAGGGCAGCTTGGAGACTTGGGACCGGGTCAGAAGCGCTGGGGTCCCATCTCCAAGACGCCGGCCACGAGTCCAGCTGGTTGAACCAACGCACAATCTCGCAAAAGTGTCTTGGTGCGAGCAACAGTGCGCCCGGGGGGATCAGCTGGTGCACGGCCTCGGTGAGCCGCCGAGCATCCGGAATTGTGAATCGCGGGCTAGCGACGCGGTAGCTGCCGAGTCCAACCGCGGTGCCGATGGCCACTAGGGCTGTCGTAACCACCGAAGCCGGAACAAGTTCGTTCAGGTTCCATCGGGCCGAGGCGGAGTGGATTGCGATGGCCACCAGCCAACCCGTCGTGATGGCCGCGAAGGGCCACACAATCCACAAATAGCGCGGAACGAACGTCCAGTAGAATGAGTAAAACAACCCATACATAGCGGCCGGAACGATAAACAAAGCTAGCACCGTCCAGTGACGACGATAAACGGCAGTCGTGAAGCCAAGGATCCATGTGAGGACCAGCCATGGACGAGTTGAGGACCAATTGGTTAGGTACTTCCAGACTTCGTATCCGGTGTTCGCGATGGCAGAAAAGTGAAGGCCTGGCAATAGGCGTTGTTCTGCCAATGCTTGGGGGGGAAGGAGGCCCGTCGAGCCGCTGCGAAGTATCGATTGCGCGAGGAGGGGAATTGCTCCCACCGCTAGGCCTAGAACGGCCCAGCCGATCCGCCGAAGTATCCGGGACGAAGGATAAGCGCGCTGGTGGACGATCACTACAGCTCCGATCGGTCCGGCGATCAACAGCGATGGTTCACGCACACTGTAGGCGGTCCCCAAGGCCAGCCCCGCCAAGAATAGTGCCCAGGCCGGTGTTGGGTGGGGGCGAACATACCGAACGGTCAACGCGAGGCATAGAAACAGGCACAGGTGAGCTAGAGCATCTCGATAGGGCTGGCTCAACACTAGCAACGACAGTGGGTCCGCCAGGATCGTCAGACTGGCGGCAGTCAGCGCCGCGATCGGACGCACAGCACGAAGCTCTTCAGGAAATGCAAGTGCGGCCGTGGAAGCGATCACTGCCACCAGCGCCAGGAGGAGAGGAAGGTTGGAAAGAAACACCCAGTAAGGTCCGGTGATGGGTTCGATCCATGCGAGGAAGAGAGCGTAGCCACAGGCAAAACGACTCTGAAAGAATTCGGTTCGAAAATGTTTGGCGAAGCTCAGCCAGTTGATCGGGTCGGACCATGCACGCAGGCTGTAATTTTGGAGCACAAACCATCCGCTCCCCCCGAGCAGCGCCCCGAGTGCCACTCCTGCCACCCACTGGGGCCACTTAGGTCTGTGATGTTCGTTCGCCATGCGCATGTCGAAACTTCTATATCATGCCATGTCGGATTTGCCGAAACACGTACGATTTCCGCCGAACTGGCTATGCAATAGTCCCCGCCGTGGTCAAACAATACCAAGGCCCTCCAATACCAATGCTTTCAGGTGAGCTGTCACGGACGATGCGGACGGTAGCTTCCACATCCCGTGCTACGGCCCAGTTTGTGGTCTTGCCCCAGCAGGCTGGCGCAGGTCAGGCCTCGTCGATGAGCTGGAATTTGCACCGCTGGCAGAGTTCTTCCACCAGCGGGCGCCAATCCCCGTAGACCGTGACGCGATGCCAGCCCCACTGCCATTCCTCGACGAGTTTCTCGAGATCGCCGGACACGACCGCGATCAGTTTCGTCCGACAAGCCATATCGCTTTCATGATTGCCCACTGTACGAGCCCGATGTAAGCGCACGGCCCGCTGGACAGGGTTGATCTCCAAGGTGGTGACCACGTAGCCCGCTGGCAAAAGCGATTGGACAGCTGCCCCCTTGCGGTCTTCGGAGTGATTCCGGATGCGATACGGGTTGGCGGGTCCCGTGGGCCCGAACGGACGGGTCATCGCGACACAATGTGCATAGATGATGGAGTAAGTGCTCGTATCCACGACCGGGTCCGAAATGTAGCCAGGTCGTCCCGTGGCCAGCCCCATGACCATCATCGTAAGAGCCGACATCTGGTCGGCCTCGCAACCGCCCACGAGCCCTTGGTTGTTGAGCTCCACGAACCCTAAACACGGGTACGCATCGAGATGGCCTCCATAGAACCCGCCAAGGCAATTCACGGTAATTCCTCGTGCCTGATAGCGGTCCATGAGGGATTTCATCCCGTAGAACATCCGAGCGGACTTAATGATTTCCTCCTCCGTGGGCTCGACGACACGTTCGGCGTTACGGATCCACGTTTGCGCGAGCTCTCGCGACGCGGACTCCGGTGCGGCCTGATATGCAGCGCGCAGCTCTTCGAAACTGACACTTTGGAACTTCAGACCCAACTCTCGTGCGGCGGCCTCTCGAAACTGTTCGCCGCCCCATCCCGTTCCGCCCACGACTAACACCGTCGTTTGTTTGAGCTCGTTCAACACTTGTTCGAGTCGACGGGGCGTCTGGGCGTCTGCTTGAAGTTCCACGGCCGAAGGCCGTGCGGTACGTTGATGACGAATTTCGCGAAACGCTGCGGCGATTTGGTCGGCAGACTTACCCTCCGCAAGCCCGCGGAAGGCGCGGACCGAGGCCACGATGTCGTCGTCGTTGGCCGAGGCAACCCAGTCCACAGGCTTTTGGAGGTTGCGAATCGTGCTGATTCTTGTGAGAAACAAGCCCGAACCCCCGAAGAGGTTGTCCACGAGAAGGGTCGGCTTTCCAGTTTTGCACAGTGAAACAATGTCGTTTCTCCAGCCTAGCCCTTGCAAGAACAACACATACCCTTGCACTTCATGGTCCTGTTGGAGAACCGCCTGCGCGTCGTCCGGGCGATCCATAAGCACGGCGGGGAGAAATTCCAGCTCTGGGCAGTCAGTCTGTAATCGGTTCAATAGCGCGCGGCGCCGTGACTCGAAGTCATAACCGATATTCGGCCAAATCGGGCGTGTGTTGTCCGTTTCGCAAAACACGGCGCGAATTTTGGGCTTAGAGCCAGCCGGTTGAGCTCGTCCGATGGGTGCGTACAGCCCGCTCACACTTGCGCAACCCGCGCAGGCGGCGCACCGTGCCAAAAACGTACGGCGCGACAGTGGGCAACAGTCTCGTTGGATCCGGTTGAGTGCTTTTTTCACTGCGTCGCTCCTTTCTGCTCTTTTCGGCGCCGATCCCGTCGGTTGTGGTCGGGCTTCGACGAATCCGTGTTTTCACGCAACCGTTGCCCGATCCCCGGGGCGTTCTCCGCCTCCTGGCTCGGTAGATGCCGCGCCAATTCGGAAATGACTGGCCGATACTCTGCCCGGGCGGCCAGGTTCGTCCATTCGTTGGGATCGTTCGAATGGTCGTAAAGTTCCTCGGATCCGTCGGCGTAACGAATGTAGCGCCACTGCCCCGTGCGGACACTATGGTTGCCACGTCCGTAAGTCGTGAGCCCCACCTCCGCCCAAGGAGCCGAGGGATCACGTAGGAGTGGAACAACGGAACGTCCTTGAACATGCGACGGGATGGGCAGACCCGCCAGCTCACAGATGGTTGGATAAATTGACATGAAGTCCACCGGAGCCCGGCACCGGCTGCCCGGTGTGGCCAGACCCGGGGCCACAATGAGATACGGCGCGCGTGCCGATTCTTCCCACAGGGTGAACTTGCGCCAGTGCTCTTTCTCGCCGAGATGCCAACCGTGGTCGGACCACAAGACGATGATCAACCGATTCGACCGCCAAGAATGATCTGCGGCTTCGATAAGGCGCCCGAGTTGGGTATCGACGAATGCGATCGTGGCGAGGTAGGCTTGTACTCCGTGCCGCCACAAGCCGGCCTCCACGACTGCCTTGTGGTCGCCCTCGGGCTTGGCCATCGCGATGCCTGCAGGCGGAATATCGGCCAGATCGTTGGAGATCACCTCCGGCAATCGAACCTCCTCGAGCGGGAAAAGGTCGAAGTATTTGCGGGGGACATACCAGGGAAGGTGGGGCTTCACGAACCCCACGGCCAGAAACAACGGGCGGTCATCGCGCTCTTGGAGCTTTTCGGCTGCCCAGGTGACCAAACGGTAATCGCCCATGTCCTCGTCCCCTGCGTCCAGCGGCCCCCAGTCGAATTGATCTCGGTTCAATCCTGTCATAGAAGCACGTGGAGGGCGGGGGTCGCCGGGGCGGGTAAAGTATTCGTCCCAGTCCGTTTCTCGCTCTCCCGGGAGACCGCCGCCGCCGTGGTAAATTTTTCCGCCGCCGATGACCCGGTAGCCCTGCTGACGAAGGTAGCGATTCAGGGTCAACACGTCTTTCAGAACGGGGCCGTAAGGCTGGTGGTTGAAGTAAATGCCCGTGGTGAACGGCCGCAACCCGCTCATCAGTGCAGCTCGCGATGGGTTGCACGCAGGTGCGGCGCACTGTGCGTTCTCGAACAAGACCCCGCGGGCCGCTAGTCGGTCCAGGTTAGGTGTTCGGGCTTGCGGATGTCCGCCCAAGCACCCGATCCAGTCATTCAAGTCATCTATCGCGATAAACAAAATGTCTGGCTTGGCAGGTGCGGCAGTTGCACCAACGGTGAAGCACAGGGCGAGGGTGATGACCGCCGCCACGACCCACGCTTGAGTGCGCATCGAACCGTCCTTTTTTGTCATGGTACAACTCCGATTCGTTTGTACCATCAACTCTCGCGATCCTACTCCCGGTTCGTTTGTACCGTCAAGAGGGGTAGCGAGCTCAAGTAAGGCGTCGCGGCTGGAGTTATGTAGTCCTCCGTTTGTAGTGCAGCGGGCTTCTGGAAAATAAGCGGGACGAGGCATGCGAACGGTCCCATGACAGCGTGGCAGGCTTAAGCGGGTCAACCTAGCCCAGCCCGGCAAGTCCTCTTGGAGTCGGTCGCATGAGTAACTCTTCCCACTTGTGCCCCAAAAACGGTGCGCTCCATCTCAGACCAATTCGACCAAATAGGGATGGCCTGATCGGGTCTTGCCATCCTCGTCCGTGCATGGTGTTCGGAGTATCCCATGGCAGAACACGCGCGTGTTGATCATCCCTCAGGCGGCAGGGGGTACCCCCAAGAGGAAAAGGACTTCGAAGCCGGTGACACGTTCCGAAAGGCTTTCAGTCTCGCCTTCCATGGCGACAGCGCCTCTCTCAGTTAGGCCAGACTTCACTTCGCGTCGTCGCGCACCATATAGGCATCCGATAGCAAAAGCGATGACAGAACTTCGGCTTCATCTGCCGCTGCTCATAGACCCGTTCCAGCCATTCGAGTTTTAGGAGGCGCGTCTTAGGCGGCCGCTCGGGGTTGTAACTTCGGGGCGGCCATTCACGAGAGTTTTCTCGCCTCTTCTGGAGTGAGATTTTTAGAATCGTCGTTCAACGCTGCAGAACCGTTCGCGGGGTGGAGTTTGATGAAATTTTCGTCAGTTTCGGACGGAAGACAAGGTCGAACTTCTAGGATTATTCGTGGATGTAGCCGCCGTAACTCATGATGCCCCATGTTGGGACCTTCTCCCCGGTTACTGGGTCCGTTAGCGTCGTCTTAGTCCATATCGTCGCACGGGTCACACCGGCCTGTGCGGTCCAACCGATCAGGACATTTCCGAATCGCTGTTGACTCCATCGCTTCATCTGCCGACTGCCCGAGTTTGGTCGTGATCTTGCATGTACGATCCTGCAACCGGGTCGTAGCGCTTACTGTCGGAACCCCTCACCCGGGGAGACTGAGACCTACAATTGAGCCTTGATTCACTGTGGCACTCTAGTTCAGGATTTAGACACTGGGTTCGGTACGATCTGAAGTCCGGCAAGGCAAGGAAACAAATGATGTAAAGCGCCGAAGGTGTTCAGTCTGCGGGTGCGATGGAGTGCGACTCCATGCCACCCGGGAGACTCCCTGTCGGAAAATCACTTGTTGGCCTTTGGGCGAAATGTGAATAACAATCCCACCTACCTTCAGCTGTGGAGGGGGTTTAGCCCAGCGTTAGCGCCTCAAAGGAACTTTTTGCGCGAGGATGGAAGTTCCTCGGATATTGGCTGGACGTAACCACCGGCCTTAGCTGGGCGAGTTTTTCGGGAGGGTGCAGAGAAAGAAACGGGCGAACGGGAACGGAGGAAAGAATGTAGTGTCGCTTGACACGGAAACGGCGGCGTGGTCTAAGCAGGGAACGGAGCGACCCGGCCATGAAAAATACTGCTGCAGGAGTTGTTGTTTTAGCCTACGCTAAGGACGACGGCGCCGATGTCGTTTAACATGTTGGAGGACCTGACGTCGACTTAAACGGTTGACTCCGCCACTCGGATGGAGATACGAAATTCGGGCTTTGTGAGTGCCGGGGGCTTGACCTCTTCGGATAGGATCGACTGGAGTAACGAAAAGAGAAGACGATGAACAACTCCACTCAACATACCCCGCGGGTGGCGGACTCAAGCACAGACCCGGACGAGACGCGCGGCAGTGGCCTCGAACAGCAGCGACGAGTCTCCGAACGCGGTGGGGATCAATACGGTCTATGGGGAGTCTGGTTTCAGCGCACGCTAGTCGCCCAGATCACCGAGAGGAAGGAACGCGATGCCTTTGAACCCCGCTAACATGGCCGGCGTGGCCAATTCGACCCGAAATGAGTCCGATGCCTCTGCGTGCGCGTTTCGGGTGATCCGCGATTTCGACTCGGTCAGGTTTGCATTTCTCCCGCGGCCGGGCTCGGTCGTGCTGGGTGCATTTCTTGTATTCGCGGGACTCATCGTGCTTGGGTTCGCAGTAGTTTGGAATGTCCTCCTTTGGCGGGTGGGCGTGCGCAGTGGCTCGTTGGTGTTTTGGCCATTCGCCTTGTTTGGCCTAATCCCGATTGTCGTTGGCGTCGCGATGGTTTTAGTGGGGCGTGCAATCTGGCAAGGATGGTGGTGGTTGGAAGTGGTACTGCAGGGGCGGACACTGTGGCGGGTGGACTGTTTCGGCCCGGTACGCATTCGGAATCGGCTTCAGCTACGCGAGGGGGTTCAGGTGGGCACGGTGACGGACCGTGCCAACGTGCCGGTTCAAATCCCCCAAGCGGGAGGCGGTGGGGACTCGGTGGCGTTCTCGTTGATGGTGTATGGGGGTATGCCGGATAAATTCACGGTGGTTTGGGGCTATCCGGAAGCCGTTATTGATGCCTTTGGCCGGGTGCTTACGGAGGAGTTGAATGTGGTAGCCAGACGAGAGGGTTGGCAGGCCGTGACGGGGTGGGCGGAAGGCTCGGCCATGGAAGCTCTCCCGGCGCAGCCTCCCCCCGGTAGTCGCGTAGAGGTGCACGACTTTCCGGATGGGTGTTTAGTTCATGTGCCTCGGCTGGGGTTGATCCGCGGCACGCGGGGCTTTTTCCCTTTTGCGCTGTTGTGGACTGTACTTTCGGTAGGCATCGTCGTGGTCGTCTTGGTGGCGGGAGCTCGGTCCTCGAACCCACCTCCGGTGTGGCTGGTCGGCTTGTTCCCTTTGGCCGGCGTTGGGATGCTGCTAGTTTCGGTGCACATGGGGTACCGGGAAACCTGGATTGCCATCAAGGAAGATGTGGTAGGGATCCGACAGAAAAGCCCGTTCCGCAAGTTTGAGCGGAGGTTGAACCGGGCGGAGATCGCCGCCGTTCAAATGGGGCCCAGCGGTGTGGAGGTCAACCACCGTCCCGTCATGGAGTTGCAGTTTCTGTTGCGGGACGGCCGGAAAGTGGGGTTGGCAAGCCAGCTCTCGGAGCCGGAGCTGCTTTGGCTGGCCGAGCTGGTGCGGCGGCGCTTAGGCCTTGTGGGGCGTGGGCCACGGAACCCCATGAACGACCCACCTTCAGCGGGCGAGCGGGCTTTGCGCGCTTAACTCGCTAGGACCCACAAGGTGTAGCCCCTGAACCGGGATGTTTTTTCTGCGGCGCTGCCCATCCGGCCTAGGCTGGCTTGGGATTCGGGCCTGTTCGCCGTATACTGACCGCGTTGGCGGTGTAGACAAACCGCCTGAACCCGGAATGAAAGCGATCATCGTTGGAGCAGGCAGTGCGGGCCGAGAACTGGCCGGCCGTCTCTACACGGAGGGGTATGGCGTGGTTCTCGTGGACCGAGCCCCGGAGGCCCTTGAGGCGGTCGCGGACGAAATGGATGTGCAGACCGTCGAAGGACATGGGGCCAGTCCAACCGTGTTGAAAAAGGCCGGAATCGCCGACGCGCATCTGTTGGTGGCGGTGACGGACGACGACGAGGTCAATATTTTGGCCTGCATTTGCGCGAAGTCGGCCGGCACCCGGCACCGCGTGGCTCGAATCAGCCGCTACGATGTCCGCTCCAGCCGCGATTTGCTGCCTCTAGAGGATCTTGGGGTGGACTTGGCGGTTAACCCGAAAGAGGAATGCGCGTTAGAGTTGGCGTACATGCTGCAACTGCCCGGCGCCGAGGAAGTCGTGGACCTAATGGGCGGTCGGGTGTTAGCGATGGGGTTCAAGGTGTCCGCCGATAGCCCCCTGTTGCGGGCTCCGATCCGCGAATGTTTGCCGCCGGACGTGGCTTCCGCGGTGCGGCTGATCGCGCGGCGTAGAGGCGACAAGGTGGATATACCTCGGGGCGATAGCGTTTTTGGCGTGGGTGATGACTTGTATGCGGTCGGCCAGCCTTCCGCGTTGATGTTGTTGCTCAACGTGGTGTTCCCTGACCGGCCAGTGATTGACCGGGTCGTGATCGGCGGTGGGGGGACGCTGGGGTTGTCTTTGGCCAAAAACTTGGAAAAAACCACACTAGAAGTGGTGCTCATCGAGGCCGATAGCGCGGTCGCGGATGAATGCTCGGCAGTGTTGGAGCGCACGCTCGTTCTGCGCGGAGACGCGATGAACGCGGAAGTTTTGGAGAACGCAGGCGTCCACGACCGCACCGCATTCGTGTCCACGACTGGAAGCGACGAACACAACATCATCATGTGCTTGGTGGCGCAGAAAGTGGGGGCGTCATTCACGGTCGCTTCGGTGTCGAAGCCGGCCTATGTGCCCATCATCCAAAACCAGAGTCTTCTCGACCGCGCGGTCAGCCCCCATCTCTCGCTGATGAACGCGATTTTGCACTTTGTTCGGGGTCGAGCGGTTCAAGCGGCGACTGTGTTTCAGACGCTCAATGGGGAACTTTTGGAGGTTCGACTGGAGGCGGATCATCCCTGGGTGGGCAAGGCCATCCGCGAAATTCAGATGCCGGCGGGCTCGATTGTGGCCACGATGGAACGGGATGGCCAAGTGTTAGTGCCGACGGGCGATCTGCGGTTCCAGGCAGGGGATCGCGTGGCGGTGTTTGCCTTGCCCGGGACCGTCCGCAAGCTCCAGCGCTGGCTAAACCGCTGAGGGGGAACTTCGTCACCGAAGTCTTGGGGGCGTTGACGTGAAGTTTCGACCGGTCATTCACCTCATCGGTTGGACGCTGGTAGTGTTGGGCTGCGCCATGACGGCGTGTATGGCCGTGGCCTGGAGCGCGGAGGATGGACCTGTGGCGGTTCGAGCCCTGGCGGTCGGGTGCGCGTCCGCGTTCGTCCCAGGCGTGCTGATGATGGCGTGCACGCGTGGGCACGAGGAGATTGGTCGCCGGGAGGGATTTGCGGTAGTGGTCTTGGGCTGGTTGGGTGCGGCGATTGTGGGCGCGGTCCCGTTCAAAGCAGCCGGGGTGATTTCCACATGGCCCGCTGCGATCTTCGAGACGATGTCGGGGTTCACGACCACTGGCGCGAGCGTACTCGCCGACCCCTCCGTACTGCCCAAGAGCCTATTGTTATGGCGTGCCACCACACAGTTCTTGGGGGGTATGGGGGTGCTCGTCCTGGTGGTCGCTATTTTGCCTTTGGTGGGCACAAGCGGCATGCAGTTGTTCCGTGCGGAAATGCCGGGCCCGACCAAGGATCGCCTCACACCGCGGATCGCCGGGACCGCGAAACGTCTGTGGGGAGTCTACGTAGGGTTCGCGTTCGCAGAAACTGTGTTGTTGCGATGGGCGGGGATGTCATGGTTCGAGGCTATCTGCCACACGTTCACCACGGTGTCGACGGGCGGGTTTTCCACGCGTGCCGGCAGCATCGGCGAGTTCCAATCGCCGTTGATCGAATGGACCGTGATTGCCTTCATGTTTCTGGGCGGGGCCAACTTCGCATTGCATTACCGCGCACTCGCGAGGCGGGAACTGGCCTACCATCGCGATTCGGAGTTCAAGCTCTATACGCTGGTCGTCATTGTCGCTATACTCCTGGTGAGCGAGGTGATCGGGTTTACCTCTGGGGGCCTTGCGCCGCTGGACACCCTGCGAAAGGCAGCCTTTGCTGTGGTGAGCGTTCTGACCACCACAGGGTTCACAACGGAGGATTTCGACCGCTGGCCGGCGCTGGCGCGGATCGTGCTCTTCGGATTGATGTTTCTGGGGGGGTGTGCGGGATCTACGGCCGGCTCGATGAAAATCGCTCGAGTTCTGATTGTTTTGCGGATGCTGGGGCGTGAGATTTATCGTTGGTTGCAGCCCGACGCGGTGGTTAGTATCAAGGTGGATAAGGAGGCTGTTGAAGCGCCGGTGCTGCTCAACGTGGCCTTGTTCGTGGTTCTCTATCTGCTCGTGTTCGCAGCAGGTACGGCCGTGATGGCAGTTCACTTCGGCGATGATTGGGTCAGTTCGATGTCGGCGGTGGCGGCTTGCTTGGGTAACATCGGTCCCGGACTTGGCGCCGTGGGTCCCGTGCAAACCTACGCGCCGATCCCCGGATGGGCTCAACTTTGGTTGGCATTTCTGATGTTGCTTGGCCGTCTAGAGCTTTTCACCGTCCTGGTGCTTTTGCTACCTTCATGCTGGCGTCGTTGATGCCTGGACTTGGCCAGCGAACGCCGTGACCGGCCATGAACCGAGAGCATATCGCGATGGCAGTGTGCGCTGGGTGGTGCCTGGGATTCTGCGCCTTCGCAGAGACATCGGGACTTCAGGGAACCAACCGTCCGCCGATTTCGGTGCCGTCGTCCGCTCGTGGGCTGAGCATTCAGCTGCCCGACGCAAACTTTCGCGACACGCCGTTGCGCGAGATCATCAACTGGATTCGTATGGAAAGTGTGGCGGCGGACCCCGCGGGCGTGGGCGTGAACCTCATTTTGAAAGACGACCCAGACGGGCGGCTGGGCTCGACGCGGCTGACGATTCGAATGACCCGTCCCACCGTACAGGATTTGCTCCGAAGGCTTTCCACGACTGTGGGGTTATACGTCCGCGTGGATGCTCACGCCATTGTGATCGAACGCGCGCAAGCCGTTTCCGCCCGCTAAAAACATGTGAGCGCTGGGCATAATCTTGGGAAAACTTGCGATTTCCGAGCGCGGAGGGCGGGCGACGCTCACGGACTCGGGAGCTGGAAAGGACGCTGGCGAGCTGGTGCCGGGATGTGCGCCACTAGCGAGAAGATACCGCGCTCGGCGTGATGGCAGGTGGAATCTGCGGAAGGTCAGTCGGGCGGGCCGCCTCGTCAGTCAGTTGACCGTTCACATATACACGCAGGCGGAGGCCATGGTAGGCCATGGCGAAGCCCAACGTTGCACGATCGCGAGCGCGACCACCCGCCGGAACCGTGTAGGTCAGCGTCAAGCGTCGTGTTTCGCCCGCGTGCCAGGGTGGCCCGGATAGCCGAATCCGGCCTCCCCCTTGCCCGACGCGGGTCGGAAGGATTACCGTCGCCGTTTCGTTCCGGTCGAAAAACACTGCTTCGAGTTCAACTCGGGAAACATCCGGTATGTCCCCCTCCGCGAGGCGAAGTACGACCTCGACCAAGCGCAATTCGTCCCAACGAGCGTCGTCGGGGAACCGGGTGACGGAAATTTGCTCGACGGTCACGCGCGGGAGGCTTGACATGGGGACGGTCAGCGTTGGGGGATGCGCGCGCACCACCACGGCAGTGGCTGCAGGTCTCGGTGACGAGCGTGGCTCGGCGCTTTTCGCCAGCGCGTCGCCAGACGAACCGGGTGGCGCACTCGATACTCTGGCGGTCGGTGCCGAAGTGCGGGTGGGTATGGACCCCGGTTGAGCAAGACCCGGTTCAAACCGATCCCCGTGAGGGGCATGAGACGCAACTCGCATCGGCGCTGGTGAGCTGCTCGTCGGGCTGACCACGTTCGCTGGGGACGGAAGAGGGCCCACGACATCGGGAACGGACCTCGCCGTCACGATCCTTGCGGTCAGGGCTTGAACTACGTCCTCACGTAGCGGGGGCGGTTGCTCGAGGCTACGTTTAACCACGGCTTGTTCGGTAGTCCATGTTCGAGCGGCCAGATCGAGGAGCGGCGGCGGGGCCTGTTCCAAGTTGGCCTGCGCAATGCGAACCAGCGCCTCGACTGCCTCGTTGTATAGTGGACCGCCGTTGGTTAGGCTCAATACACGCGTCCACCAACGTTCCGCTTCACTAAGATCCCGCCGTTGCTCGGCGATTCGTGCGAGGATCCGGCATGCACGTGCATATCCGGCATCTGTGGTTGGGATGCGCGCCACGAGGTTAGAAGCCTCGATCCACTGACTCGCAGCCAAAGCACGTTCCGCTTCGTTCAATTCTTGTTCGAAGGCTGAGTGGTCAGAGTGCCGAGGCTCACTCGGTTGACCCACGGCTACAGCGATGCCAGAAGTCGGCACCGAGCTTGGACCGGTGGCGGCGGAAGTGACGGCCGGTTCCGTCCACTTCGGCGCCCAAAGGTTGACCCCTTGCGGAGATTGGGTGCCCTCCGGGGCTGGAGCCGTAGCAACGACTTGGAGAAGTTGCCCCACCCAGCTCTCTCCTGGAGCTGTGCGAATCGCTTGAGCGGTTGCGTGGGGAGCGGAGGACGTATCGGTTGCCGCCGTGCTTGGGACCACAATCTCGGGCGGCGCTGGGGCGACCCAACGATGTGATCTTGGCGGTGAAAGTGCGGAGTCATGTGGCGATTCCAACTCCGGTTGGGGTGGCACGGCGTGGAGCAGCTCGCTCGAACTGCGAAAAATTGCCGCAATCCAGCGAGCGCCGACTAAGCCGCCGGCGACCAATATCCCGGCCGAAACGATGGCGGCACGATACCGCGACCACCAAGGAATTCGGGCCCGATACCGGATTCGAATTTCACCGATGCCGACGGTGTCCCCGTCGCTCAACACTCGAAGGTCGGTGACTGGTTGGCCATTGACCGTGATGACCGCAGGAGGGATTGGCCGAACGGTAACGACGCCGGCGTCCTCCACAAACTCAGCGTGCCGGAGTGCCACATTGTCGGCGTCGAGCCACAATGGGCACGATAAATCCGATCCCGCGACCAGCGACCGCCGATGAACTGGCCGACGGCTTCGAGACGGCCCGTTGAGTATGTCCAGCCAGTACACGCTCTGAGATATTACTTCAGGGAAACCGTGTGGGCCAAACGGCTTGGCAGTGCAGAGAGGCGCTTAAGTATGAGAACATGAACGCAAGCATAATGTCGACGCTCGGACATGTATCCGACGCGCAACATGGATTCGGGTAGTCCTCACATCGTGTGCTTCTATACTGTGCGGAGCGTTATGTGGTTCGCGGTTTCCTGCGGAAACCATCCCTCCCATATTCCTTCCATGGGGCACGGTGCTGGCGACCGCTGTGGTGTGTGCAGGTGGTTTCGACCTTGCCCTAGCGCCGTTCCGCCGCTCGCTAGACCGCAATAGAAACACGCATGAGGGGTTCATGGAACCCATACAAACTGACGGGGGATTCCATACTTCCGAACGAGTTTGGGACCAAGTACCACCGCGTATCCCTGCGCTGGCCAGGTTTTTTGCGCTAGGTTCGGTCACGGCTGTGCCGCAATGAAGAGTGAGCAGTTCGCCAGGCACGTGACGCTTGCAGAGAATGTGTCCTAAACTACGACCATTTCCCATGGCAGGGAAACGTCTAGAGAGGATGAGAGAGCCGCGCGGCCGGTGGCGCGCGGTAGCTATTCTCTCTCTCTCGTAGGTCTTGGTTTCTTTCTCCGCTCAGGGCGTAAGCCTGAGCTGCCTGAGTCCGCCAAGTCCCCTGCGAAGTCTGATACTCTCGCCGCCGCACCGTCACAGCATTCCCGCACAGGTCCCTCAGCGGCTTGGAGCTTGCCAAGTGCCTTTGCCCCCAACCGTCCTCGGGTAATCGACCCAAGCCAAGACTCCAGCGTCCAAAGATTGGACCAGACCATGCCAAAGTCGTCCAACCTTTGGACGGCCACGATGATTTCAGCAGCCGCTTGGCCCTTGGAGATCACACGCGCGGATTCGTCCGATCCATTTGATCAGTTCGACTCCTTGCCAGCTTGATCGGCGGGGCCATCTGGGGGAGCCGACTCTTTCGTGCGCGCGGGGTACTAAATGAGTGGAGGTGTGCCGGTGCGGGATGTGCAATACCAGTATGACTTGGTTGGGAATCGGCAGGTGGTGACGGAGGATGGCGTGCCGGTGAGCTACACCGTGAACAACATGAACCAGTACACCACGGTGGGAGGCCAGCCACTGAGCTACGACGCCGACGGGAACCTCACGAGCAAGCCGGGGCTCTCGCTGTAGTAGGACTCGTGGAACCGCTTGATCAGTGCGGCGACAGAGTCCAATCTGGTGCTGTTCGCATACGACGGACGGCATCGCTGCGTGAAACGTGTTGAGGTCCAGAACGGGGTGGGTCGCACGACAGTGATGGTTTGGGGTCATGAGCCGTCGCAGGGCTGGGGGCTCTTAGAAGAGCGCGGGCCTAACGGCGAACTCCTTGCGCGGCATGTGCATGGTCCATTGGTGGAGGGACGCCTTCCACGGCGTCCCGGTCTGGCTACTACCACCAGGATCACCTGAACTCGATGATCGCGGTGACTGATGAGAGCGGCCACGTAGTGGAGCAATACCGCTACGACGTGTATGGCCAGCCGTACTTTTACGGTCCCGACAGCACACCGCGCACGGAGTCAGCCTTGGGCCTCCGCTTCCTCTTCACCGGCCGCGAATGGCTCTCTTCCTTGGCCCTCTACGATTACCGCCACCGCATCTACTCCCCCTCCCTCGGCCGGTTCTTGCAAATGGATCCATTGGGGTTTGGAGCTGGCGATATCAATCTTTATGCTTATTGTTCTAATGTCCCGTTAATACTGGTGGATCCCTTCGGGTTGTGCGAGACGACGCAAGCTGATTATGAAGCATTAGGGAAAGTGTTTGCAGTCGCAGCCGGCGCCGACTTAATCGGGATCGGGATTAAAATTGTGATAGTCGGTTTTCCCGAAGTTGGGCCGCTATCCTTAGTAGGCGCAGTTCCGTTTTTGGTATCAGGCTTTGTCCTTTTACATGGTGCCTGCACAACCTCCAGCGGGAACGGTTTTTGGACGGACAAGAGCAACCTAAACGAAAATTCGGGTCTTGGCAATCATCTGGAACATTTAGGACGACGAACTAACTTGACCACACCCATTGAACAGTATGACGCTTGGTAGTGTGGAGTTCTCTATGGGAGTCAGTAGAGCTGATGAATGCATTGTGGCTAATATCGGTGATTGGGAGCGTCTCGCTGTTGTTTGCCTGCTGTGTTGTACCCCCCTTACGTTTTCGACGTGGGGAATGGGATAGCCAGTCCATTCGCATGAGCATTCGCTCATTAAGAGTACTGCGACTCGAGATCATTGTGGGAGAAATTCTAATGTTAGGTGCATTCGTCTATTTGTACCGGAGGATCAGCCACGAAATTCTGCTTCCAACCACATTAATGCTGGTCAGCGCGACCGTGGCAGTCCGGCTGTATATTGGCCGCGCGATTGAAGCACTGAAAACGAAGCTGGAAATGAATGGCGGTTAGAGAGTTTACGCTTGGATTGAACATGCTGCGCGTGTTACAACGGGGTAAGCTGGCTCTGTTCAGTAGCCCGGGGTTGTCGCGCCAGAGGCGCAGCTTGGGTATGGCCACGTTGGGAACCGGCAGGTGGTGACAGACAATGGTGCGCCGGTGACGTACACGGTGAACAACATCAACCAGTACACCACGGTGGGAGGCCAGCCACTCAGCTACGATGCGAACGGGAACCTTACGAGCATGCCGGGGCTTTCGCTGCAGTATGACTCCTGGAACCGCTTGATCAGTGCGGTGACGGAGTCCAATCTGGTGCTGTTCGCGTACGACGGACGGCATCGCTGCGTGAAACGGGTCGAGATCCAGAATGGGGTAGGTCGCACGACAGTGATGGTTTGGGGCCACGAGCCG
>CAACVY010000016.1 GCA_900661335.1 uncultured bacterium | reverse complement strand
TTCGCTTCCTCTTCACCGGCCGCGAGTGGCTTTCATCCCTTGGCCTCTACGACTACGGCTACAGCTGTGCCCTTTGCTCGAGCGGAGGTTTGCATTTCCCGTGCGCGACTGGATACCAAGGCCAAGTTGGTTCATTCGAACCTCGACCATGAATCGGTGTGTGTCCGCACGTCCGCTCGTTTTAGGGAAAGCCCCGAACGCAACTAACGTGTCTCTGGTGCGCCCGGATCGATTCTCTAGGCAAGGTCACCACCGCGCTCCAATTCCGCACCTCGAACGCAAGGAACCTTAAGAGCCCTTGCTGTGAAGAAAGCCGGAGCCCACGCCTGTCGTAACTAGGTTCCGTTTCTAGAATGAAGCACTTGCATCTTGCAACGCACGGATCCCCATCCAAGCTGTTTCGGGTCGGACGCACACGCGGAACACCGACGCAGGCGGCATGGACACCGTTGATACCAATCAACGCTAGTGCTTCATCGTAAAGCGCGTACTGCTCCAGTGGCGGTGGGGCGGAGCTACAGCCGCGCTCTGGCGCCAGAGATTCGTCCTATACGAGTTGAAAATCTCGTAGCTCTGCCGAACCGCCGATCTAAACGGCAGGCTCCAATCGTTTGTGATGGGTTCAAAATTGCGTACCTGTCGGTTAGGATTGTATCCGTGCGAGGAAAGCTCTGGTACGCATTCGGTATTGGCACAGCCAGTTGGATCGTTGTAAACCTCGTCGCTGGGCTGGGTTGGTTGGACCGCTGGGAGCAGGTGACGTGGGACTGGCGCGTTCGCTGGACGGCTTCGCCTTCGCCAGCGACGGACCAGATTCGCGTTGTGTTGTTAGACCAGCCCAGTCTGGATTGGGCTCGCCGTGAGATGCGACTTTCTTGGCCCTGGCCTCGGGAGGTCTACGTGCCGATTCTCGATTTCTGCAGGCGGGCAGGCGCTCGCGCGGTCGGGCTCGACATGATTTTTTCCGAGCCTTCGTACATGGGAGTTACGGACGACGCCGCACTGGGCGAAGCGATTGCACGAAATGGCCGAGTCGTGGCGGCCGTGTTCATCGGCGGTGAGCAAGACGGAGGGACGGAGCACTGGCCCGCGGAGGTGCCGCGGCCGACTGGCATGGACCTCGCGGATGCGTTGCAGGCGCTCTCGAAGCTTCCCATGGGCGCGCGGGCGCTGTTTCCGGTTGTGGAAATCGCTTCCAACGCATTTCGGTTGGCCAACGTGAGCGACGTGTCGGACAGTGACGGTGTCTTTCGCCGTTGTGCAGTGGGGCGCGCGTTCGACGGAGTCGTGTTGCCGAACTTGGGACTGGGAGTCTGGTTGGCGGCCGAGGCTGCGGCCGGACGCACGGTGACGTCTCGATGGGCAAATGGGAGGCTGGAGGTCAACGGCGCGACCATTCCAGTGGACGAAGAAGGTCGGGTCCGTTTACGGTTTCGTGGCCCTTCGGGCACTCATCGGGCGTATTCTGCGGCTGCTGTGATCCAGTCTGAGCTTCGCTTGGCCGAAGGAGGAGGGGCGGCGCCGGTGGTATCGCCCTCAGATTTCCGCGACAAGTACGTGTTCATTGGCTCCAGTGCGCCCGGCTTGTTGGATTTACGGCCAACTCCGGTCAGCCGCGTGTATCCAGGCGTGGAGATTTACGCGACCTTTCTGGACAACCTTTTGGCAGGTGATTTTGTTCGACCGGTCTCGAGGGTTTGGGTGCACCTGGGTGCGTGGATCTTGTCCGTGTGGCTGGCCTGGGGTGGTCTTCGGTTGAGCCGAGCGTGGGCTCTGGGCGGGGTGGTCGTGGCGTCGGTGGCGTTGCCTTCTCTGGCCGCGTGGGCAGCGGCGTGGGGTGGTCGGGAGCTTCCGATGGCCTCGCCGGTGCTGACCGGATTGGCGGCCTCGTTGGCCGGCGCCTTGGTCAACTATGCCACCGAGGGCCGTCAGAAGGCGTTCATTCAGCGCGCGTTTCGGCATTATCTTGGACCCGAGGTGATCGAGCAGATCTTACAAAACCCCGCCAGCCTGCAGCTGGGGGGCATCCAGCGCGAGCTGACCATGTTTTTCTCGGACATCGAGAAATTCTCGACGTTTTCGGAGCGCCTGTCTCCCTCGGAGCTTGTGCGCCTGTTGAACGAATACCTTACGGCTATGGGAAATGAGATTCTTCGCGAGGGCGGATACTTGGACAAATACATCGGCGACGCTATCGTGGCTTTTTGGAACGCGCCGGTGACGCAACCTGACCACGCGGCACGGGCGGTGCGTGCGGCTCTGGCATGTCAACGCGTGTTGGCGGAACGACGGGCGGAGTGGAAGGAGCGGTATGGCGCTTGGCTACGGATGCGGATCGGGCTGAACACCGGCGAAGTTGTGGTCGGCAACATGGGTTCGGAAACGCGGTTCAACTACACCGTATTAGGCGACGCCGCCAACCTGGCTTCACGTTTGGAAGGGGCCAACAAATTTTTTGGAACCTCGATTTTGGCCTCCGGGTCCGTCCGACAAACGGCGGGCGATTTATTCCGCTGGCGGCCGCTCGGATGGATCCGAGTGGTCGGTCGGGCCACGCCCGTGGAAGTGTTCGAGCCGGTCGGGTTGGCGACGGACCCAGAACCGCCCGGCTGGGCCAAGTTCTTAGACGCGTTGGCACGAGCGCAGAACGGCCAATGGTTGGAAGCGGCGCAACTGTTTCGTGAGTTGGTGCAGGATCCGGTTGCCCAGCGCTACGCCCAGATATGTGAGCAGCAAGCGCGCGCGGCAGACGGTTCGTGGGATGGGGTGTGGACGCTGGGGGAGAAATAGGGGCAGCCCCGGTCCACCGATCGACGTGCTTGGAGAGCGGCGATGAACGTGCTGTACGGCGGGATCCGTGGTTCATTCCCGGTTTGTGATGAGCGATATCGGGTGTTTGGTGGGGAAACCACCGCGGTGTTGCTCACTGCGGTCAGCGGCGAGATGCTCCTGCTCGATGCAGGGAGCGGCGTGCGTGTGCTCCAGCCGCGCTTGTCCCAGGCCAAAGGTCCCTTGCCGGTATTGTTCACGCATTATCACTTGGACCACCTTCTAGGTTTGCCAAACCTCGGGCCGTTGTGGCAGCCGGACCGTAAGGTGATATTTGCCGCGCCCTTGTTGGATGGTCGATCCGTTGCGACTGTGCTGCCGCAACTGGTGTCGCCACCGTTTTGGCCACTTTCGTTGCGAGACGCTCGTGCGGGGATGGAGTTCCAGACTCTTCCCGCCGACGTCGAGTGGTGCATGGGTCCGTTTCGGGTGCGGTGGATCCGCGTCGGCCATGTCGGAGAGTGTGTGGCCTATCGGATCGAGGATACGGGCGACGGGACGAGCATGGTGCTGGCGACGGACATCGAGTGGGCCAGCATGGGAGAGGATGCTCGGCGCGAGTTCGTGAGGTTTCTGCGGCAAGGCGGCGTGCCCGACTTGTTGTGCATGGACGGCGCCTACACCAGTGCGGAGTACCCATCGCGACGGGGCTGGGGACACAGCACGTGGGAAGACGTGGTGGCCGTGGGCCAATTCATCGGGTCGGCACGAGTTCACGTCATTCATCATTCGCCGGACCACGATGATGAGTTTCTGGAGGTCCTTGAACGCAAGGCTCAAAGTTATCTTTCAACGGTCCATTTCGCACGCCAAGGCGAGGAAGTCCAACTCGAACGCGGTTGATGGCAAAGACTATGCAAGGAACCGGGTCGGGCTGCTCGTGGTCCTGGACACGTTCGAGAATGTCAGCGACGGAGGCTAGTGAGTGCGTGAACAGCTTCTCTGAAGGGCTCGCAGTGGCGCTAGCTAGGCCTTGCTGCCGCATGTCCGCCGCGCCGATGGATGAGTGCGGGCGACGGCGCAGGGGGTGGGGGCGGTAGTTCGGTGTGCGATCGTCGGGAGTTGGGTTGGAAGGCGTCGTGGGATAGAATGGCCTCGGATAGAAAGGGTAGTGCGATGAAACTTACGCGTCGTACATTTCTCCGTGGAGCCGCGGCGGCCGCAGCTCCCATGTGGGTACCGGCGTCGGTCCTCGGTCGCGGTCGACCGGCGCCGTCGGAACGGTTGACCTTGGCGTGCATCGGTTTCGGAACGATCGCGCACACGACTGGCCGGCAGTTCCTCAACAACGACCGAGTCCAGGTTGTCGCGGTGTGCGATGTGAATCGGCTGTCGGGGCATTACGGGTACCAGGGCGAGTTGGAAGGCGGGCGGGAATATGGTCGGCGTCTGGTCAATGAGCATTACGCCCAAAAAGAGCATCGGGACCCTGCCACCGTGAACTATTGCCGTGTGACCGAGGATTTTCGTGAAATCCTCGCGGATGACACGATCGACGCGGTGAACATCTCCACTCCCGATCACTGGCATGCGTTGATTGCGGTGGCAGCGGCCCGCGCGGGCAAGCACATCTACTGTCAGAAACCGTTGGCGCTCACCGTCGCGGAAGGCCGTGCGATCGTCCAGGCCGTGGCGGCCGCGGGCGTGACGTTTCAGACCGGGTCGCAGCAGCGATCGAGCATCCACTTTCGACGGGCGTGTGAGCTGGTGCGTAACGGGGTGATTGGGAAGGTCCATACCATCCGAGTATGGTTACCGGGCGGGCACAAGGACTGGAGCGGACTGGCCGCCCGCAAAGACCCCGAGCCGGCGCCGGAGGGATTGAACTGGGAGTTTTGGCTCGGGCCGGCTCCGTCGCGGCCGTATTGTCCCGCGTTGCACCCGCTCAATTGGCGCCACAACTACGATTTTTCCGGCGGCATGATCACGGATTTCGGCGCCCATCACTTCGATATTGTTCAATGGGCGTTGGACGCCGACTCCACAGGTCCGGTCCGCTTCTTTCATGGCCAAGCGGAATTTCCGCCGCGAGACGCGTTATACAACACGGCCACCTCCTTCCACTTCGAGGCGGAATATGCGAGTGGAGCACGGATGATCGTCGACGTGGCGGCACCGGAGCATGGCGGGACGGGCGGCATTCGGTTTGAAGGTGAAAACGGGCAATGGATTTACTGTGCGCGGGGCGTCTTGAATAGCCAGCCGGAGGGGCTGGTGAAAACCAAGCTGCCGGATACTGCGATCAAACTGTACGCAAGCAACGACCACGAACGGAACTTTGTGGACTGCGTATTTACGGGGCAGCCAACGATCTGTCCCGCGGAGGTTGGGCACCGGAGTATCACGATTGCCCATTTGGCGAACATCATGCTCAGGCTGGGACGAGCAGAGCTCCGTTGGGATCCGGTGAAGGAAGAGATCATCGGGGATTCCGAAGCACAGGCGATGCTTTCTCGCCCCATGCGCGCGCCGTGGTCGTTAGCCTGAATTGGCCACGGAACATTGCTGGGCACCATCTGTTCGGCTGTCCGCGATGCGTGAAAAAGTTCGGGAATACGGATGAGGTGGTTCGTCCTATTCACCGCCAGTGGTGGAGCGGGAGACGGGACTCGAACCCGCGACGTTCAGCTTGGGAAGCTGACATTCTACCACTGAATTACTCCCGCACTGATCCGGTTTTATTTATAGCACGGCGTTCCCGGTTTGTCATCCTGATGGTAGTCGCGGGGCACTCCGAACAGAACAGTTTCTCAGCAGGGCTACGTGGCCTCTACGGTTCTATCGGGGTACCAAGTCGCGGCGCGCATTTCACGGTACTAGGTGTGTACGAGCGACCGCGCATGGGAATCGCCGCAGTCGCTTCCGGGCCAAGGAAGCGGTTAGATTGTTTTCTGGCAGGCAGTGTGCGCGCTTCCGCGGAGGCGGACGTCTGCTCGCGTTGGTCCACTTGCGGAAAGCCGCGTTGAACGCGGTGGGGGGCGGCGTAAGATGAATTGCTGTGCGATGAGCACCCCATTTCCACATACGTTCATATTTCGCGCGTTGGGATTGGCCGCGGCGATTTTGATCGCTGTGGTGGGGGCGTGGGAGGGACGAGGATGGTTGCGGATGGCGGCCCCTCGTTCTGAACTTCGGACGGCACGGAAGTTGGCGGATGAGTGTCGCGGTTGGGTCGTGTTTCAACGCGAGAGGACCAACCTTGCAGAAAGCATTTTTGTGGCGCCGGTGGGGAGCCGTTGGGTACGCCGCTTGGCGGCAGGCCGCTATCCACGCTGGTCGCCGGACGGCCGGTGGATCGCCTTCTTTCAGAGTTCGAATGTTTGCGTCATGACCGCAGAGGGGCGAAAGTTTCGCGTATTAGCCTCCGCTCGGGTCCCCAAGCCGCACGCGCTGGAGTTTCATCCATCCGGAGAGGAAATCTGGTTTGCAGACGGCGGTGAATTGCGCGCGGTGGGTTGGACGGGGCGGTCGAGGACTGTGCTGACGAATGTGGCCGTACGAGGTCTCGGCTTCTCCGCCGACGGGAGGCGCGCGATGCTTGCGCTGGCCGGCCATCGGATCGTCGCCGCGGAGGTGCAGACCAATGGCACTCTTAAGTTGGGACCGGTGTTGCATCGCGGTTGTTCCGCTGCGATTTCTCCAGATGGGGAAGGGTATACGCACTTGGGTGGACGGCACGATGTCTTGCGCATCCGGCATTGGAGCACCCACCAAGTTCAAGTGGAGTTTAGGCCTCCGGAAGGTTATCCGGTGGACAACGAAGCTTGGTCCCACCATCCTCGGTGGCTCGTGTGTTGCTCCGAGTGGCCCGCGCCCGCCGACGTGTGGGTACTGGATATGGCCACCACCGGCATGGTTCGAGTGGTTTGGACGGCCGATGCAAAGCGTGCGGACTTGTGGGTAGCCCGAAGCAGCCGTGAAACGACCGGGTGGTGGCGTTGGTGGCTTCGTCGCATCGGCCTGGAGTGAAGCCGGTGAGTACTCGATGGAACGTGACGTCGTGGGCGCATTGGACATTGCGGATCACCGTCGTTGCGGTCTTGGGCATGTTCGCAGTTGAGGGTCTTGTACGGGGGCTAGTACCCCCAGGCCTCGAAGACATCCCGTTCGATCGAAGCACCCGGATCGTTGGCGTGGAGGACCGTCGCGAACATCCGTGGGCGGCGGGCGCCAGCACTGCCTTGACCGTGGCCGTCGTCGGCGACTCGTTGGCCATGGGAGTGGGCAATCAAAAATGTAGTCGTCTCGCCTTTGTCTTGGAGTGGTTTCTAAACATCACGGCGGCTCAGCCGCCTGCGGTGGTCAAGCTGTACGCGGTACCCTCTTCGACTTATCAGCAAGTTCACCGCGTAGAACAGGCGATCCGGGATGGAGCGTCGGTGGTGGTGTTGGCCATGTCGCTAAATGATCCGGAAGACTGGACTAAACCGCTCGACTTGTTGGCGCGACGTCCGGACTTGCGCGAAGGGAAACTTGAACGTTGGCTCCAGCCCTTGGCGCGACACAGCCGGCTAGTGTCGCTGGCCGTGCGCGCGGTTGAACGCAGGCGGCGTGTCCAGGGATTACGGAGCTATTATGAGTTTTTGTACCGCTCGGACTATAGCGGGATAGCAAAGCTTCGCGACGCCTTGGGTCGAATTCAGCAGCTGTCCTCCACACATCATGTCCCGGTCGTTGCAATGCTGTGGCCGTGCTTGGCTGGCGACCTTCGGCCAAGTCGCTACCCGTTTGCACCGTTCCACACGGTGGTCGCTCAGCTATGTCAGGAGGTTGGCTTGCCGTTCTTGGATTTGTGGCCGGCGCTGGCGCAAAGTTGCACCGACCGACTGGAGTTGATTCCGTTGGTCGACGGACACGGAAATGAAATCGTACACCGAGTGGCCGCAGAAGAGTTGTTCTACTTTTTGCTCGACCGTGGGCTCATCCCGTCCGATCGGCGTCCCGCCCAGGTGCGGGAACTCGATCGTGTGGCCGTGTGGGAGAAAAAGTTGCGCGCATTGGGTCAGCCGTGGGAATTGAGCAGTTCCAAGGTGCATGAACGAATTTCTGGCACGCCCGTGCCGTCCCGCTGACTGCACTCACACCGTTCAAGTTCAAGTAGATTCATCACCCGGGTGCACTGAGACATTGTCTGCGAAGCCTGATGGGCCCCAGTCGCCCCGAGCACTAGCCACCAAGTCCCGCGTCCCAATGCAGCCGGGCACCCCGACCGGTGCGAGGCCCGCGCCTACGCCACCGGCTGAGCTAGCGCCAGCAGCCGGTCATAGGGATAGATCGAGGATGAATGGCCGTCCGACCATTCGACGGCCACGGCGTACCGTCCCATGGGCTGGATTCGAACCGGGTGAACGTTTTCCGGGACCGATTTGCTTTCCACCCGTCGCTGACCCGTCCGTTCGTCCACACATAGGGCGCACGCACAAGCGCTCCGAAGCAAGGCAGGTACAATGACTCGATCCGGCTGCCCCGGAAGCCGTACAAGAATTCCTGTACCGGGCTGCCAGAGGATCTCAGGGCGAGGTTCCGCCTGTCGCTCAAGGCGGCTGATTTCCCGAACTAAGCCCGCCGCGAACTCATTGAGACGGCGTGCAAACGCGCTCTCCGGGGCCGCGCACACTGCTGGCCGACCCGAATCGCCCCAGGTGGAAACCTCGGGAAGCAGTGGAAGCTCGCATGCAAGGGGAATTCCGAACTGCTCACGTAAACGCTCGCGAACTCCCGGCCCGAACAGGTGATGCGTGGTGCCGCATGAAGGGCATTGGAACCAACTCATGTTTTCCACGACTCCTGCCACGGGCACTTGCAAACGATCAAACATTTGGATCCCCTTGACCACGTCCACAAAACTGAGCTCTTGAGGTGTCGTCACCATCACGGCCGCTGTAAGTTCCACGGCTTGGAGCAGTGTCAGCTGAATGTCGCCCGTTCCAGGTGGCAGATCCACCACCAAATAATCCAGTTCGCCCCAATCGGTTTGCGTCAGCAGCTGGAGCAACACTTGGCTCACCATCGGGCCGCGCATGATCGCAGGGCCATCCTCCTGAGCCACAAAACCGAACGACTGGAGCCGAACATTCTCGTAGACCAGGGGCAGCAAGCGGCCGTTCACAACACGGATCAAGCGTTCACGGGGTTGAACCATGGTCGGCAGGCTGGGACCAAAAATGTCTGCGTCGAAAATGCCCACACGGGCACCAAGACGGGCGAAACTGAACGCGAGATTGACGGCCACGGTGGATTTTCCAACCCCGCCTTTGCAACTTCCGACGGCGACGATTCGGGATACTTGAGCCAGGCCGTGGTCGGAACCTCGCGAAGTAGCCGCCGGCGTGGAGAGCCAGCGAATCTGGACGGACTTAACCCATGGCAACGCGGTCAAAGCCTGTCGGCATTGTTCGCGAAACCATTCCCGCAAAGGGCATGCAGGAGTCGTGAGGGCGAGTCCAAGTACGACGTGGCCGCTTTCCGTGCCTTCGATTTGCCGTATGAACCCCAGTTCGACAATATTCCGGTTCAAATCCGGGTCTGTGACGCTTCGTAGGGCGTTCAACACCTCGTCGGTTCGTCTCATCGTGTCTCCGATCTGGCCCAGTTTCGGTTCCGCATCACCGTGCGAAGTTAACGATAGTGGCTAAGGGCTGGAGACACTGTACCATATTTCCCATGGCTTTCCGGTGGTGTCTACGGTTCAGCCTAGGCCTCTTGGGTCCGTTGCGGTCGCATGGCTGGTGGCGACGGGCAGGTTCAGTTCTACGCACCTGTGCTGTGCTGGCACCCTGGCTGATCGCATGGGTACGAGTTCACAGCTACTTGGATCCTTGGGGTGATCCAGGGTTTTATGTCATGGTCGGTCGCAACCTGTGCTCCTTGCCGCTCGGCTCTGAAGAGTGGTGGCATTGGTTTACGCAAATGAATCCCACCCACCCGCTGATGCTGGGATTGGCGGCTCGGGCGTTCGGACCCTTTGCCGTATACGAGCTTCCGGGGGTTTTGGGCCTGGGATGGTTGCTGGCCACGCGCCGATGGATACGCCACTGCTGTGAGGGAGACCGGACGTTGGCGGATGCCGCAGTGCTGGGGATTCCAATCGTGTTGTTTGCGTCGTCTCCCTACCACGTCGCCTACCTCATGTATCCATATCGGGAGATCACGTCGTTGTTTTGGACCTCGTTGGGTCTTGCGCTATTCACCCAAGCGCGGGATCGGCGATCCACGCTTCAAATGGTTCTCAGTGGCGTCGGTCTCGTCTTGGGGGCAGGCGGGCGCGAGGTGGCCAGTGTGTGGTTTTTTGCGGGGTTGCTTTTCCTGCTGTGCGACACGAAGCTGGACACCACCGCGAAAGTGGCTCTAACTCTGAGCCTGCTTGCTCCAGCGGCTCTTGCAGCGGCGGCGTGGTTTTTCCTGCCGAGGATTCGCTTTTATCAGGTGGCCTATTACCTCGAAAAGGTCGTGAGCCCCGAGTCGGCAGGTCTAGCGTGGTCGAGCCGATTCGCCCAGTACCTAGGATATCTGGGGGCTTCGATGGGTGGCGCAGGCTGGCTATTGGCGGTTGTGGGCCTGTGGGCCTCACGAGAAGCCTGGCGGTGGATACTGTGTCTCGTCGTGGCCCCGGCGCTTTCGATGGTGTTGCTCTACTCATTTGTGGGAGTCCATCCCAGGTACGCGATGCACGTACTAGCTGTGGTGAGTCCGTTGGCGGGTGTCGGCGCAATCGTCGTTGCGCGTTGGGCCGCCCGACTTGCTCGAAGTTTTTCCCGACAGGCCGGTGAATCCGTGGTGCTGATCGCGCTCGCGCTGGTGTCGGTGGGGCTGGCGATGCGTCAGTGCACGCATCACCGTTTCACAAGGCGAGATATAAAAACTGCCTTGGAATTTCTGGCGCGGTGGGCTTGCACGAACGACCTCTTCTACACTGAGGTACGTAATCGATATATTCCTGGACTTCTGACCGCGTATTCGCCCTATCGGACGCTGTTGGGAACCTGCCAGGATCCACGCCTTCCGCCGACACTCGCTTGGGCGGCAGGTGTTCGAACGTGGTATGTCCGGCCTCTGGACGCGGAGGCGATGGTTCGAACGCCGATCTTAGACCAAGGTGTCCGACTTCGGGAGTGGTTGAGCTACTTTGGTGACTTAGTTCGGCCGGATGGCGGATCAGAAGCCCTGGTGTTCACATTAGGCCCGTATCGGTTCTCGTTGGAGGAAGTTCGCCCATTCTCTGCTCGGAGCATGCGGACTCAGCTGTGCGCGTCGGATTCGAACTCTGTGATCTGGTTGGACTTTCGGTCGGCCAACGCGGATGCAGAAAAGGTCGCGTGGCTCGAGGACGACCTGTCGCGGCGACTGCACACCTTCCCCGCGTTCCGCGGCACCGGCCTAGTTCCGCTCTTATGGCCCCAAAGCGTTAGCGTCACGTCCGTTTGGTTGGTGGTGACCTCTTCAGTGCCCTTGCCGGCCAATCTTGTGGTCACGAACTGCAGTGCGAAGTCCATGGCGTTTCGGTGCGACAGCGAACGCCGTGTGTCGTTGAAAGATTGGTTTCAGCCCCAATTCGTTTTAGGGAAGCCGGAGGAAAAGTACGTGGCGGCGCTGGCGCACCATGGTCGCCTATGCATTCCGGCGCCCGTCGGAACGGTGGGTCCACGGTGGACCGCCCGAGTAGGGATCGCGTTCACTGCTCCGCCGCGTTCTCGGGGTCAGGCGCAGTTGCGAGTGGACGCACAAGGAACGCCGGCCGTGGCGAAAACGATTTGGTTGGGGCAAGGGCACCATCTCCTGGAGATTGCGGTCAGCGGTCAAGCCAACACGCCAGCTGCAGTGAGTTTCGAACTTAGGGCAAAGGATGCCGAAAAGCCCGTTCTCCGGGTGAGCTCGATTCTCGTGGAATATCTCAGGCCCGACCTATGACCCAGTATCGAACGTCCTCACCCCTGTGTCCACGCTGAATCCAACCTGGATTTCGTGTATGATGCCAGCAAGGAGGTAGATGTGAGTACCATGGATCGAGCAAGATACGCGCTGGCCTCGTTTAGGCTTGCCACTACGATCCTAGGACTCGCCAGCGGAGCGGAGTCGCGCGCAGACCGGTTGAACGTGGTAGTGTTCGTTGCGGACGACTTGGGGTGGCGCGACCTAGGGTGCTACGGAAGTTCGTTTCACGAAACGCCCAACCTCGATCGGCTGGCCGCACATGGGGCGAGGTTCACCGATGCTTACGCGGCCTGCCCCGTATGCTCCCCGACGCGCGCTGCGCTTCTCACAGGCCGGTGGCCGCCGCGAACTGGTGTCACGGACTACATCGGGGCACCTCAGCCGGAAGAATGGAAGCGCAATACCCGTCTGTTGCCGGCGCCATACCGAGATCGACTCGCGCTAGAAGAAGTCACGTTGGCCGAGCGCTTGAAAGCTGCCGGCTACACCACATGGTTCGCCGGCAAGTGGCATCTGGGCCCCGCGGGTTGGTGGCCAGAAGACCAGGGGTTCGACTACAACTGTGGCGGTTGTGATCGCGGCGGGCCCTACGGGGGTAAAAAGTATTTTTCGCCCTACGATAACCCACGACTGACCGACGGCCCGCCGGGAGAGTATTTGCCGCTCCGGCTTGCCCGGGAGACTGCGCAATTCATTGAACGCGTCAAGGATCGTCCGTTTTTTGCCTACCACTGCTTCTACCTTGTTCACACGCCCTTGATGGCTCGCGAGGACCTTCAGCGTAAGTACGAGGAAAAACGGCAACGCCTTGAATTGGCGGCCCGTTGGGGGCGCGAGCATGAGCGTGATGTGCGGCTGGTCCAGGAGCACGCCATTTATGCGGCCATGGTCGAGGCCATGGACGAAGCGGTGGGGCTGGTGTTGGGCAAGCTCGACGAACTTGGAATAGCGGATCGCACGCTGGTGATTTTTACCAGCGATAATGGCGGGCTCTCCACCAGCGAGGGCTGGCCGACGGCCAATTACCTGTTGCGTGCGGGCAAGGGCTGGCTATACGAGGGCGGCATTCGCGTGCCACTGATTGTTCGCTGGCCCGGCGTCACGCGGCCAGGTCAAATCGTCACGGCGCCGGTCAGCAGCGTGGACCTCGTGCGCACAGTGTGCGACGCCGTGGGATTGCCCGCTGAATCGTTGCGGGGGGTGGATGGCGTCAGTTGGCGGCATGCGTTGACCGACCCAGCGAGCGTCGCGGAACGTCCGCTGTTCTGGCATTACCCCCACTATGGGAACCAGGGCGGAGCGCCTGGGGCGGCGATCCGGCTCGGCCCATGGAAGTTGATCCAATGGTTCGAGGATGGTTCGACGGAGCTCTACGACCTTTCGTGGGACCTACAAGAAACCGTCAACCTGGCCGAACGCGAGCCGGAGCGAGTTCGGGACCTTTTGCAACGCCTGCAAGCTTGGCTTCGCGAGGTTGGCGCTGTATGGCCGACCAATAACCCTGTGTGGGACCCGTCGCGACCCAGTGGCCGCGCCGCACAGCGGCCCGAGCCGAGAGAAGGGCGGAGGCCGAACTTTGTCCTCATCAATGTGGACGACCTTGGGTATGCCGACATCGGACCATTTGGGGGCATTCATCCCACGCCACATCTGGACCGGATGGCGAAGGAAGGGCGCCTGTTGACCTCGCACTACGCGGCGCCGGTTTGTTCGCCTTCGCGCGCGGCACTGATGACGGGATGCTACCCCAAGCGCGTGCTCCCGATCCCCCACGTATTGTTCCCGGAATCGGTGGTGGGGTTGGCGACCCAAGAAGTGACCATCGCAGAAGTGCTTAAAGACGCGGGCTATGCCACCGCGTGCATCGGAAAGTGGCACCTGGGAGACCACCCCGAGTTTCTACCGACTCGACAGGGTTTCGACGAGTATTTTGGCTTGCCGTACTCGAACGACATGGGACCGGCCTCGGATGGGTCCAAGAGCAACCCGGGCCAACCACTCCCGCAAGCCTCTCCCCGATCACGGGCAAGAAAGGAGCGCTCGGAGGACGGACTGCGAGGCCAGGACCAGCCGCCTCTGCCGTGGCTGGAGGGAGAGCGGGTGATCGCACGGGTGGGCACCAATGAGCAGCGCCAATTGGTGCGGCGATACACCGAGCGCGCGATGGAGTTCATCCGCCGGAATGCGCAACGCCCGTTCTTCTTGTACCTCGCACACTCCGCGGTTCACTTTCCCCTCTACCCGTCGGCGGAGTTCGAAGGCCGCTCGGGGCACGGGCTTCTTGGCGACTGGGTCATGGAGGTGGATGCTTCCACTGGGCAAATTCTAGACTTACTGCGCGAGCTCCATCTGGCTGAGCATACGTTGGTCATCTTCACGAGCGACAACGGCGGTGCGGTTCAGCACGGCTCCAACAACGCGCCGTTGCGCGGCGCCAAGGGTTCGACTTGGGAGGGTGGCGTTCGAGTTCCCACGATTGCCTGGTGGCCTGGAAAAATCCCGGCGGGCACCCGCACGGGTGCGATCACGACGATGATGGACTTTCTGCCCACATTCGCGGCTTTGGCAGGGGCCAAGCTGCCGCCCTGGAGGCGGCTGGATGGAGTGGACATTTGGCCCGTGTTGTGCGGACGGGATGGACCACCGCCGCGGGCGGTGTTCCACTACTTCCGCGGGTTGAATCTAGAGGCGGTCCGTGAAGGCCGCTGGAAGCTCTTTCTCAAGAGTGGGGAATTGTACGATCTAGAATCGGACCTTGGTGAACAAAACAACGTGGCGGCCCTCCACCCAGAGGTGGTCGCACGACTCCGTGCCTTAGCCGCAGAGATGGACCGCGATTTAGGAATTTCCGGCACCGGGCCTGGCGTGCGACCGCTGGGGCGAGTCCCTCAACCGCACAAGTGGATCCCAGAACCCTAACCGGTCTTAGGGCGTTGCGATCCTTCTGCGTTCTTGAGCAAACATGGGGGAGCCGCCGCGGGGAGACATCATCCCACGGTACGGTGAAGTAAACCACGTAGCCGCGAGGGATGCTGCGTCGGAGCGGGGGGGCATCGCGCGCACTCGGCTCTCGGTCGGAGGCGATCCTCAGTGGGTCGTTGGAAGAATGCGTCCGAACGCGCGGAGAGCTTCCTCGGCTTCGCGAATGTTTTTCATGTCATTGACCGACACCCACGCCTCATCGTCCCCCAGCGGGTGTCCTCCGAGACGCCCTTCCTCCGCCAGGCGTGTGAACAGCAAATCCTCGATGGAGCCTCGTTCGGGCAAGAGTGCACAGATTTCCCGTTTGAACAGATAAATGCCAATGCTGACTGGTACCTGCGGGAGGCGTCGCCCGTAGCGGAAACCGGTGATCAGTCCATTCGAGGCGAGCTCGACTACGCTGAACCGACAGAAGAACGGGGCGAGCGCCATGGTAACCGGCGTGCCCAGGCGCCGGTGTGTGGCCTCGAATCGCGCGACCGATAAGTTTGTGATCTCATCGCAGTTCATTGCCAAAAAATCGTCATCCTCGACCGCTCGCTCGATCGCTCGCCGAAATCCCTCGGCCGTGCCGCCCTCGAGCGTGTGGTGACTGAACACCACTTCCAACCCTGCGGGTCGTTCGCGCTCGATGTACTCGACGATTTTCTCGCCCTGGTAGGCCACGCCAATTCCCACCCGGCGGATACCTTGATCGCGCAGCCACAGCAGCACCCAGTGTAGCAATGGGCGTCCGGCGACTTCGACCATGGCCTTCGGACGGTCCGCCGTCAGCGGCATCAGGCGCTCACCTCGTCCCCCCGCAATGACCACGGCAGTCCGAATCATGTGGACGGCTCCTTCGATTGACTGGCCACGACGCGAGGCCCACGTCCAAATCCCACCACAATCGCGTTGGCGCAGGGGAATGGTTCACCGAAGCGGCACTGACGCGCTTCCTCCCACGTGGCCGCCCGCCATAGATTGTTCCGGTTGACTCGGATCAAAAAGCTCATCCGATCGAAGTCAAATGCCCGGTCGGCCACCGCGCGGTCCACGTGCGGGTTGTAACCCAGCGGCATGGTCACCACCAATTCTCCTTCCGGGGCCAGCCATTGTCTCATCTGGGCTATGGCGCGAATGGGCTTGGTGGAATCGCGATCAAGTTCGTCCCATCCCACGTGTTCGATCGTCGAAATGGAGACGATCAAATCGAACGGGTGGTCGGGCTTGAAGTCCACGACGTCCACGTTAAGGACGCCCTGACCGCGCTCGTACTTGTCGAGGATCACGTGGGGGAATGTCGTATAGGCCGAGAGTACGTGGCCCACTTCCAAGATCCGTCCGTTTCGGTGGCGTTCAACTGCCGCCAGCGCGATCGGGATTTCCACGGTACGCTCGTTGTCGAGGATGAACGGGTGCACGAAATGCTGGTAGCGAACTCCGTCGAGTTCGAAAACGCGACGTCCTCGTAATCGGCGGGCCAGGTATTGGACTCCGCGCCGAGCGACCAACCATCCCACCTCGTACCAGGCCATGTCCGCAGCCTGTCGCCGATTGCGGATTTGCTCCAGCGCTGCCCGCCATGGTGGAGTCATCTTGCGTTCTCCTTACGTAGGATGATCTCAGCGGCCTGCGCGAGCGATTCAACCACAAAGTCAGGGCGGGCGTTCTCCAGTGAGAAAAAACACTCGACTTGTTCGATCTTCAAGCGCGTAACCAAGATCGTACGGCAGCCGGCGGCCCGTCCAGCTTGGATGTCGACAATGCCGTCGCCCACCATCCAGCTGTGCGTGAGATCTAGATCCAGCTCATGGGCTGCTTGAAGTAAGAGCCCCGGCAGCGGTTTGCGGCACGCACATGGTTGAGTGGCCGGGTCGTGGGGACACACGTACACGGCGATCCACGGGGTTCTGTCAGGAACCAGCAGCTCCGCGAGCCGCTGGTGCACGTGGCTTAAATCTTCATCCGTAAGAGTACCCCGCGCGAGCCCTGGCTGGTTGGTGATGATCACGACCGGCCATCCGGCCTGCTGAAGTCGGTGCAGGAACTCGGCGGCGCCTGGGCGCAGGCGGACCTGTTCGGGACGCCGCGGCGAATCAAAAATGCCGTGGGTGGCATCGTACACCATTTCGTTCAGCGTTCCGTCACGGTCCACGAACACCGCGGGTCTCGGCATTTGGATCCTCCGCACGGACAGCGATCCACCGTTCACGTATGAGCTTGCACGGGGGATCAGTGTCCATTGGATTTTGCATGGCCTTCGTTCCGCACATGGCGGTGCGAGTCTAGCGAATTCGGCCCATCGCGCCAACTGCCGCGGAAAGGCTTTTCAGGGCGCGCGCCGCGTACCTGCTCGCCTGTGCACGCGCGTGTTTCCCCTGCGCGTTCCGCATGTCTTCCGCACACGCGCATGGACCTAGGTAGAAAGCCAGGGGTGCCGTCGTGGCTCCGTGCAGACGCAGTTGCAGTGCGACAGCGAAGCCGTAGACTGTGGTGCTGGCCATGGAACTACGTTCGACCATCCGTTGCCCATACTGTGGGTATGAACGAGAAGAGCAGATGCCGCTCGACGCGTGTTGGTATTTTTACGAATGCACGCACTGCCACCGGATTCTACGGCCGCGTTCCGGCGATTGCTGTGTGTTCTGCTCCTACGGAACGATGCCTTGTCCTCCGGTGCAGCAAGGGCACAGTTGCTGCGGTGGCACGTCGGAGTAACGCGTGTCGCTTGCGGGTTAGGCTGATCCCTCACAGGTCGGCGCGTCCAAGGCTTGACCCCTGGCGCCTAAAGTCTTCCAATCCTCTTTGAAGGCGCGCCGGTTAACCTCTTGTTCTTCTTGTTGGCACTCTTCCTTATCTCCTTGCGCACGGGCGAGGATCGGCGAGCCGACACTAGGAGCCTTCCCTAGCACCCGCAATGGAGCTGCCGCACGCCGAGCTGCGCGCTGTGCGACTCGGTTCGCCGTGGCTTTCGTCCCGGTTCACCCCAATCATCTCTCCGGCACCCTCTGTCGCATGAAAACTATCCCAGGAGCGCGCCGCGTTCGTGGGATCGAGCCGCTCATTGGGCTCACATTGGACTCGTGCGTACGCCCCGTGGATCGAACTGTCGCCGCTTCCCAATACTGCTTTTCTTCGCTCCACACGTAGCACGCCGCTTGGGCCAAATTCCGCTCCACCGCCCCGATCGCTCTCGGATGCCTCTCAGCCGCGTGTGTTCCTACAGCAGGAACATTCGCGTGCGCGGCCACTTGTGGGTGTGGGTTACGATCCTACCGGATCCGCCGGCAGCTCACGGCCCGCGATTATGCCAATGTGCCGTGCGTGAAGGATCAAACGCGATACAGCGTTGTACAGAGTACCTCCTTTGCATCGCACGTTTCGGTCGCACGACGCATCTCCTTTCCGTGGCGACTTTAGGAGCGCCATGGATTTTGTCCAAACCCACGCGCGTACATAGTTTCATTGGAAATCGAGCGCGGGCTGGCATGCCCCTAGGAACGCCAGAGCGACTAATGTCGACGTGGCTGCTGCTCGCGACGCCGGCGCGCGATTTCCTCCGCGATGGGAAGCGGCACCGCCTCGTACCGCTCGAAATGCAAGGTGAATGTTCCGCGTCCTTGAGTCAAAGTGCGCAAGACGCTCGCATAGCCAAAGCTCTCCGCCAACGGAATCACTCCCTCGATAATTCGAAAGTCTCCACGAGCTTCCATGGACTCGATTCGACCCCGGCGTGAGCAAATCGACCCGGTTACCGCCCCGAGAAATTCTTCCGGCGTTTCGACCTGGATGGACATGATCGGTTCGAGAAGTTCTGGTTCTGTTTTCGGGAATAACTCCACAAATGCAGCGCGCCCTGCTTCCTGGAAGGCATAATCGCTGGAGTCGACCTCGTGGTAAGAACCGTCCAACAAGACGACGCGCATGTCGACCACGGGGTATCCCGCGTATGGACCGGCCCGCATGGCCGCGATCACCCCTTTTTCGACCGCAGGGATGTACGCCGCGGGAATTCTCCCGCCAGTGATTTGGTTTACAAATTCGAAGCCGACTCCCGGATCTGTGGGTTCCAGCCGCAGCACCACATGGGCATACTGACCACGACCACCCGTTTGTTTGACATGCTTGAAGGCCCCTTCGACCGGAACGGTGCCGGTCTCGCGATAGGCCACTTCCGGCGGACTGATCGTCGCAGCCACGTTGAATTCCCTGCGAAGACGGTCGGTGATGATTTCCAAGTGGAGTTCGCCCATGCCCGAAATAATCGTTTCGCGAGTCTCGTCGTCGTAAGTCACCGTGAAGGTGGGATCTTCTTCGGCCAGCCGGTGTAGGGCTTCGCCCAGCCGTTCGGAATCGGCGCTGGAGGCCGGTGCGATACTGACGGAGATGACCGGGGCAGGAAACTCGATCGGCTCCAGATGAATGGGGTGGTCGGGATGGCAGAGCGTGTCGCCCGTGCGGGTCTCCATCAATCCGACCACGGCCACAATGTCGCCGCAATGCGCGCTTTCGATCGGTTCGGTTCGGTTAGCGTGCATACGGAAAATGCGTGCCACTCGCTGAGGCGTCTCCCGGGTGCTATTCAGCACCGTTGCGCCACTCTGGATAGACCCGGAGTAGACTCGGATGTAGGTGAGCTTCCCCATATGTCGGTCGGCGACGATCTTGAATGCAAGGGCGGCAAATGGATCGTCGTCGGTCGGGTTTCTACGATTAAATTCTGGCTCCCGTGCACACACGATCGGTGGAATCTCATTGGGGGCAGGCAGGCAGCGAACCACACCGTCCAATAAACGTTGAATGCCTTTATTACGGAAGGCCGAACCGCAATACACGGGGACGACCCGACGCGCAATGGTGGCACGGCGTAAAATGCGTTGAAGGTCAGGTTCGGGAAGGTCGCCTGTGTCCAGGTAACGCACGAGGAGCTCATCGTCTTGCTCGGCGCATTTCTCAATGAGATTGGCGCGCCATCGCTGCGCGGTTGCAAGGTGGTCGGCCGGGATGTCAGTCTCGTAGTATTCCCGTCCGAGGGTTTCGTCACGGTAGTAAATCGCACGCATTGTGACGAGGTCGATGATGCCGCAAAAGTCTTCTCCCGCGCCAATGGGGATGACCACGGGGACCGCATTCGCACCGAGTTCGTCCTGGATCTCCTCGAGCACGCGGTAAAAGTCTGCCCCAACGCGGTCCATCTTGTTGATGAAAGCGATTTTGGGAACGCTGTATTTTTCGCTTTGTCGCCAGACCTTTTCTGATTGAGGCTGAACGCCACCGACGGCGCAGAACAAGGCGATCGCCCCATCGAGGACGCGCAAAGAACGTTCCACTTCCATGGTGAAGTCCACGTGCCCGGGCGTATCAATGAGCGTGATGCGGTGTTCTTTCCACTCCACCGTCGTCGCCGCTGCCGTGATCGTGATGCCACGTTCACGCTCTTGTGGCATCCAGTCCATCGTGGCCGTGCCCTCGTGGACCTCGCCTACTTTGTGCGTACGCCCGGCGTAGTAGAGGATCCGTTCCGAGACGGTCGTTTTGCCAGCATCGATGTGCGCCATGATGCCAATGTTTCGAACCTTTGAGATGTCGAGTGTGCGAGTCATGCGTGTTGTCGTCCCAAATCAAAAGGGCTTCCAGGATGCCCAAAACGGATCTAAAATGCAAGCCCCGACCATACGCTCTCGACCTCTCCAGGGTTCGAAGAAGATTTGGATGCTGCAGCCATGAGCCCGGCTGGTGGGACCTCTTCACGTCCCCAGGGGGCCGAATTTTCCTCGGAACAGTCTCTTGCCTGGGCTGAAACACGGTGAACCATCGCGCGATGAGCACGCGACGGCCTAAACCCACGGACAAGCCAGTTCCTCCCACCCGAAGTACCGGGTGGTGGGCGTTTCGTGAAACCCTAGATTGGCGCGACGCGGGCCTCGGGGACGGATGGTTCCGGAAATCGACGACTCGATGGGAGAGAGCGGTTCGTGACCAGATCTACGGGGCTGATTGTGAGCCTGCTAGTAGGTGCCCCCTTCATGGTGTGGAGCGCATATGTGGTTTTTCTGGATGCCGCGGATGTCTAACGGTATGAACAGGGCCGGCTTTACCGTTTCAGCGGCCCAGGCCTCGAGCAGTGCCGCGTGGGGGCCGTGTCGGAGCCGTCACGTTGGTAGTCGTGGTCGTCCCATGTTCCTGGTGGTCCCAACCCTCCGGACTCCGACTCAGAATCCTTTACGGTTCCCGATTTCCCGTGGGGTTGGCAAGTTGTCGAAGGGCTAGCCTCACCACCGCCGTTCCATGCGGAGAATCGCCAACGAGGCGACGAACAGCAGGTTCTTTGCAACCTATGGCGCTGGTGGCTGAGGGTTTGTGCGGAAGGTCTCCCCCCGTACGATGGGCGTCGCTCCCCGGAAAGGTGGCAGGGCTTTTTCACTTGTGTCATTCCCGCGCGGCCGGTAGATCTGGAACAGGTCGCTGGAACCTAGGGCTGGTCAAGTGCAGCGCGATGTGGTTGTATAGAGATTCAACCGAGGCCGGTGTGGATCCGGGGATCTGCACGGTGAACCTTCGGGGAGAGATGTCATGACAAAGCACGATCTGGTGATGCGAATTGTGGAGGCCACCGGGTTGCCTCAAGACAAAGTGGCACGGGTGGTCCAGGGCGTGCTCAACGCCATCATCGATGCACTGCGCAAAGGCGACACGGTCGAACTTCGCAACTTTGGTGTGTTCCGTGTCAAAGAGCGCCAACCGCGGATTGGTCGCAATCCGAAGCAGCCAGATCAAGTGGTTCGAATCCCGCGTCGAAAGGTTGTGAAGTTCAAGCCGGGCAGTTTGATGCGAAGATTGGTGACGGGCAGCTGATCGAATATGGGTTCCGAACTGTGGTCTCCGTTGCCGGGCATGTCGGACATTGTCTGGCCGGAAGTATCGTTGTGGCAGAAGGTGGAAGATGTCACCCGGTGGATCATGTCGCTGTACGGATTTCGCGAAATCCGCACTCCTATCTTGGAGCGCACGACGGTGTTCATCCGGGCGATCGGTGAAGGAACGGACGTGGTCCAAAAGGAGATGTTCACATTTGAAGACCGCGGTGGCCGAGCCGTTGCATTGCGGCCCGAAGGTACTGCCGGAGTGATGCGTGCATTGTGTGCGATGGGACAGGATTTGGCGGGTTCTCGCGTGTACTACATGGGCCCGATGTTTCGTGCCGAGCGCCCCCAGGCCGGGCGCCGTCGGCAATTCCATCAAATCGGTGCCGAGTCGCTTGGCCCTGCATCGCCGCATGCCGACGCGGAGTGCATGGCCCTGATGTCCCATCTCTTGGCAGCCTGCGGTGTGCGCCGGGTAAAAATCCGGATCCACACGAGGGGAGCTATGGCGGACGCACCCCAGGTGCGGGAGGCGTTGGTGTCCAACTTGCGCTCGGTCGCGCCCACCTTGTGTTTGGATTGCCAGCGAAGGTTGGAGTCGCATCCACTTCGGATCCTCGACTGCAAGCAACCGGGGTGCCGGAGAGTTGTCGAATCCTTGCCTCCGCTCACCGACTGGATGAGTTCGGCCTCGCGGGAGTACTTCGAGGCGACTTGTAATCTTCTGGAAACGCTCGGAGTCCCGTTCGAAGTCGACCGGCATTTGGTGCGAGGGCTGGACTACTACGAGCACACGATCTGGGAAGCCGTCCACCCTGCCTTGGGTGCGCAGGACGCGGTGGCCGGGGGCGGACGGTATCGAATCCAATTCGGAGACCGGACGATCGAAGGGGTAGGGTTTGCGGTGGGCGTAGAGCGGCTTCTATTGGCGATGCAGGGCGAGGGCATCTCGGCCGATGAGCGTGGCGGTGCCCCCAAGGTGTGGTTGGTGGCCGTGGGTCCGGATGCACTTCAGGCGAACTTGGTGGCCGTACAGCGATGGCGCCAGGCCGGTGTTCCATGTGGTATGGACGTAACCGGCCGCAGCGTGAAGGGGCAAATGCGCCTCGCCGATCGGTCTGGAGCTCGCTGGGTGCTGGTGCGAGGGGAAGAGGAGCTTCAGGCAGGGACGTTTCGATGCAAGGACATGACCAGCGGCCAGGACCGAACGATGGCGGTCGAGGAGATCGAACGGAAGCTTCTGAGCTCCGGCACGCTCGAATAGGGCCGGACCCCACGTGGGTGTCGAAGGATGCTCGCGGCTCGGATGAGCTCGACTCCGCCGACACGAGGCCTGGTTTTGTGGTGGACCGTATGGTCATCCGGCTAGGGAAGTATCTCCGGATTTGCGGGTTCGACGCGGTGTGGGATCTGCGACGACGGACCCAGGACTTGATTCGATGGGCGAACGCGGAAGGACGAATTTTTCTTACGCGGAACCGCCACGTGGGGGAACACTTGCCCGTCGCCCGTCGCTACATCTGGCTTTCGAGCGATGATCCGGTTGCGCAGTTATGGCAAGTGTTGAATGAACTGCATCTGGAGCCTTCTTCACGGCTGTTTGACCGCTGCATACGGTGTAACTGTGATTTGGAATCGATCGCGCGAGAGGCGATTCCGCCGGATCGGGTGCATCCCAATGTGCTCGCACGCTACCGGGTCTTCTGGCGCTGTCCCAACTGCGGGACGATCTTCTGGCATGGGAGCCATGTGAGAAATACCTGCCGAAAACTGGGCGTAGCTCTTCCCGCACCCAGGGTGGCAGGGGATGGGCGTGCTGACGCCGGTGGCGAAGGAAGGTGATCGACATGAGAATCGGTGGACGGGTTTGGACCACACTACTCGTGGGTGTGGTGAGCACGGGGGTGGGCATCGGTGGACCGCCAGAGGAAACACGCGCCATATTGAAAATATCGCGACTCGCCGTTAGCAAGACGGGGGAGTCGCGATACGACGACTACGGGTATTTGGCGCGTGACTATCAGCGCTCGATCGGAATCGGGATCGAAGTGAGAGGCGTGGGCAAACCTGGACCTGGGCGAGTTGAGTGGTTTTTCTTGGCCCGCGAGACCCAGTCGGACGTCGTGTGGTGTTACGATCAAGGGGCGGAGGATGTTTGGTTGGATCCCGCGAAGCCCGTAAGCTTTCAGAAGACGTCGCGGGAGTTGAAGGCCACTACGTCGCATCGCTGGGGTAGCGTTCGCGAGGCCGGTCATCGGCCGGAGGGATATGTGGTTCGGGTCATTGCGGGCGGCCAGACGGTGGCCTTGGTGGCATCCTCGCGCAACCTGGAGACGCTGGCTCGGGATCCAAAACGATGGTCGGCGGTGCTGGCGGCCGGGGAAGCGTTTCAGAAGCCGGGGCGAGAATCCGGGGAACAGCCTGGAGGCCCCGGTCGTTCCGAACTCCCGCCCCGTGAGGACACGAAGCCCGCAACGAATCGCCCACCCCCTATAGCTCCGCAATCCTAACGTAATGGACTGACGCATTCCACGTCGGAGTCGGATCGTGGCAAGAGTCGTTTTGTGGCGCTGGGAGGCGTGAACCCAGTGCCTTGGATGGCGGGGGCACTCCTCAGGTGCCGTGCGGGTCCCGTGTGCGACCTGGGACGCATGGGATCGCGGTCGTTCAGCGTGGGGAGCTTCTAAAAAGAACGCATAAGGCGAACACGAACTGGGCATTCTCCGGGGTGAGGCTGAGACGAAAATGCTTGCATAGTTTCAAAAGTATGAAAGTATAGTAGACGTGGTTTAGTCATCCCGAGACTTGACCGTCTCGGGGTGGGCGAGAGGAAGCGCGAATGAGCAGGAATGGGCGATCAGAATGGAAGGTGGCCGGGAAGATCCTGGCAGTCTTCCTTTTGGCGTACTTTCTTCCGGTCGAGCATGAGAGATTCCAATCTGCGGTGCTGGAGGCTTTGCGATTGGTCCATTGGTACGCGCGCGAGCATGTGCTCCTGTGCCTGGTCCCCGCGTTTTTCATTGCGGGGGCCATCGGGGTGTTTGTGAGCCAGGCGGCGGTGATGAAGTACTTCGGCCCTCGCGCACCGAAACTTCTCTCCTATGGGGTGGCGTCCATTTCGGGGACGATCTTGGCCGTGTGCTCATGTACGGTGCTCCCCTTGTTTGGGGCAATTTACATGCGGGGGGCAGGGCTGGGGCCGGCCATTGCGTTTTTGTACTCGGGTCCTGCGATCAACGTTCTGGCCATCGCCATGACCGCTCGGGTCCTGGGCTGGCAATTGGGCATGGCACGTGCGGTGGGAGCGGTTGTGTTCAGCGTAGCGATTGGACTACTCATGCACTTGCTATTCCTTCGCGAGGAACGGGAAAAGTCCGCACGGGCGGAGGACCTCTACTTCGGTGAGGATCAGGGTTCCCGTCGGCCGCTGTGGCAAGTCGCGGTCTACTTCTTGACCATGGTGGGAATTTTGGTGTTCGCGAACTGGGGCAAGCCGATCCAGTTGGCTGGCCCGTGGTTTTGGATTTATCGGTTCAAGTGGCGGCTCACGGCTCTTTTCGCGGTCGGGTTGGGAATAACTCTTTGGCGCTGGTGGGGCGTGCCGATTTTTCGCCTGGCATGGGTGGCGATCGCCACGGCAGTGGCCGGCGCTCTATTCCCGGACTATCCCGTCGTCGCGTTTGCGGTCGGCTCGGCAGGGCTGACGGTTGTGATTTCGTTCGGCGGGGCGGAACTGAAAGAATGGCGAGATCAGTCGTGGGGCTTCGCCAAGCAGATTCTGCCGTTGCTTTTGTTGGGAGTCTTGGCCGCGGGCTTTTTCCTGGGTAGCTCTGCACCCACCGATGCAGGGCTCATCCCGAATCGGTGGGTCCAAGCCTTGGTCGGCGATTCGCCGGCCACACTCGTGAACCTCGTGGGGGGCGACTCCGCGCGCGTCCCGCCGTGGCTCGTCCATGTCTGGCCCTTGTGGACGAATTTCTTCGCTTCTGTCAGTGGCGCGTTGATGTACTTCGCCACGTTGACCGAGGTGCCGATTTTGCGAGGCTTGCTCGATAGCGGGATGGGCCAGGGCCCCGCGCTCGCGTTGCTGCTAGCGGGGCCCGCGCTCTCGTTGCCGAGCATGTTAGCGATCAACTCGATCCTCGGGCCTAAAAAAACGCTGGCCTATGCGAGTCTGGTGATTGTGATGGCCACAGTGACGGGAATGCTCTACGGCGCGGTAGTGCCTTCGCAGTGATGATGGGGGCTCGGATATGTCCAGGGATCGATTAGGGAACTCCAATGGCGCGCCGGTGGCCATGTCGCGTGCGGATGGTTGGGCGCCACCGTGGGGATGTACATCGACGCGCGAGACCCGTAGCGGCACGGTTCCCTCGGACCGCAAGGGTGAAGCCCGGCGACGGGTACATTTGGAGATCATTTGTAAGATCCTGCGGAAGCTCGGGCGAACATACCGCCCAAACCACGAGGAAAGGAACCTAAGATGAAGAAAATCCAAATCCTGGGCACAGGGTGCCCGAAGTGTAGGCAGTTGACCGCCAATGTAGAGGCGGCGGTCAAGGCGCTCGGCATCGAGGTGCAGATTGAGAAGGTAGAAAAGATCCCTGAGATCTTGAAGTTCGGCGTGATGACGACGCCGGCGCTGGCTGTGGACGGGCAGGTCAAGAGCGCCGGCAAGGTGCTGAGTGTGGATGAGATCAAGAAGCATCTGGCATGAGGGAAGAATGAATCGGTGGGTAGTGGAATGGTGGAATGATGGAGGCCTTTGCCCATCACTCTATGTTCTTCCACGACCCGAGGAAAAATAATGAGCTCTGATTCTAGTGGCGACGGACCTTTCCGCCGCGTCACACGCGGTGGTGCAGTGCGCGACCCACGTCAAGTATGTGTGTGGTGGATTGGTCTTGCTCGCGGGGCTTTGGTTGGTTTACACAGCGCGCTGGAGGTCCGTTTCGGTGGGCAATTCCATGGGGGCGACTGGCGAAAAGGCGGGCACTACGTATGGTTTTATAGCACTCGCGAACGCGACGATGGCCTAGCTGCGGCTCAAAACCCACGGCGGGCCGGTTGTGTGGGGCCGCATGTGTCGAAGCATTGGAAAAGGTAGCCGTTTCGCCGTCCAAAGATTGGGGACTCGTTGGAATCGTCAACCATGAACGAACCTGCACTGCGTGGAGGTCGAAAGATCCGTGTTCTCTTTTTGTGCACAGGCAATTCGTGCCGCAGCCAAATGGCGGAGGGGTGGGCGCGAGCGTTGAAGGGCGATGTGGTGGAAGCGTACTCTGCCGGGATCGCACCCTGTGGCTTGGATCCCCGAGCGGTACGTGTTATGCGGGAGGCGGGCGTCGATATTTCGAACCAACGTTCCAAACACGTGGACGAGCTGCGAACGATCCCGTTTGACTGGGTCGTCACCGTGTGCGACCACGCGCGTGAGTCGTGCCCGGTGTTTCTTAGTGGGACGAAAGTCGTTCACATGGGTTTTGAAGATCCGCCTCGACTGGCTGCGCACGCACGTAGCGAGGAAGAAGCACTGGAGTCGTACCGGCGGGTACGGGATCAGATCCGCGCGTTTGTGGAACAACTCCCGGACATTTTGGAGACCTTGCCTTGGCGGAATCGGAGCGTCCATGGCATAGGACAAGCCGCCTCGGGCGTCGATGTGCCCCCGCGGGTGTGACCCTGGGCTCTTCAGCCTTCCGGGAGCAGTTCCGTGCCAATGGATGGTGTCTGCATGAGGCCAAGGTGGGCCTGAAGTGCACGTAACATCTGCGGAGGTTTGCTGATGCCCATGAGCGCACGGTATACTCGCCCACACCAAGGGGGATAGTTCGATGGCAGGAGTACGACGCGTATCTCGGCGGGATGTCTTGCGAGGGATGGCTGTAGCCGGACTCGGCGCGCCGTTGGCGCGGTGGGTGGTGGCCGAAGAGAGGCCGGCGCAGGCCGGCGCGCGAGAACTGGAACCGGTGCCAGTTTCCTCCCGTCCAAGGTATCCAGCGATCCGGACTTCGGAGGGTGTGGTCCAGCCCCAGCGGCCGTTGCCGGTGTTGGAAGAGACTGACGTTTTGGTGGTTGGCGGTGGCGCCGCCGGATTTGCCGCGGCCGTGGCGGCGGCTCGAGCGGGAGTACGTACAACACTGATCGAACGCTATGGCTATTTCGGCGGGTTGTGGACTGGGGGGATGGTGCTGCTGGTGATGGGCACGCACGCTGTCGTCCAAGGGAAGCTCCAAAAAACACTTCGCGGAATCGGGGACGAGCTATTGGCGCGGCTATCGAAGCTCGATGGCGCCATTGTGAACTATGGCGAGGACCGCGCGAACCCCACGGTGGATCCGGAAGCGACGAAGATCGTGATGGATGAGATGGTGTCCGAAGCAGGGGTGCGCGTCCTGTTCCACTCGTGGGCGACAGATGTCGTCATGGATGGGGAGCGCCCCTGCGGAGTTGTGGTGGATGGAAAGTCTGGTCGGCATGCAATCCTCGCCAAGATTTTAGTGGACGCCACTGGCGATGGGGATATCTTTGCGGCCGCAGGCGCGGAGCATGAGCAGCGGTTGCATGCGATCGGCTTGGTGCATCGGCTAGGGAACGTGGACCGAGCAGATCGCGAACGTCTGAAGTCCGCAGGATTCGGTAACTTGGGCAGTATTACGCCGCATCCCTCGGTAACGTGGGTGAACCTACGGGGGCCGAGTTCGAACGCGTTGGATGTCAGGGAATTGACGCGCCTCGAGATTCAGCACCGTCGAGCCATTTGGGAACGGGTGCAAGCGTTGCGGAAGCAGCCCGGAGGCGAGGCCCTATTTTTGCTGGACATTGCTCCGCAACTGGGGGTAAGGATCAGCCGTACACTGGTCGGCATGAAGCAGCTGACGCGCACCGAGGCTCGGGAAAGCCGGACGTTTCCAGACACGATCGGCGTGGGAGGCGCCGACGCCGGGCGCGGGCCACAGTGGCCGATTCCGTATGGTGTGCTGGTGCCCAAGCGGTTGGACGGTCTACTCGCCGCCGGCCGTTGCGTTTGCGTGGATGAAAAGCTCATTGAGAGCATGAGGTTGATCGCAGCGTGCCTAGTGACCGGACACGCGGCGGGCGCAGCGGCCGCGCTGTGCGTGCAGGACCGCTGCGAGCCGCGACACGTAGACATCGGGCGGTTGCAGGGTTTATTGCGGCAGCAAGGTGCGTACCTTGGTTGAGCCCATGGAGCCGCGTCGGAGTTCCGAACCGCGGCGAGCCTACAGGTTGGATTGGCGCTGGCTGGTGTTGGTGCTTTGGGTGGTCTTGCACTGGATCCAATTGCCGGCTTCATGGCAGCGGGCGTTGGATCATGCAAGTCCGTTGGTGGCGCTCGTAAGCACGCTCGCCAGACGAACGATTTCCGTGACGGTCGGTGTGGCCTTTTTCTTGGGGGTGCTCATGATGATCCACGCACGGCCGATATGCCGTTGGTGTTGTCCGCTCGGGCCTATGGTGGATTTCCTGTCGCGCGTATGTGGCCGCCCTGGAGGGCCTAAGTGGCCCGTCGGAAGTTGGCTTCTGGCATTTGGTCTAGGTTTGAGCATCGTCGGCGTGACATGGGTGGCCGCCGTAGATCTATTTGTGTTGACTGGATGTGCGGCACGGCTGATACGGCAGCCCACCTGGGACACGGCATGGGTATGGCACCTTGTGGCGCTTCCACTGGTCGTCTCGCTGTTATGGCCGCGAGATTGGTGTCGCTCATGGTGTCCCCTGGGCGCGTTGCAGGATGCGCTGAAGGTTCTCCACAGGGAGACGACTCCGAGCGGGAGCGTTGGGCATGGCCGGTGGTCGCGCCGGCATTGGATGCAGGGACTTGTGGCCGCGATCCTTGGTGTGGGGACCGGCGGCCATCAGGTCCGCTCTGCGAGGGCCGGAGTTCGACTGATTCGGCCACCGGGGGCGTTGCCCGAGGAATGGTTCCGCGCAATGTGCTGGCGCTGCGGAGCTTGTGTTCACGCTTGCCCGACGAGAATTATCGTGCCTGACACGGGTCGGCATGGTCCGTCCTCTTGGCTCACGCCGCGAGTGGTATTTGACCGAGGGTACTGTCTCCCGCAGTGCGTTCGTTGCACCCAGGTTTGTCCAAGTGGGGCTCTTCAATCCATCACAACCACCGAGGCGAAACGAATGCACCCCATCGGGGTGGCTGAGGTGGCCGTGGCCGCGTGTTGGCTGACGGAGGGGCGAGAGTGTGGGCGTTGCGTGTCGGCGTGCCCCTACGATGCGATACGCGTGCAGACGGATGTATTCGACTCCCGAGTGGTAGTTCATCGGGAGCAGTGCACCGGCTGCGGGGCATGCGAACAAGAGTGCCCCACTCGGCCAGCCCGGGCAATTATGGTTCGGCCGTTGACCTCGTAAGCGGAACGTCTCGCACGCGCGGTCGGATTGTCGGTTCGGCTCGAGCCGTGGACGGCCGGCTAGCGAGCCAAGGTAATCCGTTCCCCATCCCAACCGACGAGCTGTTGTCCCACATGCAATCCGTCAGCCTGGACTTGAATGGACGGCGCCGGGCCCACGGGGAAGTGGAAGCTGAAACGAACGCCGTGAAGCTCGTACGAGTTTTTCGGGGGCGCACTGGGACCCGCCAGCACGAGCATGACGTCGGCGCCGCTGGCGCGAGAAAAATCTACCGCCAGGCATGACCCATTGCCCGTTTTGAGAATAGTGGTGCCGTCCGGTCGGGGCTGAAACTGATCCACGAATCCGCCTTGGATGGTTCCCCAGGTTGTCGAACGTTTTTGCGTCAGGATGCTCAACGTGGTTTCGGCCGAGGCTTTCATGAATCCTTTGGCCGTGTGGGTGAGAATCGAGATGATGACGTCGTTTTCGTCCTGCCACCGATTGCGCCAAGCATAGAACTTCCACTTGGAGTCGTGAAATGCGTGCGGTAGCACCTCGTCCATGGGGCGGGCGGGCCGATCCCAACACCAGTTGACGAACGAGAGAATCGTGTGATGCGGATAGGGCGATACAGAGTCGAACGGCGTTCCGGCCCGTTCATCGGCGGCACGGAAACCAAAGTGGTCGTAGTACCAAGCGACGGCGGCCCGCTGGTCGTCGTCGAGAATGCCCATGGCAATGCCGAAGTAGCCGCCCCCGCTCAGCGTATCGCGTGCCCAGACGTTGTGGGGATAACCGCCCCGCCGTGGGAGAAAGATGGCTTCGCCGGCGTGGGCCTGTGCGAGGAAGAACCATCGCAGCGCCATCCATTGGGCGTTAGGACGAGGGCGAACAAAATCCTTTCCAGCCGCCACGCGCCACGCCTGCAACGCGGGCAGAAACACGATGTGGCTGGCCATGGAGCCGGTTCCGTCCCCTTCCGCGAAAAACCCGCCATCACCGAATCCTTCGGTCATGCACCGGATCATCGACCGCTCGCTGGTCTTGAGGAGGTCTCGAATTCGATCCGCGTTCACGCCGTCATCCCCCATAATGGCGAGCAACGCGAGGGCGGCACCGCCCACCTGCATCCCCCAGTGATTAGATCCTGGATGATGGCGTCGGCCGGCGGCCAGTTCGGCCAGGCTACACCATTCACCTTCATTGTACTGTTCAATTTCACGGGCCACCTTTTGGCGGAATTCGGGATCCCATCCATCGTAGGCCAGGTCATAGCCCAACGCGTACCAGCCGAGCGATGGCCCAGCGCGAAGCGCGCCGAAAGGCTGACGAAAGCTATACCGTTGATCGCGGTCTCGGTACCCTTCCAGGGCCCGTTCCATCGCTTCACGGGCAAGGCGCGCGTAGAGGGGGTCTTGGGTCAGCTGGTACAAAAACCCATACCCTGCCACATGCGACATCGTCATCACGCTGCCAACCGGCGCTTTCTCTAATGGTCCGGCTCCGTCCGCCGCGGGGCGTCCTTTGGCGGTCGACTGGGACGGCAGGGACCGGCCATCGCCCCCGTTCAGCTGTTGGCACAACCGCTTCAGAAGTGCTTGCCCCTCGGGAGTTTTCATTCGCTGACGCAATGCAGGCAGATCGCCTCGGCGGAACAACAGTCGCGGATGTTCCCCGGGTTGGACGGGGACGTGACCGGGAACGGGCGCCGGCCAAGTCGCGTCTGCGCCCCCACATAACATGACATGGGAAAGCCATATGGCTCCGAGGAACAGCAATGATGGCTTCATGACAACTCCTTTCGGTCATGGCCTCGACCCTGCGGGTCGATTTACAAGAATTTTATTATCATGCTTGGGACTGGCTGCAAGGCCAGGAAGCACTCCATAGCACCGATGGAATGCCTTTCTCCCGAACCGGTCGAGCGTCAGTGCAGCAGGTTCATCCACCCGAACAGGACCCAGCTCGCGATGAAGTCACCTCCGGACCAGACCCAGCTAAATAACGGCGTGAAAAAGAGAAGCATTAAGACCCACCATTGGATCAGGGCACCCTGCGCGCGCTCCAAGTTCGCCAACGCTGGAACGCAGGCGCAAAGTGCCTGCCATCCGTCCAACGATGGCAAGGGAAGCAAGTTGAACACCATGAGCGTTGCGTTAGCTCGGGCGGCGGTAACCGCCAACCATGGCGCGCCTTCGACTCGCTCGACCACTCCCGTGCGCAGCAACCCCGCGCCTACGCCCGCGAAAAGGATCGAAAGAGCGAAGTTGGCCAAAGGACCCGCCAGGGCGACCGCGATCTGATCCGTTTTGCGTAATCGGGCGGGGTTGATTGGCACTGCGCCCCACGCGATGCCGAAGAACAGCAGTGTGATGATCGAAGGCCAGCCCATCTGAACCGTGGGATCGAGAGTGAGATGTCCTTGGTCTGCAGCGGTAGGATCGCCGCGCCAGAGTGCGACGCGCGCGTGGGCGTACTCGTGGACGCACACGGCGAACGCGACCAGGAGAACCCAAGAAAGGTAGTCCCACGGAGATTCGAATAGCCGAAAAAGAAACAGGTTCACGACCGATCCCATCTCGGCCCGCGATCTCGTGCGCAGCCGCGAACGATTCGGCAAGGATGTAGCACTGGGCGGTGGTCCCAAGTAGGTTGTGCACATTCGAGTCTATTCATTCGGTCGTGCTCACTCTGCCGGGGGTTTAAGGTCGTTATAAAAATGCATCAGCCCAGCGAAGTAGTACGGAACAGCCCAGAAGAAGCCAAGACCGCAGGGAATTGTGGCGAGCACAAACCACCCGAGGTACCGAAGGTTGAAGCACAACAGTTTCCAATAGTGTCCGCGTACCAACCGTACGCCTCGTCGAACGGCTTCGAGCGGGCCCGCCGCCGAGTCGTCCGCGATGACAGGCAACACCATCGAATAACGGAGCCCGATCCAAATGGCGTATGCAAACAACAAAAGCACAAGGAAAAGAACTACCCCTCCAGCTCTCTCATGTCCGAATGGAACATGAAACGGGCGAGCCCCGAGCAGGAAGGCAATGACTCCGACCGGAACGAGGAACAGTATCAGCCAGAGAGTGGCCAAAATTGCGGTAATCAGAGACGCGATGGGCGCAGCGAGCCATGATTGAAAGCCTCGGAACAACTCGTTCAGGTCTGCCTCACCGTGGTGGATCAAGCGGTTGTGGAATCGCAAGTACCCCACGGTGATGATCGGGTTCAGCACAATGCTGATCAGACTCGCCCACCAAAGTTGGAGCTCGTTGGCAACGAGCTCCAAGCCGGCGATGATGCACACTAGTACGCCAAACACGAGCGTGGCACCGACGGCCGCAGGCCAGTGGCCACGAAGCGATTCTCGGGCCTTTCGGGTCAGTTCTGCGTTGGGCGTGGTCCCGCCGGTGCCTCCGAGCATCCGTCCCAAGCCGGGGAACTCGAAGATGCCTTCGACATCTCGCGCAAGGCGCCATTCGGCTCCAAAGTCTGGGTGCCATACGTAGTCGTCCGGCCCAAAGTCTCCTCGACGTGCGCGCTCCAACAGCTCGACTTTATCGAGGGGGCCTACAGGTTTCCCGTCGCGTGCGTAGTACCACATGGCGCTTCTGGACCTCCAGCATGAGTACACCAGAAAACCGTTCAAGGGGCAACTTGCGAGTCCTCCGCGATGATGGGATCTCACCTGAGTGTTGAACTGCAGGACCGAGACGGTAGTGCGAGAAATGGTCGGCGTCCGCACAGGCCATCGAATGTCGAGGAATCTGCCCATGCGCTATTCGAGGTTGGAACAAACTCTGGGTTCGAGGGGTGGACGTGGTGGGGACTACCCGTGAGATACGACCGTGGCATTGTATTGCACGGTGCGGCTGCGTACTCCTGCGTCGGGTTCCCTTGGGTACTTTCCGTGATCCAGGTGTTGAAGAATGCGGGATTTGTGACCACCGCCGGACGTCAATTTCGAGCAAGTGTGTATGGCCGGCCGAGATGCGCGGCTGGACGGGCTCAATCGATGGCGAGGCGCCGGGCAACTCGCTAGCATAAGTTCATGGCGATTGACATGCAGGTACTACTGGCGGCCTCTGTGATGGCTGTGGCGAATCCGCCGGCGTGGGTGGAATTCATCCCCCGGGAAAGCGACGCGCTATTGGCCAACCCCGGCATGGGTTGGCAAACGTTTCATCGCTTCGCGGACTCCGATCCTGCGTTGGAGGGACTTCCGAGCGGCTCCGCGTACTTCCGTCTGACCTGGGCGGACCTTGAACCAGAAGACGGCCAGATTCAGTTCGCGAAGCTGGAAGATTTGCTTACGCGTGCTCGTCGCGCCGGACAGCGGCTGGCGTTGCGGGTCATGTGCGCGGGGACTTCTCAGTGGCAGCCCTCCTACAGCCCGAGTTGGCTCACCAATCACGGAGTCCAGTTTCTAAGCTACCGTTATTTGGGGAAGGAAGGTCCGTTCTGGGCGCCAGACATGAACGACGTTCCATGGCTGGCGCTTCACACGCGGCTGATCCGCAAGATTGGAGAGCGGCTGGACGGACATCCGGACTTGGACGTACTCGACATTGGCTCGGTGGGCCTGTGGGGCGAGTGGCACATGAGTGGGACTGGCATTCCCATGCCGCAGCCGGAGGTGTGCCATGCGGTGATCGACGCGTACTTCGAGGCTTTTCCACGAACGCCGAAAGTGATGCTGATCGGCGCGGTGGACGTGCAACTCACGAATGGGTTGAATGCGCTTCAGTACGGGATTTCGCGCGGTGCGGGCTGGCGGGCGGACTGTTTGGGCGATCTGGGCGAGTTCAGCCGAACTTGGAATCACATGCGGGACTATTATCCTCAAGCAATTGTTCGGGGTGGTGCTGGGGACGCATGGAAATATGCCCCGGTCGCGTTCGAATCATGTTTCGACATGCGGCGGTGGGTCGAGAAAGGCTGGGACGTCGCCGCGATCTTTCGCTTCGCTCTAGGTTGTCATGCGTCGTACATCAACAATAAATCGGCGCCGATTCCCGCGGCCGCTCGGGCCGAAGTGGAGCGGTGCCTGCGACAGCTGGGATACCGTCTGGTTGTGCGTAAGGTCCGTTTTCCAGCCCATGTACGGTCGGGCGAGCCATTCCGTTTGGACATGGAGTGGATCAACCGCGGGGTGGCGCCGCCGTATCGTGATGATCGAATCGCGCTCCGAATTGGAGAAGGCGAGTCCGCGGACCGAGTGTCTACGGATGTTTCGATCCGAGGGTGGCTGCCGGGCGAGCGTCGGGTGGAGGTTCAAGTGGAAACCCGCCGCTGGCCACCTGGGCGGCATGCGATCGCCCTGGGCGTCGTTGCGGCGCATAACCGGACTCCGTCCGTTCGGTTGGCGGTTGAAGGAGTGGATGCGCAAGGATGGTTGCCTTTGGGGCACGTGGTTGTGGAGCTGCCGGACGAACTCTGCGTACGTGCGCGGTGACGGCCGAACTTCAAAGCGCGGGACAACATCGCCGGCGAGGGCTGCGCCCGACTCAATCGTGGAGCGTGGTCACCTTGGTGACGGCTCATCGCCACGCGGATGCGGTGGCGCGACGAGCCCGAGCTGCGGCGGGTGTGGAGCCGGTAACGATTTTGAAGCCACGCGATTCGCGCGCTTGGATCGACCTTTACTTGGCGAGCGCGCGCGCGGCCGCACGGTTGGCCGACGAGGCGCAGCGATGGCCATGGGTCGCCGCTGTGGTGGTGCGGCCCTACAGGTTCAGTGACTGGCAACGCATGTTGCAACGTGAGTGCCCGCCTTTGCCGATCGGGCGGCGATGGTATGTCGTACCCGCGGAACGGGGTCCAGTTCGCATGCCGCGCGGCCGGTGCGTATTGCGAGTAGTTCCTGGCACAGGGTTTGGCACGGGCCACCACTTCACGACTCGGTTTTGCTTGGAGCGTATCGAGGAAGTGTTCGACCGCGGTGGGATGGGACGTACTGTGTTGGACTTGGGCACGGGAAGCGGGATCTTGGCCATTGCCGCGGCGCGGCTGGGCGCGCGCGTAGTGGCTGTCGACAACGATCCGATGGCCGTGGCTGTGGCCCAAGACCATGTTCGCCTGAACCGTGTTTCGAAGTACGTGCGGGTGGAACTTCGAGACGTGACGCAGTGGTGGCCACGCTGGAAACCGGATGTGATTTGCGCCAATCTTTATGGCCCTTTATTGCTCTCCATCTCCGAAGCGCTTGGACGCACCGCGCGGCGCGGGTTGATTTTGAGTGGATTGCGTGAAGCCGAGGCGGATGAGGTGGTGGGGCCGTTGATTCGACTGGGCTGGAGGGAGGTCGTCCGTGACGGGGATGGCGAATGGTGTGGGGTGGAACTAAGGCGAACCACCCCTCGCGAGAAGTGAGGCGTGTCGGAAGTGCACAAGGCCCGGTCGTCCGGACCTGTGGGGTGACCGTTCACTCCTTTGAGGACTACTGACCTCGTTCATTCACTGGTCCACGAATGCCGGTCCCAGGGAACGCCGTGTGCCCTCGAGGGGTGGCCGCGGAACTTCGGGTGCGAGTCTGGTTAGGACGAGGAAAAAAGGCTCGAAGCCCGATTGGGCAACTATTTGCCGGGATGACAACAATGCGCAGTCGGAATTGGGGTGGATCGTCGCCGTCGGGGGTCTATTGAAGGGAAGGCAAATGCGGTTATCGTATTGGCCATGGACACACCAGCATCGAAAGGCTCGCAGGACGAGTATCGGAACGCGGAAGGAATTCTTCGCGTCGTCCGTGAGGGTTTGTGCCATCGGTGTGGCGCGTGCGTGGGGGTTTGCCCAGACAACACGTTTGCGTTGCGCGATGGCTATCCGGTGGTAGTCGGCGATTGCTCGCAGTGCAACCTTTGTGTGGAAGTGTGCTCTGGACTGGAGGTGGATTACCCCTACTTAGGTCGTGAGGTGTATGGCGAGCGTGGCTATGAGTTCGGAAGTTTGACTGGGCCCGTCCGCAGTGTGTGGGTGGCGCATGCGGCGGACGCCGCGGTGCGCGAACTGGGTGGCAGTGGGGGCGTGGTCACCGCGATGCTGCTTCATTGGATGCGGACCGGTCGAGTCCAGGGCGCGATCGTGACGGTGGATGATCCGACGGAACCCGCGCGGGCGGCGGGACGAATCGCGCGTACAGAAGCGGATGTACTGCGGGGTGCGAGATCCAGGTACACGACCGCGCCAACGTTGGCGGTGCTACGCGAAATTCGCGACGAACCCGGGCCGTTTGTGTTGGTGGGCCTGCCTTGTCACGTGCATGCGCTCCGCATGCTGCAGATTCGCAAACCCCAGTGGCGAGAACGAATCCCATTCGTGGTCGGGCTGTTTTGCCATTACGCGTTGCCGTGGGAAGGGGTGCGTTTGGCGGGGGAGACTTTCGCGCCGCGTGGGGCACGCTTGGTTTCTGTGGGATACCGCGACAAACACAGTGCGCAATGGCCGAATAATTCCGCCCGCTTCACCTACGACGACGGCAGCGAATGGCGTTCCCCGCTAACGGCACCTGCGACGTTCAATGTACTTTCACGGCTCGTCCCGTTGGGGCGATGTTTGATGTGTGCGGATGCCTGCTCCGAGTTCAGTGATCTGGCGGTCGGGGATCCCTGGATCCGCGGGCCCGATGGGCGATGGAAGTTTCGAGACCCTCGCGGCCATTCGATGGTGATCGTGCACACCGCCCAAGGGGAGGAATGGTGGCAGAAGCTAATGGAGGAGCGCGTTGTGGTCGCGGTGCCCGTGGAGCTGGATGAAGCGACGCAGCGTGGGCACGACTCCATGTTGCGCGAAAAGAAAGAACGCGTCGGTTTTCGCCTGCGTTGGAGGAAGCGGCTGGGACGGGCGGTGCCGCGTTACCCCGGAATCCAATTTCCGCGCCCTTCGCGCATTTCGATGAAAGAGGAATTCGGCTTTCTGTTGACGCGGCTGTTGGCGTGGTCCTCGTGGTGGCAGCGGATTGCGTTGCGTGTGGCATTCAGCCGTTGGGGAGTCGCCTGGGTCAATTGGCGACGGCGTCGTCGGCGGGCGCGTCCAACCTCCGTTCCCTTGAACCCAACTAGGCCTTAGCCAGCCCAACGAGCCGGACGGCGCGATTGGGCCCAATCCAGGGGCTTGGTTGGGAGCGTCCGCAGTCGTGCGGGCATCGCTCGGCGCCAGCGAGACCATGTACGTAGAGTCGTACCGCCCACGGTCCACCACGGGGTCGCCAGGCATGCGCCCACGCCCACCAGCCAGCTTCTACGTTTCATTTCCACACCCCAGGAATCGTGGCGGCGCAATAGCCGCATGCGCCTCCGACCACGTGGTGTTCGACCACGTTGAACCCCACTCGTCGAATCACGGCGCGTCCACACTCCGGGCAGAACGTAGTACCACCTTCGGGTACGCGGACATTGCCGACGTAGACGAATTTTAACCCTTCGGCGCGGGCAATATCCCTGGCGCGCTCGAGTGTCGCTCCGGGAGTCGCGGGGAGGTGCCGGAGGCGATACTGAGGATGAAATCCGGAAAAATGAAGTGGAACATCGGCGCCGACATGGTCGCGGATCCACCGGGCGACCGCACGGAAGTCGCCCTCCGAGTCGTTCAGGGTGGGGATTACGAGGTTAGTGATCTCCAGCCAGACCCCCATAGCACGGCATATTTCGATCGCACGCAGAATCGGGGCCAGCTCGCCGTCGCAGATTTCCCGGTATCGTTCCTTGCTCATGAACTTCAGGTCAATGTTGGCCGCGTCGGTGAGCAAGAGCAGTTCCCGCCATGGGGCTTCGTTCACGTAAGCGGCTGTGACCAACACATTGCGGATGCCCGCCTCGCGTGCCAGCTGCGCCGAATCCAGCGTGTATTCAAACCAGGCTACGGGCTCCGTGTAGGTGTAGCCGATCGCTGGGCACCGCTCGGACCGAGCCAACTGCACTAGCACGGCGGGTGGCAGCGGCACGGCTTCGACGTCCTCGGGGTTCGCTTGGGAAATTTCCCAGTTTTGGCAGTTCTTGCAGTGGAGATTGCATCCGACGGTCGCCAGGGAGAGGATGGGTGCTCCTGGAAGAAAGTGATACAGGGGCTTTTTTTCCATCGGGTCGATGTGAATCGAACAAGGGCACCCATACGTGAGAGCCACCATCCGGCCATCTAGGTTGGCCCGAATACGGCAATCCCCGCGCTCTCCCGGAGCCAGGCGGCATTCTCGGGGACACAGCTCGCACACAACCCACCGTTCGGCGTTCATGGCCGAGAAAACTATCCGTTCGCGGCGAGCCGATTTCAACCCGCATCGCCATTGAAACACGATCGAGCACCGGTGGGCCTGCCCATCTGCACATTGAGACGGACTCGACAGGTCGCACTGCGGTCAGATGCGCTTCAAAGCCCAGTGTCTGGTCCCCTACACGCCTGCCTGGGTGGGGTGTTTGGCGAACCGGGCCGACTGCGGTAGTGTGATCCATTGGAATGAGCGAAGGCACACGCATCCACGTCCTATCCGACGCCGTGATTAATAAGATTGCGGCCGGGGAAGTCGTTGACCGGCCCGCTTCGGTCGTCAAGGAGTTGGTGGAGAACTCTTTGGACGCGGGAGCGCGACGAATCCAGGTGGAAGTCGTGGCCGGTGGCCGGACGCTGATCGCCGTTACGGACGACGGGGAAGGGATGTCGAGGGATGATGCTCTCTTAAGCATCGAGCGGCACGCGACAAGCAAACTGCGAGACGTAGAGGACATCGAGCGGATTGCAACGTTGGGATTCCGCGGGGAAGCGCTCGCCGCGATCGCGGCGGTCTCCCGGATGACGTTGCAAACCGCGCGGCGGGAGGACACGGAGGGGACGGAAATTACGGTCCACGCAGGGCGCATTCTCGACGTCCAACCGATCGGGTGTCCTCCCGGCACTCGGGTAGTGGTGCGCAACCTTTTTTTCAACGTGCCGGCGCGGCGCAGGTTCTTGCGAACGGAGCAAACGGAACTGTCTCAGGTACGGCAAACCCTGTGGCCGTATCTGCTGGCATGGCCGGATGTGGCGTTCGAGTTCACGGTCGACGGGCGGCGCACCCTGCAGGTGCGGTCCGGCGAAACGTTGGCCGATCGCTTGGCTGCGCTGTACGGCCGTCCGGTGTCTGATGCCTTCCGCCCGTTGGAGGCGGAGGCGGGCCGACTTCGGATCAGTGGATTTGTGGGGTTGCCGCAGGCGAGCCGGGGGGACCGCGCGGAGCAGTTCGTGTTCGTCAACCGCCGGCCCGCCAGTGCGCCGGTATTGCAGCACGCGCTCAACGAAGCCTACCAAGACCTCATCCCTCGGGGGCGCTATCCGGTCGTGTTTGTGTTCATCGAGCTCCCATCCGAAGAGGTGGACGTCAACGTGCATCCCACCAAGAAAGAGGTTCGGTTTCGTCGTCCCGGGGAAGTCCGCGATCTTCTGATCTCCGCGATCCGTTCGGCGTTGGGGTATCCGGGTCTCAGTAGCGTGGCCGTGTCCATCTCGGATCATCCCAAGAGCACGGGGCCTTCAGGGCCGATCCCGAGCCTTGGGCAGCTGCGGCCGACCCCGTCGGAGCAAGCAACGTCGTCCAAGTTGTCCATCCCGGACTTACCTCCGACTCGAGTGTTTGCACACCCGCGCTTGGTGGGACCTGCGCCGGCGCCATCGTCCCCGCAAGAGTCGCGGAGCGGGCTGACCCCGGTGAGCAGTTCTCCGACCGATCGCGTGGAACCGGCTACCTCCTCGGACGGCGTGGCGCCACCGTGGTCTTGGTGTCGGGTCCTCGGGCAAGTGGGAGGCTTGTTCGTCATCTTGGAAATGGAGGACGGTTTGGTCGTCATGGATCCCCACGCCGCGCACGAGCGGGTGATCTACGACCGTTGGATGGCCGAAGCGGAGCAGGGGCGCCCGGTGTCCCAGCCGCTGCTCATTCCCGAAACTGTGGAGTTGAGCGATCATGATGCAGAGCGGGTGAGCAGGAACTTGGCTGCGCTCGATGCCATGGGCTTTGGGATCTCGGAGTTTGGTCCCAGGAGCTTCATCGTGGACGCCGTGCCCTCGGTGTTGGGTGTCGTTTCAGTGGCGCGCATACTTCCGGACATTGCGGCGTCGTTGGAGGAATCGGGACCTCAGATTGGGTCGGAGCGGTGGGTGCGGGAGAGCATCGCCTCGGCGGCGTGCCGCGCAGCGGTGAAGGCCCGAGATATCCTCAAGTTGGAAGAAGTCGAGCAATTGGTGATCGACTTGGCAAAGACTCGAATGCCCTACACCTGCCCCCATGGGCGCCCAACGCTGTTGCACTTCAGCTTTAGTGATCTTCGCCGAAAGTTCGGCCGTAGCGGTTGATGTTCTGGGCCGACGACAGATGCTCGTGAAACTCCCCGGCGCGAGGCGGTCAGCCGCGATGTGGGCGGGGGCCGCGGAGGCCAGTTTTGAAAGGTCATAGTGGAGCGCCCGGCGGGCACTTGCTTGTTTTTAAGCGGATCTGACGTAGCTTGTCGAGCTGGAGATTGTTCCAATGATCCAATCGGGCGCGACATATGTAGTGATGGGCTTGCTGGACTCGGACTCCATCGCGTGGGCCATCGGGCAGACGATCGAGCGATGGGGCGGGCGAGTCGTGTACACGGTCCAAAACGAGCGGATGAGGAATATCTTCCTCGAAAAAAGCGATCGTCGAGTGCCCCGCGAAGTTCTCGATCGGCTGGACATCCGGTACTGCGATGTCACCGACGACGTTCAGATCGAGAAGTTGTTCAGCGGACTCGATGAGGTGGCGGGAGTCGTGCATTCGATTGCCTTTGCCAATCCGCGGACGTGTTTGGGCGAAGAGTTCCACACGCCGGCGGTCGACGACATTTTGAAATCGTACCACGTTAGTTGCGTATCACTAGCGCGGGTGGTGTGGCACGCACGTCGGGCCATGCGGGAAGGTGGCTCGGTGGTCGCGTTGACCTTCGACACGTCCCGTGTTTACCCGTACTACAACTGGATGGGTGTCCACAAGGCGGCCTTGGAAGCGCTGGTGCGAGCGCTCGCGCGACGCCACGGACGAGAGAAAATTCGAGTGAATGCAGTCTCTGCCGGCCCGCTCCACAGCCGGGCGGCATCCAAGATTCCAGGGTTCAACCAATTGCATCGGATTTGGCGAATGATGAGTCCGTTGCCCTGGGATATTGAGGCAGATAAAGCTCAAGTTGCGAACATGGTGGCCTTTTTGCTTGGGCCCTACGCAGAAAAAGTCACCGGCCAAGTTGTGGTCGTTGACGGTGGCGCGTCGGTCGTCGCGGGCTTTTTGTTGCCACATGAGCGATGGGAATATCCCACGGCGCTTAGCGACGATCCCCACGAGGAGCATGACCTGCCACGCCCGCGTTCCGTATGAGCGTGTGCACGGAGCGTTCTGCCATTCTCGCGTTCGGAACGAAGACCTGCGAGTCCAACTCGCATCGCCGCGCCCGTTGCGAAAGCGGCTGGGCCCGAGCCCGACGGTAGAGGTTCAACCCTTGAAGGCCAGAGCAAACCAGACCATGCAAAGCACGATGATGGCGAATGGCACGGCGAAAATGCGGGACCACTGGAAGCCATCGGCGCCCTTGAAGCGGTCCATGGTCGCACCGGCTAAATGCGTGCCTAAAAAGAGCCCCAGCCCGGTGGTTGCGGCGAACATGAGCGCTTGGACGGAGCTGCGGATCGCTTCGTTCGACAACTCGTTGGCGAGGATTTGTCCTGCGATAATAAACAAGACGTAGGCCAGGCCGTGGAGCGACTGGCCCGCGATGACCAAACCTCGAAGGGGTGCGAAGGCGTAGATGGCATACAACGCTCCCCAACCCGCCGCGCCCACGAGCAACGTGGCCTTGTAGCCGAGTTTAGTCGTCATCGGGCCCAGCAGCAGGAACGTAGCGAGTGTCTGAACCGCCTGTGCGATGGCCATGACGGCGGGGATGCTTCGGTTACCGATCCCAATGCTTTGCAAGAACGGGGCAGAACCTAAGAAATAAAACTGCATCACTCCGGCGATCACCATCGAAACGGCGATGAACACAAGAAAGTTCGGATCGCGGAGCATGCCCATCGCCTGGAGAATCGGCGCAGTGCCCGCTCGAGCCGGAGGCGTGGCCGGCAACATACGGGTCGTAAGCGCCATGAGCACGGAGAGCAGGGCGGCAAGGATCATGCAGTCCACGCCCTTCTCGCCAGTTTTGAATTTCCATCTCCACGCACTGAGTCCGTACCCTGCGAGCGCCCATGCGATCGGGGCCCACATGAAAATGTGGGCCGTATTGATCCGTGTCTCGGGTTTGACGTGCGCGAACATGATGGAGTTCACGAGCGGCAGGGACGCCGCATAACAAAACGAGTAGGCGAACATCGTGATCAGTAACGGCACGAACTTAGTCTGCCGCGCCGCGACAAACATGAGCATAGCTCCCAGGAGGTGGGCGATTCCGAGGATGTGTTCACTGTGGAAGTACTGATCCGCCAGCTGGCCGGAAATGAGAGGCGCCACGATGCAGGCCAGGGGCAACGTGCTGTAGATCCAACCGGTTTGCTTTCC
>CAACVY010000017.1 GCA_900661335.1 uncultured bacterium | reverse complement strand
TGGCTACTACGATAAAGAACAGTTTTCACGTGACGAGCGCTGGCTATTGGGGAACGAGGTGACGTTCGAGCACCGATCGCCCATGGCCGAGGACGAGATTGCCGTGGGTATGGTGGACTTACGCGACGGCGATCGGTGGATCGAGCTGGGGCGGACACGTGCGTGGAACTGGCAGCAGGGGTGCATGCTCCAGTGGCGGCCAGGGCATCCCGACGAGGTGGTTTGGAACGATCGTGAAGGGGATCAGTTCGTGGTCCGGTTGCACCACGTGCGAACCGGCCGAACCCGGACGCTGCCCGCTCCGATCTACGCGTTGAGTCCGGATGGCCGTTGGGCGGTGGCGCCGGATTTCCGTCGGTTGAACGACTGTCGTCCTGGGTATGGATATGCGGGGGGGCCGGATCCGCGGGCGAACCTGGGCGCGCCGGATGACACGGGGATTTGGAAAGTCGACCTCGAGACGGGTCGCGTGGATCTGTTGCTGTCCTTCGCCGACGTGGTGCGGTTTGCGCCGCCTCGCGGTGGGTTTCCATCTGACGCTAAGCATTGGGTGAACCACCTACTGGTCGCCCCGGACGGTCAGCGGTTTGTGTTCCTTCATCGTTGGCGAACCCCGGGCATGAAAGGCTGGTGGACCCGCATGTTGAGTTGGGGCGCGGACGGCCGGGATCCCTGGCTGGTGAACGCCACGGGCAAGGTCTCGCATTTTGTTTGGAGAGATGCGCGTGCGTTGCTCATGTACGCGGGCGTGCCGCCCGACGGCCAGCGGTGGGCGTTTTTGGTGGTGGAGGACCGTGGGGACCGGGTGGATGAAGTGGGCGGAATGATGGAACGTGACGGGCACTGCACTTACGTTCCGGGGCGTGCGAACAAGTGGATCCTCTGTGACACCTATCCCATCGAGCCCGCGCGGGAGCAGGTGCTGTACGCGGTACAACCCGCCTCGCGACGGCGGTGGATCCTTGGCCGGTTTTCGTCGCCGCCCGAGTATACTGGCGAGTGGCGGTGTGACCTTCATCCCCGCATCAGCCCCTCCGGGCGGTGGGTGTGCATCGACTCGGCCCACAGCGGCGAGGGCCGGCAGATGTGGCTGGTGGACTTGGGTGACTTTTGGCGAGCGGCGCCTGGCTCCGACGAAGTCGCGGCGGCCACCATCCCATCGAGCCCACGGGGCCGATGTTCTCTGACTGCACTCTGAGATCAGAGTATTCGGGTCCCATCCGATGGGCTGCATCCCTGTCCTACCGCCCACGCTGAGGGGAGGTGTGGAGGACGCGCAGCCGCGACATCGGCATGGTCAGCCCGCGTAGGTTTCACGCAGTGAAGCCAGGTTCTCTTTATCGCTGTGTCGCCCGCCGCGCAAAGAACGTCTTCGAATGCAGTGCCGGTGCAGTGAACCAACTTCGGTTTCGTTGTGCTGCGGCGGGGCGGCAAGCTGTGTTCCCATTACGCGACGACCCGTAGCGGCGTGGGGCGGGCGTGGGAGTGGAGCCGCCCACCGAAGGCTTGACCTACACCGGGCGGAGCGGATTGACGTACACGGTTTGTGTGGGGTACGCGAATGCGATGCCCTCGCGGTTGAACTCCTCGAGAATTTTGAGGTTCAGCCGCTCGACGAACGCCCGGCATTTCCACCAGTCGGCGGGATGGTACCAAAAGACAACCTCCAAGTTCAGCGAGTAGGGGGCAAATTCGGTGAAGTGAATGCGCGGCGGGTACGCGGGGTCCATGCCCTCATGGTTGTGGAGCAGCTCTCGTAGAATCTCGAGGGCGCGGCGGACGCGGTCCGGCGGTGTTTCGTACGCGATGCCCAGCGTGAGCACGCGGCGAATGTACGAGCGTTGCTCGACGTTGTAGATGACTCGGCTGACCAGGTCTGCGTTGGGGATGGTGACCCGTTCGCCGTCCAACGTACGGATGCGCGTACTGCGAAAACCCACGGCGATTACTGCGCCGTCGATGTCGCCGGCCCGGATGCGGTCGCCGATTTCGAAGGGCTTGTCCATCAACAGCACCAGCGAGCCGAAAAAGTTTCGGATCGTTTCTTGTGCAGCGAGCGCGACGGCCAACCCGCCGATGCCTAATCCGGCGAGGATGGAGGTGATGGGCCGATTGGATAGGGTCTGGACGATCTGTACCATTGCGAGCACCCACACCACGCCGCGAAGGGTTTTGCCCACTAACGGGGCGAGCATGTCGTCCATTCGCGAGCGCGTCCGCCGGGCGGCTTGTTCCACCCAGCGGGCGGCGACGTCGGTCAAGGCCATCGCCAGGTAGGCCACGGCGACCGTGTCGGCCACTGCCGCCAGCGAGTGCGCGCCGTTGGCGAGTCGTTCGGGCCAGGGCAACACGTACAAGATGCGGGCCAACGCTACGCAGGCGAGCGAAAATTTCAACGCATGGGCCATGGCACGCCACACGGCCTCCAAGACCGGCCGCGTGTTGTGCGCCGCGGCGTCCGCCAGCCGCGTAAGGTAATGATGTCCGAACCGGCTGGCGACGACGGTGACGAGCAGGATGCCAGCAATCCACCACCAGTGCCACAGTTCCATGATGCCCCTACTTAGTACGCGAGGCGTAGGCGTTTGGCAAGGCTGAGCACGAGGCAGGAAGTGGCTCGGCGCTGGGCCCGGCCGGACCCCTTCGTGGGATCGTCAATGCCACTTCACACGGGTAAGATGACTTCGCAAGGAGTGTCCAAGCATGAAATCGTCGCAAACGTGGATCGGTGCGACCCTACTCGCGTTGGCCACGCTGACCGTGGGGGGCGCGGAACGACCGAACGTCTTGATCATTCTCAGTGATGACCAAGGTTGGGGTGATCTCAGCGTTCACGGGAACCGCAACCTATCTACGCCTCGGTTGGACTCTTTGGCGCGCGAGGGGGTGGTGCTCGACCGCTTTTTCGTCCAGCCCGTGTGCTCGCCCACGCGGGCGGAGCTGCTGACCGGCCGCTACCATCCGCGCGGGGGCGTGCGGGGCGTCTCGTTGGGGCAGGAGCGACTGGACCCGAACGAACGTACATTGGCGGAGGCGTTCCGAGCCGCTGGCTACGCGACCGCGTGCATTGGCAAGTGGCACAACGGTAGCCAGTGGCCGTACCACCCCAACGCCCGCGGGTTCGAGGAGTTCTACGGTTTCACGGAAGGCCACTGGGGCGAGTACTTCGACCCGCCGCTCGAACATAACGGACAGCCTGTTCGGGGTCGGGGATATATTGCGGACCATTTGACCGACCGCGCGATTCAGTTCATCGAAGAGCACCGGCAGCGGCCGTGGCTGTGTTACTTGGCCTACAACACGCCGCATTCCCCATTCTGCGTTCCCAACTCTTTTTGGTGCCGGTTCGAACAGCGCGAGATCGTGCAGCGTGGTGCGATGGGAGAGAGGGAGGATCTTGCCGTCACTCGCGCGGTCCTGGCGATGTGCGAAAACCTCGACTGGAACGTCGGCCGGGTGCTGGATGCGCTCGACCGATTGGGGCTACGCGACTCCACGTTGGTGGTGTTCTTCTCGGACAACGGCCCGAACAGCGTGCGCTGGAACGGCGAGATGAAAGGCCGAAAAGGCGACACCGACGAGGGTGGGGTGCGGTCACCTTGTTTCTTGCGGTGGCCAGGCCGTTTGCCCGCCGGCCGCGTGGTGACGCAGATCTGTGCGGCAGTGGATCTTCTGCCAACGTTGTTGTCGCTCGCGGGGGTGCCGAAGGTGGGCGATGCTCCGCTCGACGGATGTGACCTTTCACCGTTGCTGTTGGGGACGGCGACGGCATGGCCCGACCGTCGGTTGTTCCAACACTGGAATGGCCGCGTGAGCGTGCGAACCGAACGCTATCGGCTGGACCATACGGGGAAGCTGTTCGACATGTGGGCAGACCCCAGCCAGACACGTGACCTTGCCGCCGAGCTGCCTGGGGTGGCGGCGGAACTACAAGAGGCGGTGGCTCGCTGGCGAACAGAGGTGGGGTTGCCAACCGAGGCGTCCGTGCAGGGCGCCGGAGGAGCCGTCGACCCTCGGCCGTTTCCTGTAGGCTACCCAGCGTTCCCCCGAACATGGCTTCCTGCGCGGGATGGCACGCCCCATGGGCACATTCGACGCAGCGCGCCGGCGCCCAACTGTTCGTACTTCACGAACTGGGATTGCACGGAAGATTCCATCACGTGGGACGTCGAAATCGTCACTCCGGGCCGCTACGAAGTCGAGCTCTGGTACACGTGCGCCGACTCCGATGAGGGTTCGGTGGTGGAGCTAACGTTGGGCTCGGCGACGCTCGTGGGGGTCGTCCGGCCCGCGTGGAATCCACCCCTCATTACGAACCAAGACGTGGTTCCTCGCAAAGGCGAGTCGTACATGAAGGAGTTCCGGCCGCTTCGACTGGGCACGATCCAACTCCCCGCAGGCCGTGGCCGGTTAACGTTGCGTGCTCGGGAGGTGCGCGGGCAACACGTCATGGACCTCCGCGCCTTGGTATTGACCCTCCGATCCGAACAACGTCATCCGTAATGCGCGATCGGTGTAACTTTGGGCGTCGCCCAAACGTTGTCTAGGTTGGGCATGAGAATGACGCCGGAAAGGAGATAGTGCAATGATCGGGCGAGCGCTCATAATCGGATGCATTGGAATGATCAGCGTCGGTGCCTCAGCGGCGCCGTTTCCATCTCGGGCAATACCTTCGGAGGCTCGGTGGTGGCTCCACTGGGACGTGGAGGCATGGAATCGGACCGTTCCGGGTCAAACCTTTCTGGGCCTGCTCAAGCAGGAGGAGGCGGAGCGGAAGCTGGCCGCCTTCAAAGCGGTGTTTGGCTTTGACCCGCGAACCGACATTGCCGGCATCACATTGTGCGGTGCAGGCCGACATGGTGCCGTGATTCTTCAAGGGCGGTTCGACCGCGAACGAATTCTTACGCTGTTGAAGGCGGCCGACGGTTATTCCGAAACCTCCACTGGAAACCATGTCATCTACAGTTGGCTCGACGAAAAAAAGAAAGACAAAGGGAACGGCCAACGCAAACGAATCTACGGGGCGTTCCACGGTGTCTCGACGGTCATATTGTCTGAGTACGAATCCGTCGTTCAAATGGTGTTAGACACGCTCGATGGCCGGCATCCGGCTGTTCAGCTTGCCCGGACCGACGAGGCTGCGGTCGGAGGGTTTCTTTACGGCATGGCGACGGAGCTGCCTGCAGAGACGCGGCCGAATGCCCACCTGCCGGGTGCTCAAAACGTACGATTATGGGTGGGTGAGATCGGCGGCCAGATCCGGTGCCATGTGAGCGCGACGATGGCCAGTGAGGAGAAAGCCGCGCAACTTCAGAAAGTGCTTGAAGGCCTGCGCGCCATGGCGATGTTGAATGCTGAGCAGGATCCTCGAGCGGCGCGGTGGGCGCAGTCTTTGGTCGTGGAAACTTCCGGCTCGAGGATCTCCGCGCAGCTCGAAGTACCGTCCGAGGATGTCGCCCAGGCGATCCGCGAAGGCGCGCAAAAAAAGCTGAAAGAAGCAACGGAGAAGTCGGTTGCGCAATAGTGTGACGCAGTCCACACGGACGGACGAAGAACTCGCTCGGCGAGTCGCGCAGGGTTCAGCCGAGGCTTTGCGGGAGCTTGTCGAGCGTTGGTATGGGCAGGTGCGCGCCTACTGCTGGCGCCGCGTGCGGCCGCCATTGGATGCGGACGATGTGTGCCAAGAGATTTTCGTGAAGGTGGTACGGCAACTCCGTGCGGCGGCGCCGAAAGGTCCATGGGCGCCGTGGTTGTTCTCGGTGGCTCGTTCCGTGGTGACCGACGCCATCCGTCGAGTTCAGCGGGAAGCTGTGAAGCGGGATGGTTTCGAAATGCGTCTCACGACCGGTGTGGGTGCGAACCGTGGCGACCCACTGGATCGGCTTTCGGATAGCGAACTGGAAAACGATCTCTGGACGACCGCGCGGCAGGTTCTCTCGCCGCGGGCGCTGGAAGCCCTGACACTCCGGGTGTACCACGGCTTGGAGGTTCGGGCAATCGCAGCGGCCATGGGCCTGACCGCCACCCACGTACGGGTCTTGCTGTTTCGAGCGCGGCGAGCACTTCTCAATGCCGGGGTAGCGGAGCGGCTTCGAGCATCCCTTCGAGATCGGACGGTACTGCCGTGCTACACGGCAGTGGAGACGGAGGAGCCTCGATGAACATCCGGTGTGGGTGGTTTCGTTTTGTATGGCACTGGCGTCGCGACGAGTCGCGGCAGTTGCCCCGCGCGGTCCAGAACCACTTGGCGCATTGCTTGGCCTGTGCTGCATATGTGGCGCGGTACGAGGAGCTCGACCGTCAACTCGCCAGACCGTGGAACCCATCGGAAATGCCCGAGGAACTATGGGCCAATCTCGAACGTGAATGGCTCCGATCCAAGGCTGGCCCTGTGCATGAAGAAGGCCGCCCGCGGTGGAGTCTGGCGGTGGCGATGGGCGTGGTGTTGATCCTTTTCTTCATCGGTGCTCGTGGTTGGATCGGACAGTTTCTGAGGCAAGTGGATGACGGCGTGAGACGGCCGCCCATGGACGCGGTGGTCTCGGCGGACTTGAGTTGGATGCATTCCGCGGTCACTTGGGTGGGCACGGTGGGTGAATGTGTGGAATCTCCCGATTTCGGATTGAGGCAACTCATGTTGGCAGCCTCGCGGCGCTGGTTGCCTTGGGTCCCTGAAGAAGGCCAGCCCCCGACGGACGTGTGGCCGACAGCATCCGGACTTTAAAATATCGAGTTTAGCTCGCATCGGCCATCCGCGGATTTGTGGGGCTCGAATGCTACGGACCTCGCGTTGGGTCATGGTGCCCACGAGGGTGCTACCCTGGGGGGCGTCGCGTGGAGTTCGCTCTCTTCCTTTGGCCGGCTCAGGTGGAGGGCGATCGGATGGATCTGGCCGTCAACCCTTCCGACACACGACACGCCGTAGGTGGCACGCCGATCGCGGCTGAGCACACCGAATTCATTTTTCCGAAGGCAGATGGTGGCCGCCATAAATACATTGACCATCCTTAAAAACGCTTAGAGAACCCGGCTCGAACTCCTTCCACGATTCATTAGTCAAAGGGCGAGTTGCGATCACAACCCCTCGCTGATCGGGATGCTTCTCCTCAGCCAAATTAACTTCCCAGTCCTCGTCCTCCAGAGAGACGCGGTCGAACGGCGCCTTCCGTTCAATCATGCAGAGTCCATTGCAGTCGCCCTCGTCTCGATAGACATAGAGGTGTTCGCCTTCAGAAAATAGCAAATTCATAGATCCGTAGTGGTTGAAATAGCGAAGAATATTCTCGATTTCTTTGAACTTCGAGAAGCCGATACCTCGTTGGGACAATTCCGTGAGAAGTGCACAGAACAGGTGTTCGGAGTCCGTTTCCCCCACGGGACGGAACTTCAGCGCTGGCTTCGGGATGGACAGACTCACGGTGCCATTGTGAGCGAATACAACTTCACGAGACCGAAACACGCGTACAAATGGGTGGGTGTTTTCTAGTGCTCGCTCGCCTTGGCTGGCTAAGCGGACGTGGCCGATAAAAATCTTGCTTTTAAAAGACTCATAGTCGCGCAGAAACGTAGCCAACTTACTTTGAGGAGCTTGGATCGGTTCTTTGAAAATCTGGCAGGCACGCCCGTCGAATCTCGCAATTCCCCATCCATCTGCGTTACGTTCGCCGCGATGACAGAAGCCGCGGAACGAAAGTGAACATCGAACAGGTTGGTTAAAATTTAGTGCCAGTAATTCACACATGGCTCTCTCCTCTGTCGGGTGGGGTACTTGAGCGGCTCACAGGTACAGCCGGTGAGCGTCGAAAATACCCTCTGTCGTGGTGTCCAGCCGCCACTCAGCGTACCACTTTGCCAATCCTTTTGGCAAGACGGGAAGATCACCGCAGGCATGGCTCCACGGATTTCAGAAATCACGTGCAGTGGATCATCGTTCGATATGGTCGGGCCCCATGGGGTCCCAGCGGTCCCGCAAGGCCAGAGCGGCCGTAGGGCAGGCTGCAACACATTCCCGCCACACGCGTCCTAGACCCGCCTCGAGCCCGTCATTAAAGGAGGGCGCCACTTGTTCGCTGTAGCCGCGGCCTTGGAACGTCATGCCGAGCGGTTCGCCAGCTGCCGCGGCGATCCGCACACAGATACCGCAGCGGATGCACTTGCCCGGCTCGTACACGACTTGGGGATGATCGCGCCGGAGAATCACAGGCGGCCGCGTGGGCGACTCGAAGCGATGGGCGTCGGCGCCATATTGGTCTGCGTATCGGCGCAACTGGCACGTGGCTGCCTTCCGACAATCGCAACCGAAGCAGCGCGCGGCTTCCGCGATGGTCGCGGCGTCCAACTGTTCGGAGCGCATTTCGCCGGGAAACGCACCGCGATCTGGACCACCGTCCGGGACCCATTGTTGAACTTCACCAGGTTCGAGGCGGCCGACACGGCTGTCGAACCGCGAGACCCACACCGTGGGGTGGCCGGTCCGCACATAGCCTGCGACTGCGGCCGCGACTCGTTGTCCATCCGCGATGGACCGAACAGCCATTTTGCCAGGTTGCACCACGCCACCGGCGGCGAAGACTCCTGGGAGGTTCGTTTGGCGTGTCGCCGGATCTACGATCAGACCGCGGGCGCCGCGCGCGAGCCCCCACGCACGGGATTGCTCCGGCTCGATCGAACCTAGGGCCAACACCGTGGCGGCGTGGCTGCTGCAAATATGGTTGAGTTCCTCGGCGGTTTCGATGGGCGTGTTCAGATGCCATTCGATCTCGACGCCGACATGCTGTTCGAGCTCCGCCGCGAAGGCTTGGGCAAACTTGGGATTTGCCGCGGCGGGCGATGCCCACAGCCCCCCGCCCAGCCGAGAGCTGCGTTCGAAGACGTGGACGGCATAGCCCCGACGGCGAAGAGCGACCGCCGCGGAAATGCCCGAGGGCCCACCCCCAATCACGGCGACCGTTGGGCCGATCCGTGGCGGCCATCGCGGTGTGCGTACTGCGGCGGTGTCCGGGGAACAGCCCAGCCTTCGGTGAAGCTCTCGGATTGCTAGCGCGCGGTCGTGATCAGCGCGCCGGCACGTTCGTTCGCACGGAGCCGGACAGACCCATCCAAGGGCGACAGGCAAAATCAGATCCTCCACGACCAGACGGGCCGCTTCGTCCAAGCGGCCTTCTCGCGTAAGGCGGCACATCTCCGGGATGCGTAGAGAAGCCGGGCAAGCCCGGCGACATGGCGCCTCGCAGTCGCCCAAGTGCTCGCTGAGCAACAGCTCCAAGATGCGTTGGCGCGCGCGGTGGACGAGCTCCGAGGAGGCTTCGATTTCCATTCCCTCGGCGACGGGTTGCGAACACGCTGGGATCCATCGTCCGCTAGCCAGGTCGCGTACCGCGCACACCATGCACGAGGTGTAATGGGGAAGTCCATCGCGGTGGCACAACGTAGGGATCTCGATCCCCAGGGTCCGTGCAGCGTCGAGCACAGTCGAGCCCTCGGCGACCGTCACCGCCCGCCCGTCAATGGAAACTTTCACCAGCTTCACGAAGGGACCTCTGCGGTACAAAGCTCCGGTGGTTGCACAGGTGCCACCGTGGAGGCGTTCGTGTTGGGCACAATCCGGATGGCTTGGGTGGGACAACTCGTCCGGCAGAGGTCGCATCGCACGCACGCGTCCGCACGAATCACGTGTGGGCGATAGGGGTTGGGTGGGATGGCGCCCACAGGGCAGACCTGCGCGCAACGCGTGCAACCGATGCACTCGGGTCCCACCTCGTAGCGGATTAATTTTACGCAGCGGCCCGCCGGGCAGTGTCCTTGGAGGTGCGCCTCATATTCGGATCGGAAAAACCTCAGCGTGGTGAGAACTGGATTGGGGGCCGTGCGGCCCAGCCCGCACAAACTATGGCGGCGTGTCAGCTCGGCAATTTCCTCCAAGCGCATCAAATCGTCGGGGCGCGCGCGGCCTTCGCACAGGCGGTCCAGAATTTCCAACATTCGCTGCGTGCCGACTCTGCACGGACTGCACTTGCCACATGACTCGCGCGCCGTGAAGGAGAGGAAATAGCGCGCCACGTCCACCATGCAGTCCGCTTCGTCCAGCACGACCAGACCGCCGGAGCCCATCATCGCGCCCACGGCTTGGAGCGCCTCGTAATCTACCGGCGTGTCGCCCAAGGACTCCGGGACGCAGCCGCCGGACGGCCCGCCCACTTGCACGGCTTTCCATCGCCGACCGCCTGCAGCACCGCCGCCGATGTCTTCGACGATTTGCCGAAGGGTGATCCCCATGGGGACTTCCACCAGGCCACCTCGAGCCACTTTGCCTGCCAACGCAAAGACCTTCGTGCCCTTGCTGTGCGGGGTCCCGATGGACGCAAACGCTTCCGCGCCGTGCCGGAGTATCCACGGAACCAAGGCCAACGTCTCGCAGTTGTTCACCAGCGTCGGGTGACCGCGGTAGCCGCGCTCGGCGGGATAGGGTGGCCGCAAGGAGGGCGAACCACGACGTCCCTCGATCGAAGCAATCAACGCGGTTTCCTCGCCGCACACGAATGCGCCTCCACCCCGTGCGATGCGCAATTCCAGATCCCAGCCTGTGCCCAGGATATTGCGTCCGATCCAGCCTTCCTGGCGCAGCCGTTCGATGGCCGCTCCGATGCGGCGGAGCGCCAAGGGGTATTCCGCGCGGATGTAGAGGATCCCCTCGCGGGCGCCGACGGCCCACGCGGCGATGATGAGCCCCTCCAGTACGCGGTAGGGGTAGGACTCCATCAACATCCGATCCATGAACGCACCCGGATCGCCCTCATCGCCATTGCAAATGACGTATCGGATCGGATCCGCCGAGGCGCGTACGCGTCGCCATTTGAGGCCCGTGGGAAACCCCGCGCCTCCCCGACCACGCAGGCCGGACCGCTCGATTTCTTCGATGACGTCCTCAAAAGTTCGGCTCGTGAGGCACTGGCGGAGTGCTTCGAGTCCACCATGCCGGCGGTACTCGCCGAGGTCGAGCGGGTGCAGGCTACCGCAGTACTCCGTGGCGATGTGCATCTGGCGGCATGTAAATGCTTCCACCTGGCTGTCCCGAGGATCGAGCTGACGCACGCTGGATGGATCGCCGCCGACCCCGTACCCAAGCACCTGCTCGACGGCTTGCTCGGCCAAGCGCAAGAATCGCCGAACCCCAGTGGGCTGGAAGTGCGCTTCGATGATCCGGGCCACGTCGTCCGGGCGTACGCGGGAGTATCGGACCGCTTGGCCCTCGGAGGTGACCACTTCCACCAAGGGAGTTTGATGGCACATGCCGACGCAGCCGACGTGACGAACGCGAATGCGCCGGCCAGTTCGCTGGATGGCCTCCCGCAGCGCGGCCTCGACGCGCGCACTACCGCCTGCAATGCAGCACGAGCCCAGGCCGATGCGGACTTCTCCCTCCCAGGACGCATCGGATTGGTTGTCGCCCGACAGCGGGTCGGCCATCGCCCTAGCGCTGTGGCGAGCGAAATCCTCCAACATAGCTCGCAAATTGTCCGCAGTCCGATGACCGTAGGTGACGTGGTCCACCATCACCACCGGCGCCAGCGTGCAACACCCCAGGCACGTGACCTTGCGCACGGTGTATTCGCCGTCCGGGTCGGTGTCGCTACCTTCCGGGATCCGGAGCTCGCGCTGAACGGCTTCGTACACTCGTTCGGCGCCCTTGACGTGACATGCCGTGCCTACGCAAACGCAAATTTGATGCCGACCAGCTGGACGAAGCCGCAGCTGGGGATAGAACGTCGCAACGCTCCACAAGTTCGCCGCGGTGATTTCCGTGCGCTCAACGATTCGGCGAAGGGCAACCTCGGGCAGATAGCCGTAGCGTTCTTGCAGTGCCTGCAGCAGCGGGAGCGCATGTTCAGCCGAGCTGCCCACCTGCTCAATCAGGCGGTCCACTTCGTCGAGGCGAACTTCTTGCGGGGCCTTGGAGGCGGGGTTCTTCATGGAGCGGAAGTATTCCCCGAGGCGGACTCCGCCGGGGGAGCGCCGGTGATGGCGGCCAAAAAGCGGGCGGTTCGAAGGTACAACCGCCCATGCGCGATGGCCGGTGTGGCACCGCACGCCTCGCCGCAGGGATTTTCCGAGATCGGCTCGAACGTGCGCGCTGCGCGAACCACGCGGGCTAGGCCTTTACGGTCGATCAGGTACACGGCATCGGCCGCCGCGATGGGCGAGCTGTAAAACCCCTCGTCCCACTCCTGCAACCACAGGCGTCGGCCGTCGGTGACGTCGCGGCATGTGACGATTCCTCCGCTGGTGGCCGTGAACAAACAGCCATTCCACGCCAAGGGCGACGCGACGTCCGGCAGGTCTTCGTCAGAACTCCAAAGCTCTTTGCCATCCGTTGCGGAAACTGCGACCAATCGCGCATACTCGTTGCCGGCGAACACGCGCTCGCCATCCGTGGCGGGCGACGTGCCGATCTCCGCCTCCAGGTGCTCCACCTGCCACACCGCGCGACCAGTCTCTAAATCATGGGCAATGAGTTTCGGGTTGGCCAACACCGCTGCGAGCCCTCGCCCTTCGGCGGTCCAGATGACCGGTGTGGACCAGCCGGCTTTGACGTCGCGAGGTACGTCCCAAATGGTTTGCCCCGTTCGTGGATCCAGGGCCAAGAGACGCCCACCCGTTTCCTGATCGTATTGGACAATCAACCGGCCGCGATAGATTTGCAAGGAGGATGCATGCCCATAGGGGTTCTTAGGAACGCCCAGGTTTCGCGCCCAACGGCGCCGGCCTGAGAAATCGCACGCGATGAGATCGCCAGTGGCAAACACCGCGAACACGCGCCGCCCATCCGTCGCCGGTGTAGGGGCAGCCAGTCCGGTGTCTTCGGACACTTTAGGCGGCGTCGGCGGCGAGCCGGGCACGTCTCGCACTTCGTGCTCCCATAGCAGCTGGCCGCTGTCGGCATTGAAGCAGTAGATGGCGCCGTGCCGTGAGTCTGCACCAGTGACGAACACGAAGTTGCTCCAAACGATCGGCGAGCTGAAGGCGTGTCGGGGCACCTCCACTTTCCAAAGGACTCCCTCGCCGGTTTCCAGGTTCCAGCGTGTCGGGGCAGGTGATTGGACTCCGCCGCGCCCGCCATACCCACGAAACGCCGGCCAGGCCTGTGCGAGAAGGTCATCCAGCGGCTCTTCGCTTTGCACTGGATCCGATGCGGGTGCCAGCGTCGCCTCGCCTGCGATGCTGGGCGTGCGGAGGGGTGCGGACACCGCCGGCGCGGGTGTGCGGAGCACGAGGCCGACGGCGACCGCGCCACCCACCAGCAAGCTCATGTACAAGGTGAGCGCTCGTTGCGCGGCGCGTCGTTCTCGTTCCACCCGTTCTTCCGGCGAGGTGTCGAGCCCGGGCACCACCACCCGCGGCTGGAGCCAACGAGTTCCGCTGAGAGCCCCGAAGAGCAGCGCCGCTCCGATCCACAGGATCCAACCTCCCCGGCGCACCAGGTACTGTTGCGCAAAAAAGGCCCGCCGCGCCAACAGGTCGAGTTCTCGTGCGCGGGCCACGAGTTCGGCGTTCTGGGGGGATTGTTGCGCGGCGCGGATCGCTTCCAGCCGGGCCGGGGAGTTGAGCGGGTCGGCATGGCGAAGTTGCAGGCAGGCCAGCGCTAGCACCGCCCCGGCCACGCACAGCACGAAGCCAGTACCCGCCACTACGCCGCGAAGGATGGCGGACCAAAGCTGCCACGACGAAAGGTTCGACTGTTCAAATCGCTCGCTCACGGTTGTCCCCGAATCCCATCCAGTTCTCCCAACCGAACGTACTCCCGTGGGCAGTAGGCGAAGCACCGACCGCACGAAAGGCATTGGCCGCGATCGGGCACATAGTCCGCCAACTCTGACCGGCGGCCGAGTGCGATGCGGCGCACCGCGAACACACCTCCGACCCACGCGCCGGCCCATGCCCAGGCGCGACGCAAGCGGCGCCGAGCGTCGCGGTCGGCTTCTTCGGCCTGCTCCAGTGGCCGGCCAGACGCACGGAACACCCGTGTCTCCCACGATTGCTCCTTCTTGCCGGTGGATTCTTCTGTTCGAAGCTCCGCGGCCAGCGCGCAGTCTGGATGTACCTTAGCAGCCAGCGGATCCGCCGCGGCCCAACCGGCGACTGCACCCAGCACTACCCACGCCGGTGCCAGCACCAACGCGTAGACCATGCGTCGCCGCGCGGCCGCGCGATCCGGATGCGGCGGAGTCGGCACGCGAATGGCGTCGAATGGGCAACTCTCTTCACACAGCCGGCACTGAATGCACTGGTCCGGTGAAATCGTCAAATGGCGTCGGGACAGTTGTGAGCACCAGCCGAGCAGTACGCCGTAGGGACACAGAAATCGGCAGTAAGGCCGTGGCACGACCGTCCCGATGAGCAGCAAGATCCAACCCAACGCGATCAATCCGGCCGGCCCACTGCGGCGAAACAAACCCACAAATGGGTCGTAGCGACAGATCCAAAAGCCCGCGCCGACGGCCACGTTGGCGACCGCGAAGGCCAGGTAGGTCGGGGGGATCATTCCTAGAAACTGCCGCAGCCACAGCGGCAACGGCCGCCAGCGAAAGATCACCAGGTCCTGGATGGCGCCGAGGGGACACACGCCGGCACAGAACACCCGCCCTACGACCAGGGCCGCCACCAGCGGGAGCAGGAAGATCCCCGCCACGGTCCAGGGAATTCCGTCCGCCGGCGAGACCAGGCCGAGGACGACGTTTTGGATCGAACCGACTGGGCACACGCAGCCTTTTCGAACGAGGCCGAACCAGACGAGCGAAGCGACCGAGAGAATCCATAGGCCCCTTCGGGATCGCCGAGCGAGTGCGAAGTAGCCTGCCAGCACTAGCCCGCCTGTCAGCAAACCGACGTCCAACCATTCGCGCGCGGCCGTGCGTTCCACCGCCGGCGGAGTGTACTGGGGCACGGTGTAGCCGGAACGAAAATCGGGTTTGGGAAACCGTTGGACGCCCGAGGCGACGAGCACGCTCGCGGCGACTACGAGTGTCCAACTCCACGCCCAGATCCGACTTCGTTTAGGCATGGGCCGGGCCATCCTCCTTGTGGCGCCACGTGGCGGTCACGCTGGCCGCCTGTGATTTCATTCGATAGGCATGTTCCACCGGCACGCGGTGGATCGCTTGGGCGGGACAGCGCCGTGCGATGGCGCACTCGTTGCACTGGACACAGCGGTGGTGAAGGATCTGGAGTTGAAGCGAGCCGTTGCCGAAGGTGGTGCAACCCTTCACGCACTTCCCGCACCCCGTGCACAGGTCCTCGACAATGCTGTACTCGTAGTATGGCGGCTCGATGAAGCGACGCCGGATGGCGCCCGTCGGGCACATCTGGTTTTCCGCAGCCGTCGTCAACTCCGTCGCCCCCGGGTCAAAGTACCCGAAGCACAGCCGGCAATAGCCGCACTGATCGAAGTTGTGCACGCATTTGACCGCGGAAGGCACCAGCACACAGTTCGTCATGCACCGGCCGCACTGGACACATTTCTTTGGGTCGATCTGCCAGACCAGGCGGTGCGGCGAGGCAGCGCGGCGTGTGGCCGCCGTGGCGGCTCCACCGAACACCAGCCCGGCCACGGCGGCGGCGTTTTGCCGTAGCCATGCTCGTCGAGGAAGTTCAGCGTTCATGATCGAGCCCTCCCGCGAAGCCCTAAAGCCAAGGGGCACCGGGCCGCCCCACGGCCATATGCCGCATCGCAGGTCGCCACCCGCACACAGTGGGTGCAGACGGACATCGCGCGCGCGGACCCACCGCGCGTCGCGCGTACTACCACCGCGCCCAACACACCGCCGAGACTCCAGCGCGCGCACGCACGAAGCCACTCTCGGCGCTGCAAGGTTCGAGCTCGTTCCGTTGTCATCGGGTTGCTCCTGACTTGGGGACGAACACCCGGACCGCACCACGGACGGGATCGGCCGCGAAGAGACGGCCCTGCGAATCGACCGCCAGATCCATCCCTTTGACATCTTCCGCGAACGAAGCCGCCGCGGCCACCACGTGCTCCAGTTGCCCGTCTGGGCTGTACACCTTGATCCGAACCAACCCTTTCTCCACCGTGACGATGCGGCCATCGGGCAATCGTGCGATGTCGGTGGGATTACAGCATCCGCTGAAGCCCTCGAGGCGAACGCTGGGCCGCCCCCAGGTTCGGAGCCGGCGTCCCTCCACCGACCATTCTTCCAGCCGCAGTTCGCCCGGATTGACAATCCACAACGTAGTCGGCGATTCGAACGCGACGTCGAAGTGCGGACTGGGCACCACGAAGCCGTAGGGCTCGACCGCGCGGATATGGCGCAAGAGATGGCCGGAGCCATCGAACACCCAGACGACCTTCATTCCAGCGTCGGCGACCGCAAGCAGGTTCAACGAGGCGGCGATCGAAGTTACCAGAGAACCGTCGGAGAGCTGGGGGCCACTCTCCAACGTGTCGGCATGGGGAGCCAGTCGCGCCAGGGTTCGTTCCGAGGCGACCCAGAGAGTTCCATCCGGCGCGAAGGCCAGCGCGCGAATGGTTGCCGGTACGCGCAGACGTCGATCCGCTGTGGACGGCGGACGCAACGCCCCGAGGATGACTTCTTGGCCGGCGCCGATCGCGAACTGGTCTTCACGCCCGATGGCCACTGCGCTCAGGCCGGTCAGGTTCGTCCGTAATGGCGCGGTCTCGACCCACGCGATGCGTTCGGGCGGCACGTTCCGAAGTTCGGAGAGGTCCAATTCGAAGGCCGGGCCAGGAGCTTCGCGCGCGGACGCGCACCACGTTAGGGCGCCCGCCCACGCCACCATGCCTGCACGGACTTGCCAGCCGCGCACTCGCCAAGACGCTCGTGGCCGATTCATGGCTGCTTCCTCAAATCCAAGCACACCAGTGTGTGCGACTCACGCACCAACAGCCGGCCTTCCGCGTACGCCATCGGCCCCCACGAGTCCCGCGCGCCCGGCAACACTGTCGCGCGGGCCAGTTCCTCATAGCGGTCGGTCCGGGCGCGAGCCATCGTGAGCCCACCTTCATCATCCATCACGAGGATGCGATCCGCAATGATCATGTAGGGGCCCAAGCCAAATCGGCGCGAGGGGCCGCTGGACCAAACCAAACCGCGCTCCGGATGATAGCAAATCAACTGGCGCCGTAACGCGCCCGCGTCGTTCGGCATGACGGAAAAAATGTGGTCCTGATGCCACAACGGGGAGTGCTGCTCGGAGGCCAACACCGTTTTGTCCACTTTCCACAGCACTTCCACTCGGAACCGGTCGCCGTCAGGGTGCAATCGCAACAAGGCGCTGCCGGCGCCGTAGCCCGCCGTAATGAGCAATCGGCCGTCGCTGAGCGGCACAGGCGACGGGCATTGGACCGTCACCTTCCAGTCGGGCCAGGTCCACAACACCCGCCCGGTGTCCGCTGGGTCCGCCGACACGCCCACAACGCCGCCAATCGCAGCATAGACGTACATCCGGTGGCCCGCCCACTCCATGGGGATCACGGAAGAATGCGACATCTTCCAACCATCCGGGTTGGGCGTTTCCCAAACGACACGGCCGTTGGCCGCTGCGACGCCCATCATCAACGCGCGTCCGGCAGGCGCCAGGACGACAGTCTCGCCATCCATGAGCGGACACTGGCCGGTGTACCAGAGCGGTTCCTCGGTTCCCTGCTCGCGCACGAGGTCCATACCCCAGCGCAACTCGCCAGTCCAGGCGTCCACGCACATCACGTGGCATCGAGGGCCGATGGTGACCACATGATGCTCCGAAACCGCCGGCACGGTGCGAGAGATCCCGTGGTTTCGCTTGATTTCTATTTGGTACCCTCGGCGCCAAAGTTCCCGGCCATCCTCCAGCGCAAAACACCGCAGCATGTCCGCGCGCCGGGCTTCGTCATAATCGAGGATGTACACCCGTCCGTGGCGGATCGCCGGGCCGGCATGGCCGTCGCCGAGCTGAAGCCTCCACAGAACCGGCGGCCCATGCGAGGGCCAGGAATCGGCCAGCTCTACGTCGGCGGGGGCGATGTTGTCCGAACGCGGACCGCGAAAGCGGGGCCAGGACGAGGTCACCGAAACTGAGTCCAAGCTCGCCAGAGTTTCGAACAAAGCCCCGATCGCGACCCTGCTGGGCGGCGCGGCCGACGTGATGGTGTCAGCTTCTGGCATACGCAGTTCGATCGGGACGGGCACAGGGGATCGGATCCACCAAATCAAGACCAGCCACCCCCCGCCGGCGACGAACACGGCGGCCAATACGCTGGCCAGCTTTGGCCATTCGGACTTCAACACCTCCTTCATCGTTGGTCAAAACTGTACGCGACCGTAGGTCCGGCGGAACGGGCGCGCGAGCATTCTCCGCCCACAGCGAGCTCCGCGGCGACAAGCTAGCCAAGCGTGAACGGAGCGTCAAATCGTGGAGGTCTCTCCCTTGCATTGGCCGTCCCACCTGATCTGCGAGCGGACAGCGGTCCGATCCCCCACGCCGGGGCGAACACTGTGCTCGTTCCGAAACCCGTGCCGAGAGGATTTGCGCCGGAGGAGATACCGGTACAGTTTTCGCGGTCCCGTGTAGGAGCGTCGCAAGCGCAGGACACCCCGTGCTCTCGTCATCCTTGGGACGCGCGCGGGGGTGGGGTGGACCGCGTAGGGACCGCACCGCGTGGAATGGGTCGGGTGGGACGAAGCACCCCGGACGGTGTCGAAGATCGTGGCAGGTTCAAGCTGACAGCCAAACTTTGGACGCACGAGCCTCGGCGGCGTCCAAGGCTGGGACGGTCCAGGCGGTTGCGCGTCCAAGCCTTGGACGAACTGGCCGCATCGGCGTCCGAGGTTTGGACAAAGTGGGCTCGAAGTTTCCAAGGCTTGGACAGGAAGGGGCTGGAGTTTTCCAATCCTTGGACGACGCGTGGCGCGCAGGTCGGCTTGTGCGTGCGGAAGGTGGGCTCCGCTTTCGAAGATCCCATGCCACCGCGGAGGGTTCACACCGTGCGAGGGATTTCGAGTACCTAGGTTGCGCCTCGGGAGTTCTTGGCTCGCATTCGTCAATGCGTCGAGCAACGTCGGCTGACGGCTGTGTCGGCGCGATCGTTTCTGACTTTGCGAAATCATCGCGGCGGATACACGAATTGGCGCAGCCAGACGTTCTCGATCGCCCGACTGTCTACGCCGAGTGGGTGACCAATACGGGAGCGATCGTTAGCCTTGCCACTCGGTGTTGTCGACGGTCGTTTTGAAGTCGGCCATCACGACGCTCGGCACCTCGCCGGGGGCGGCCATGTCGCGCGGGGTTGGTTTGCCTACGTAGATCAAGCCGTGCATCGGGCATTTTTCGACGGCTTGATCCACACCTTCTAGATGGTCGGGGTTGTAGGCGTCGTAGTCGATCTCGGGCAAATTGCCGTCGCCGAACCGGAACAGAGGACTGCGTTTGCCGCAGGCGCGGCAGCCGACGCAGCCGACGGTGCAAACGTCTTTGACTTCCTTGCCGACGTCCTTATTTGAGCAGGCCACCACGAGCATTCGGTCGCGCTTGAATGGAACCATCGTGATGATGTTACGGGGGCACACTCGGGCGCACGCACCACAGCCGGTGCATTGTTCGTAGTCCACCACCGCCAAGCCGTCGATGATGTGAATGGCATCGAAGGCACAGGCGCGGACGCAGTCCCCGAATCCTAGGCATCCGTAGGTGCACCCTTGCACGCCCGAAACCAAGTTGGCCGCGGCGCAGGTCGGCTCGCCGTAGTACGGGGTGCGCTGGAGGCGGTCCTCCAACTTTGCGCGGCAGTGCACCACGGGCCGCTTGGGCCAGGACGGACGCACCGACACGCCCATGATCCGTGCGACGTTGGCTGCCACCGACGGGCCGCCCACGGGGCATTTATCGGGTTGCTCGCCCTTGAGCACCACCGCTTCGGCATAACTCGCACACCCCACGTACCCGCAGCCGCCGCAGTTCGCGCCGGGCAAGGCCGCCAGTACTTCATCCACGCGCGGGTCGGATTCCACGCGCAAGGCATCGCGGGCCCAGCCCAGCACGTAACCCGCGCCCACCCCCAAGACCAACATCGAACCCCCAGCCAAAACTATGGAAATCGGATCCATGCGATACAGCCTAGCATGCCGTGGTGCAGCTTTCCAGTGGTCGTTCGTTTAAGTTCTATGGTTCGAAGGCGCCGGACCGTAACGGCAGCGGCCATGGGTTTTCACTCGGCTAGTTGTGGCGTGGTTTGGAAGCCGGGGAACGAAGGGGGCATGCCACGACACAACCTGGACCATCGGCGTTGTCGGGCCAGCGTTTTTGGCACAGCGCGTTCGTCGCGGAGTACCGGAATGATCGCCCGCGTCGTTCCTCGCTGGCTGCATCGGTCCGTTCAGGCTTGTCGCCGACGAGCCAGCGGGACTATGATGTAACTCATCTGTGTGGGTTCGGAGTTAGGGGGAGCTGGCTTTGGCGGGCGGGACGGCCCGTGCGAGCCGGAAAGGAGTAAGGAAACGTGAACTCATTTGCGCGCCTCGCCATGGTCTCGCTGGGATGGGTCGTCGCAGGGATGGCCGCGGAACCACCGGGGACAGCGCGGCCGAATATCTTGGTCATCTTTGCAGACGACCACACCACTCAAGCGATCAGTGCCTATCAGCCTCCCCTGAAGTTGGTGCGTACTCCCCACATCGACCGTTTGGCGCAGGAGGGAGTGCTCTTCGAGCGGTGTTTGGTCCCGAATTCCATTTGCGGGCCGAGTCGCGCTGTGCTGTTGACCGGGAAATACAGCCATCTCAATGGCGTCTACCACAACAGCAACCGCTTCGATGGCTCTCAGATGACCTTCCCTAAGTTGCTGCAAGCGGCGGGATATCAGACGGCCATCGTCGGCAAGTGGCATTTGGTGTCCGATCCCACGGGGTTTGACTACTGGGAGATTCTTCCGGGTCAGGGGCAATACTACAACCCGCCGATGATCCGGCAGGGCCAGCGCGTTCAACATAAGGGCTACGTCACCGACATCATCACCGATTTGGCGATTCAATGGCTGGAACGCCGCGATCCTTCTCGCCCGTTTTTGCTGATGTGCCAGCACAAGGCTCCGCACCGCGAGTGGTCGCCGGCTTTGCGGCACTTGGGTTGGAACCATGATCAGCCGTTCCCTGAGCCTCCCACGCTGTTCGACGACTACCGTGGCCGCGGGCGACCCGAGCGGGAACAGGACATGACCCTGGCCAAAACATTTAACGAGCTCGACGCGAAGCTCAAGACGCCGCCCTCGTTGAATGAAGAGCAGCGCCGGGTGTGGGAGGCGTACTACGGGCCGCGCAACGAGCAATTCCGTGCTGCGAACTTGCAAGGGGCCGACCTGGTTCGCTGGCGGTACCAACGATACTTGCACGATTATCTGGGTTGCGTGCTCGCCGTGGACGAGAGTGTGGGGCGGTTGTTGGAGTTCCTGGACCGCACAGGATTAGCCAGCAACACGGTGGTGGTGTACTCGTCGGACCAAGGGTTCTATCTTGGCGAGCACGGGTGGTTTGACAAGCGGTGGATCTACGAGGAGTCGCTGACGACCCCCTTGCTCATGCGAGTGCCCGGCCGGGCTCGCGCAGGGCGGCGGTGTGGCGCGATGGTGTCGCTGCTTGATGTGCCGGAGACGTTGCTGGAGTTGGCCGGGGTTCCGGTGCCGCCCGATATGCAAGGGCGCAGCCTGGTGTCCCTTCTTGCCGGCGATGTTCCCGCGGACTGGCGAACGAGTTTTTACTACCACTACTACGAATACCCTGGTCCACACTCCGTCCGCCGGCACTATGGGGTGGTCACGGAGCGTTACAAGCTGTTCCACTTCTACGAGCCCGACGTCAATGAGTGGCGGCTGATCGACCGCCAGGAGGATCCGCTGGAGCTGAAGGACGTGTACAACGACCCGGCGTATGCGGAGGTCCGAGCTCGGCTGCACGCCGAGCTGCGTCGGTTACGCAAGGAACTCCGGGTGCCCGAGGAGGATCCGCCCGAATCGTTTTCTGGAGGTGAAAGGGGACCAGCCACGCGCGCCGCACAATCCATGTCGCTCGGTGGCCCCACTCCTGACCCTACGGGTCTGTGGCGACCAAATTTGCCCCCGTGGGGTCGATGACGGTCGCTGAATTTAGTGGTGAATTTAGTGGTGCCGCAAGGGGGGACGGCCCTACGATGGTGGGATGGGCGTGCCGAGTGCGTACCTGGCGCACGGTTCCGTTGGGCCCTGGCGCAATGCGGAGTGTGAGTGGAACCAACGTGTGGGCGGGGGAACGTGGAAATGACGGCGGGAGCCGGCAGCACCTATCTGGCGGCAGGCGCGGGCCGGGCTGATCATGGACGGCACCGTCTACGCCAGCGCGACAGATCGGATCTTGTTCCTGGGTGGCGCGGGCACGGGAATTCTCCGAGGCGTGATTTCCAATCACGCGACGCTCAATTTGCCGATCCAAAAGCAAGGAACCGGGACATGGACGATTGCCGCCACTAACCAAGCGGGTGGCGACCTGACCATTTCTTCTGGTACGCTTCGGATCGGTGAAGGAGGTACGCAGGGCAGCCTGCCGGGTGGAAACGTGATCAGCCATGGAACGCTAGTGTTTGACCAAAGCGACACGTATGTGGTGCCAAACCTGATTCAAGTTGGTTCGGGAACCACAGTGCTGACAGCCCTCAACAATTACAGCGGGAATACCATCGTCTCGAATGGCACTTTGTTAGCGCAAGGGTCGTACCTGGGTGGAGGCTTGATCACGGTAGACGGCGGCACCTTTGGTGGGACTGGAGCGGTGAACAGGCCAGTTGTGGTCAACAATGGCGGCAAGCTTGCACCGGGATTGAGTCCGGGTACGTTCACGGTGAATGCAAACGTGACCTTGAACAGTGGGGCAGTGTTCAAAGTGGCGCTCAATGGCACGACGCCCGGCGCAAGCTATGACCAACTAGTGATGGGCAACATGGCCTTAGTCCTGGACAATCCCACACTGTCGGTGTTGCTTGGGTTCTCGCCGTCGCTGGGTGACACGTTCACGGTCGTGACTGGTTTTTCGAGTCAGACGGGAACGTTCAATGGACTTTCGGACAGCAGCACGTTCCACGTCGGTGGGACGCAGTTCCAAATCAACTACAATTCCAGCGACATCACGTTGACGGTCGTGCCCCAGCCGGGGACGATGGCGATCCGATCGCTCGCCTTGGCGGCTAGTGTGGTCATGTGGCGTCGTTCGTCCTAAGGCGCGCGCAATAGGAGAAGAGCCCGACCGGCCCGGTCCGCTGGATCGGGCCGATGCGTGATTGGGGGTCTACCGCGAAGATCGGCGAGATTTCTGATGACCGAGGCGCATCGGTCGGAAGGGTCTGCACACAGTTCGATCCCCCGGGTCGGTGGTGGGATCTCAGCGCGGAGTACTACGCGGAACTCAATGCAGCCTGGGGCGATTCGAACATTGCGCAGGCGAAAACGTCGGCCATGTCGTGTCCTCTCGCCGGCGCGGCGAGGCGACTGCGGAGCTTCATCGTTCAACGGCCACGAGGCGTTCTTGAACGACGATCGTTCTTTACGCACACCACCGCGCGCTTCAGGTTGTGTGTTTGATGGTTGGAACGGCGACGTGGGCCGGGACGGCCGTGTCGTTGGGGTGTCCCGCCGAGGGATTGGTGTAGCTGGCTTGCACACGCGCGGATGAAGACGTGGATCTCCGAGGGGATACGCGGGGCTCGTCAAGTCTTGTGTGCCGACGATCCGAGCGCGGCCATCACCGGTTCGGTGCGGCGAACCATTTCGAGATTCATCAGAGGAGTCTGTGTTGGGTCCTGAGTGACCGTTGGAACCTGGCCCAGCTTGTGGAAAACGGTTGTGGCTAGGTTGCATTTGTTCCGGAACTGTCGTAGTATGCACCCCGTTGAGTTCGACCGCCGGTGGCGGTTCGAGGAAGGAAAGGGACGGACCATGGCAAAGATGACCAAGACAAAGATCGTCTCGGCAGTGGCCGAGAAGGTGGGGATCACCCGAAAACAGGCGGCCGCCGCGATTGAAGAGCTGGTGGGCCTGGCCATCAAGAACGCGAAGGATGGATTCGTGATTCCGGGATTGGGGAAGCTGGTGCTCGTCCACCGAAAGGCACGAGTGGGGCGCAATCCCAAGACGGGAGAGCAAATCACGATCCCGGCCAAGAAGGTTTTGAAGTTCCGGATCGCGAAGGCCGCGAAGGAGGCTGTGCTGGGCAAGTGATCCGGGGCCCAGCCGCCTACAATCGAATCGCGGCCCGGACGGGTCGCGATTCTTGTTTCGGAGCCCGTTGGAGACGACTGCCATGGACCCGCTACTGAAGTTGTTGCGCGTGCGCGCCCGGGAGAGCGAAGAAAATTTGGCCGCGATGTTGGGCGTCACGCCCGAAGAGGTTCGCCAGCGGATCGCCGACTATGAGCGACGCGGCGTGATTCGAGGATACCGGGCCGTGCTCAACGAGGACGCCATCGATGAGGACACCGTGGTCGCCATCATCGAGGTGAAGGTGGTCCCGGAGCGCGAAGGCGGGTTCGATCACATTGCGCACCGCATTTGCCGTTACCCGGAGGTGGTCTCGGCGTACCTGATCAGTGGCCAGGCGGATCTGCTCTTATTCATTGAAGGGTCCGATCTTCGCACAGTGGCAAGGTTCGTGAGCGAAAAACTGGCGGTCATTCCCGGTGTGACGGCGACCTCGACGTCGTTCATGCTGAAGACCTACAAGTCCCATGGATTCCTGATGGATTCACCCGATGAGCACGAGCGTTTGCCCATCTCTCCGTGACCGAATTGCCCGGCACGTGCGTGACATCCCGCGCTCGGGCATCCGCGACTTCTTCGACATCGTCAGCACGATGCGGGATGTGATCAGCCTCGGTATTGGCGAGCCCGATTTCGACACGCCGTGGCACATTCGGGAAGCCTCGATCTACGCGCTCGAGCGCGGGGCCACGCACTACACTTCCAACTTGGGCCAACTGCGGTTGCGCCGCGCGATTTGCGAGTACGTCGCCCGTACGTATGGGGTGATCTACCATCCGCAGGACGAGTGCCTCGTCACCGTCGGCGTCAGTGAGGCGATGGACCTAGCCATTCGCGCGCTCGTCAACCCAGGCGACGGCGTTTTGTTCCACGAGCCGTGCTATGTTTCGTACGAGCCACTTGTGCGCTTGGTTCATGGCGTTCCGGTTCCCGTCCCCGTATCGGCCGCGGATGGGTTTCGGTTGCGGCGCGCCGCGCTCGAGGCGAGTTGGACCGAGCAGTGCCGAGTGCTCATTCTGAATTTTCCCAACAACCCCACAGGGGCGGACCTCGACCTGGAGGACCTGGAGGAGATCGCGGAGTTTGCGATCGAGCGGGATTTGATCGTGCTGGCCGATGAGATCTACGGGGAGCTCCGGTACGACGGTTCCCCACGGAGCATCGCGGCGCTTCCCGGAATGCGCGAGCGCACGATTTTCCTGCATGGGTTCTCCAAGGCATGGGCCATGACCGGCTACCGGATCGGGTACGCGTGCGCCCCCGCTCCGTTGATCGAGGCCATGATGCGTATTCACCAGTACACGATGCTGTGCGCCCCGGTGTTGAGCCAGGAGGCCGCTGTGGAAGCGTTGCAAAACTCCGAGCGAGACGTGGAGGAGATGCGCGAGCAATACCGGCTTCGCCGCAATGTGCTGCTGCGGCTGTTCCGGGAACTGGAGATTCCGGTGGCCGAGCCACGAGGCGCGTTCTACATGTTCCCGTACATCGGGCACCTCGGGTTGTCCTCGCGCGATTTTGCGCTGCGACTTTTGCAAGAAGAACGCGTCGCGGTGGTGCCAGGCACGGCGTTCGGCCGCACGGGCGAAGGCTACGTGCGGTGTTCGTACGCGACAGCGATCGATGACATCATCGAGGCCGGGCGCCGTATCACTGCGTTCGTGCAACGATTGCGGAACGCATGAAAACCGCCCGCGAGATCGGCATTTCATTCCACCGTGGTCGGTTCACGCGCTCGCCGGCTGCGGTGGGGATTCAGCCTCCAGAGCCGACTATGGCGTGGAGAAGTTCGCCGCGATGAAAAAAACGTTCATCCTCGACACCAACGTCCTCTTGCACGACCCCAATGCGTTGTTTCGCTTCGAGGACAACACCGTGGTGTTGCCGATCGGTGTGATCCGAGAAATCGACCAGTTCAAGCGGGACATGTCGGAGCTTGGCCGTTGCGCTCGACAGGTGAGCCGCTCGTTGGACGAACTCCGTTCCCGCGGCAAGTTGTCGGACGGTGTTCGGCTCGGCAATGGGGGGCTGCTCAAGGTGGTCGGCCCGGCGGGCGCGCCGTTGGAACCCGGCCGCAATGGATCGGTGGATCGCGAGATCATCGAGTTGGCGATGCACTTCCAGCGCACCGGGCCGGAGCCCTGCATCGTGGTCAGCAAAGATATCAACCTGCGCATCCTGGCCGACGCGCACGGCATCGAGGCCCAGGACTACGAGTCGGATCGAGTGGACATCAGCGAACTCTACCTCGGGTACTCCGAGTTGGAGCTGTCGCCGGAACAAATGGCGCAGATTGCCGCCGGCGGCATGGTCCCGTACGTGGGAGAACCCCGGCCCCCGAATGAGTATCTCCTTTTGCGCGACACCGCCGACGCCCAACATACGCTGCTGGGGCGCCTCGATCCAGAGGCGCGCCATATCATCCCGCTCTTGCCTGTGCCGCGGGAACTTGGCGCCGTGCGCCCTCGGAACAAGGAACAATGGTTTGCGATGGATGCGCTTCTGGACGAGCGGATTCGCCTCGTTACCATCATCGGCAAGGCCGGCACCGGCAAAACGTTGCTGGCGGTGGCGGCGGGACTCTACATGACCTTGGAGCGCAAGATGTACCGCAAGCTGTTGGTCTCGCGTCCCACCCTCCCGATGGGAAAAGATATCGGCTACCTGCCCGGGGGCGTGGAGGAAAAGCTGGATCCGTGGATGCAGCCCATCTTCGACGCGTTGGATCTTCTGATGAGTGAACGCAAGGACGGCACGAGCACTCGACAGCTGCTGGAGCAGTACGGCGGTCACATCGCCATCGAGCCACTGACGTTCATCCGCGGGCGGAGCATCCATCACCAGTTCATGATCGTGGACGAAGCCCAGAACCTCACGCCGTTGGAAGTCAAAACGATCATCACCCGGGTGGGGCATGGGACCAAAATCGTGCTCACCGGCGACATCTACCAGATCGACAACCCCTACGTGGACAGCACGTCCAACGGGTTGTCCAAAGCAGTCAACCGGTTTCGAAGTTGTGGGCTCGCGGCCCACATCAACCTGCGCAAGGGTGTGCGGTCCGAATTGGCCGAGCTCGCCGCCAATTTGTTGTAGAGTGACGAATTCGAGTTCTTCCTGATCGCAGAGCCTCGGCCCTTGCGCGATGTTGTGCCCCCTGCCCTTCGTGGATCCGTCGCCATGCGGTTCCCTGGGCGACGAGAGGGGTAGGGCGGGATTTTCGGAGCTGCTCTGTTGCGTGCGCAAGCTTCGTGCGGAGGTGAGCTCATGGGACCTTCCTCCACGACAGCTCTCGCATCCAGTCGATTTCGCAACTGGCGCGATCCCTCGCACAGCGGCGGCAATTACCCACGTTGGCTCCCGAGGTTCCCCAACAGCTACAGGATCACCTGTGGAGGGTCACGCCCGACGTGGGTCGTATAGAGGGGCGCGACGACGCGCCGTTCGCCCTTCGAATGGATCGGCGTCGGCTCGCGGATGGATGATTTGCGCGGCGGTGCTCGCAAATGTCGAAACGCGTGCACGTCCAGGTTTGACAGTTTGACTTCGGACAGGCTGAACGGCCATGCTCGGGGAAGTCGAAAGATGTTCAACGCATGAACTGGACATGGGCGACAATTGGGATTTTGTGGGCCCTGGTGGGCGCTGGGGCCCTATGGGCAAGTCAACCTTGGCGGCCGGCCGATCCAACGCCGCTGGGGGAACGATATGGGTTCAACATCCACTTCACCGATCCCAAACCAGGCGAGCTGGAGCAGTTGGCCGCCACCGGCGTGCGGTGGGTCCGAATGGACATGACCTGGTCGCGGATCGAACGAAGCACGGGCGTCTACGATTTTTCCGCGTACGACCGCCTGGCCGCCGCGCTGCAGACGCACGGCCTTCGCGCGTTATGGATCCTCGACTATGGGAATCCCCTGTACGATGGGGGTCAAGCACCGCGCACGCCGGAGGGACGCGCTGCGTTCGCCCGATGGGCCGCTGCGTGTGTGGAGAGGTATCGTGGGCGTGGCCACGTCTGGGAAATCTGGAACGAGCCCAACTTGCGGCAGTTCTGGAAACCGGAACCTTCGCCCGACGATTACGTCGCCCTCGCCCAGGAGACGATCCGTGCCATTCGGTCCGTGGCTCCGGACGAGGCCATCGTGGGGCCCGCGACGTCCAGGTTCGATTGGGACTTCCTCCGGCGCTGTTTTGAGGGTGGCCTGTTGAACGGTTGGACGGCGGTAACCATCCATCCTTACCGGCAGGAACCACCCGAGACCGCGGCGGCGGAGTACGCGCGGCTGCGGGACATGATTCGGCGTGCTCGGCCATCCTCGTCGGTGGTGATCATGTCGGGGGAATGGGGGTATTCGGATGTTTGGAAGGGAATGGATCGAGACCGCCAGGGCTTGTATCTATTTCGACAATGGTTGGTCAACGCAGCCTGCGGGGTGGCGCTGTCAATCTGGTATGACTGGCGGGACGATGGTGTGGACCCGAAGGAGCCCGAGCACCATTTCGGTGTAGTGGAACACCGGTGGCGCTCGGATGTTTCCCCGCCGTTTCAGCCTAAGCCCGCTTGGACCGCGGCGACGGTGTTTCACCGCGAGCTGGGCGCGTACCGATTTGTGCGGCGTTGTGCCGTGCCCCGCGCGCGCGGTCCCGCGTACCCCGAGGACTGGGTGCTCCTCTTTCAGGACGGCCCGCGGTGGAAGATCGCCGCGTGGACGATCGCATCGGAAGCATTCCTTCGTTGCCCAGGTGTGCGTGCACCGCTGGTGGGCTGTAACCATCTTGGCGAACCGCAAACCAATGGCGTGCCGGAAGAAGCGGACCTCATTCTGCGAGTCACAGAAGTTCCGTTTATCGCCACGGTGCCATCGGAGTCTGCGGAGCGCCTCCGAGAGGCTAGTCCTTGGGATTGGGAGGACTTTCGAGTCGAGCAAGTGCTCGTCGTGCCTGCCCGTACTGGCGGGTGGAGTCTCCAGGTGACACCGCGTTTCGGTCCCCCGTTGGCGGGGGCCGTTCGTTTCCTTGCGTACGACGGCCGAACGAACATAGTACAGGTTTCGCTGAACGAAGAACGGGTACCTGTGCAGGTGGCGTTGCCGCCGGACTTTCCTCCGCAACGCGGTTGGCTGGAATTCGTGCGTGAAGACGGGAGGGTGATCGCCCTACAGCCCTGGTGGACCTGGGTTCCTGTCGCAGCCGACTGGGCCCAGCAAGTCCGGCTTGTGGTCGGCCGCGACGGACGACCTCCCTTCACAGGGAGTTGGCACTTGGAACATCGTGCCGCGGACTCTTCTGCCGAGGCCGCCGCTCTGTTGACCGCGGAGGTTACGGTGCGTTGGGCCGTGGCGCCCGGCTACAAATATTTCACCCTAGAACCCCGGGAGCCATCTTCGGCGCAGTTGCCGGGGGCGCCTGAACAGCTAGGCGTGTGGATTCGAAACCGAGGCGGACCTCTACGCCTGACCTGCCGGATCAGCGACCGCACAGGCGAGGTGTTTCAACCCCGGGGTGTAGAATTGGAGCAGGACATGGATTGGAAGTTTGTGTGTTGGCCGTTGTGGATGCGCGAAACGATTCACTGGAGCGGGGACGGCAACGGACGGCCCGATCCGCCGTTGCGATGGCAAGCGTGGTTGTTGTTGGATCCCCCAGACGACGGTGGCAGCACCAACGAAGTGACCTTTACAACGCCCGTGTGGATGGCACGTCCTTGACGCCTTAGGCTTCGGCGTACTGCTGGCGCAGGGTCGCAATCGCGCGCGTGTAATCCGCGGTCGGGTCTCGACTCCACCGCCCTTCGATCGAGATGCCACCACGGTAACCAATCTGTTTCAAGGCGCGGAAGAACGGGCGAAAGTCGTCGCCCTCCGTTCCCGGGGGCGTTCGGTTTCGCTTTTCCGCGATGTGGCAGTGGCGCAACCGTGCGCCTGCGCGAAGCAACGACTCCGGGGCTTCGTTTTCGCGCAGCATGTGGTAGATGTCCGCAAGGAGCTGCACGTTCGGGTGCCCGACGGCATCGACCAGCTCGATTCCTTCGGCCACGGTGTGGAAGAAGTTGGTTTCGCCGCGATTGAGCGGCTCCAACACGATCGTCACACCGGCCTCCTGGGCGAGCGGGCCCATAGCCCGAGCCAGTTCGATGAACTGTTCTCTCGCGCGCGCAGGATCGAACCCATCTGGAATTTTTCGCGCTCCCCCGCTGCCGAACACGATGTATGAAATGCCCAAGCGGTGGGCGCGCTGGAACGTGATGCGCGCATGTTGCAACAGCGCTTCGCGGTTCACCGACGGCCCGACCACCGGCAGCGAACCCGGGATGAAGCCCGTGCACGACCGGATCGGAAGTACGCGGTCGAGCTTCGAAATTGCCGCTTCGAATTCCTCGTCCGATTTCGAGGGCGTCAATAAGCTGCCGACAGACCCCTCGATGAAGTCGAATCCGGCGTCTTTCAACGCTTGTTGTCGGTCCATTCCTTGGCATGCGCCCCACAGCACGTGGGGGGCTGGCTCGCCTCGCGCGGCGGGCACGCGGGCGGTGGCACAGACGAGTCCCATCACACTAAGGAATTCCCTTCGGTTGACTTTCCGATGCATGTGCACAGCGCTCCCGGATCTTGCGGGCACGATACCCGCAGGATGCTCCAGGGTCAAGCCACGGTTCTTGGCGCTTGGCCCATCGCGTCGCGTTCTTCACGCCTGAGCGTTCCAAGCCTTGGACGAATCGGAGTGGTGCCCGTCCAAGCCTTGGAACCTGGCCCAAAATAGCGTGGATAGGCCGCGGCGACGCGGGGTGGGAGACGAACGTCCACCATCGGGTCGCCTGTGTAGGTTTTGCGCGAAGTTCCCTTCGGGCGTCTCCCAGCGGGGTGTGGGAGGAGTCAAACACGGACCCCACGAGCCCGGTGTTCGCCGGTGCGGTCACTTCTGTGGTGCGCGTCGGACCAAAAGGGCAGCGTAGGCGCCGTCCGTGGCTGAGTCGGGCGGGAAGAGAAGCCGTTCGCCCACTAACTCGAAGTCGGGATGTTCCTCCAAAAACGCGCAAACCATGTCGCGGTTTTCTTCACGCTCGAGACTGCAGGTGCTGTAGACGAGGCGGCCTCCGACATCCAAGAGTTCTGCAGCGCGTTGCAGTAGCTGGCGCTGGAGATCGAGCGCGCGGGACAGTCGGGCTGGGGAAAATGCCCACCGCACGTCGGGACGGCGGCGGATCACGCCCGTGTTCGTGCAGGGCACGTCGAGGAGAATGGCCGTTGGAGCGAGCGCCGGGTCGGGTAATTCGGCGCGAATTTGCTCGAGGCTGACGCCAGTGGCATCGACCTCGCAGACGCGGACGTTGCTCAATCCCAGGCGCTGGACATTGTCGCGGAGGCGTTGCAGCCGGTCCGCATGGCGATCGCAGGCGATCACGATGCCGTGCGGGGCGACCGCCTCGGCGAGGATGGCGGTTTTCCCACCCGGGGCGGCGCAAAGGTCCACAGCCACCTCTCCCGGGCGCGGATGGAGCATGTCAGGGGCGAGCGCGGTCGAGGGGTCTTGGACGTAGAACCAACCCTGTTCGTAGCCTGGCACCTTGGCGGGGGGAACCCCGCGGCCGAGAATCACGAACCGTGCCGGGTCGAACGGGTGGGGATGGGCGGGGCATCCTGCGCGCTCGAGTCGCTGGAGAAATTCCTTCATGCTTGGGCCAGTGGGGCGAAGCCGCAGACAGGTGTCCGGAGGCAGATTGTTCCATTCGCAGAGGCGATGGGCCCGGGTTTGTCCGAACTCACGCTCCCAACGTTCGAGTAACGCGATTGGGTGTGAATAGCGCAGGGCAGGGGGCGCGCGGCGAAGACGCAGGAGCCAGTTACTCCGTTCCCGTTGTACGCGACGCAGAACGGCGTTGACCAGTTTGGTGGCCCAGCCCACGCCCAGTTGCCGCGCAGCTTCCACGGTTTCATGGACCGCGGCATACGGCTCCACGTGGTCCATGAAGCATAGCTGTTCGATCCCGACCCACAGAACTGCTTGGACCACGGGAGGGGGTGGAGTCGGTGTGCATTGGCGAATGATCCACTCGAGGATTTCACGGCGGCGCACGACGCCATGGACGAGTTCCATCACGAACGCGTGGTCCGAAGTGACTTCATCCAGCATGCGGTCGGGGAAAGCCCCAGTGCGGATCCATCGTGAAAGGATCCGGGCGGCTACGGCGCGGCTATTGAGCACAGTGGGCTCTGGGTTCGACGTTGCCACGTTCCGATTCTCGGCCATGGGTGTCGAGGTGACCTGACTTTTCTGACCGATGTGCGGCGAACTCGTCGAGGCCGGTCCGAGGACTGTCATTCCCACACGAACTTCTCGGGGTCATCCGCCTGGGACTCTTCCTCGACCGGCTCTATGGTAGCGGATTCGGGCTTGACCACAAACCGCTTAAAGAACGCGGAACTTGGCGTGCCGTTCTTGACCGGAACTTCCGGAGCCCCCAAAGCGGGCGGAATGAACACGGGACGACGCCGGACCGATACGGCGGTGGGGTTTACCGGAGTTGGGGCCATGTCCGGGGCCATGGTTGGCACTGGGTTTTCCGCGGGTCTGGCCGAGGTGGGTGTCGCGGAGTAGACCCGAGCCGTGACCGCAGTCGCCACCGCCTCGCCTGAAGCAGACGGGCTAGGTTGTTCCTGCTCCGCGAGCATTTTTTCCAGGCAGGCTTTTTGGCGGTTCCGACGTTGCGTGGAAATGTGGGCGGCAATCGCGAACGTCAGACTCAGAACCGTGGCGATCAGGCCGGTGACAGTGAGCGTGGTGGCATCCATATTCATAGGGGGTTCCCCGGGGCCAGCGCCTTGGATTTCCGCTCGGGGGACAACGCCCCGACCTCTTCGGCCGCCTGGAGTATGATCGGACGGGTGATTTTGTGGACCCGGTTGGCGAACCCGATCATCAGTGCAATATCACAGATGTTATTGATCGTCCGAGGGATCCCCTCCGAAGTCGCCGCGATTTCGCGCAGGGCGTCCTCTTCGAACACCCAGATATCGCCACCGGCGGCTCGCATGCGGTGTTCTACGTACTCCATCACCTGATGTTCGTTGAGGGGTTCCAGTTCCCAGAATAGTGCGAGGCGTTGACGAAGGGCAGGTTCGCGGTCTACGAGGGACCGCAGTTCGGTATGTCCGGCGAGAATGATCGTGAAGGCAGGGGACTCGGGATGGTTGGGCGATCCCACCCTCCGAATATTCGTCAACAGGTGAAGAAAGTCCAGCGAACCCGGATCGCGGATCAATTGAGCTTCATCCAGTGCCAACACGAAGTGCGACGGCGGCGGTCGGTTGGACGTTGCCCACTCGCGGATGCCTTCCAAGACTGCCGCCACATCTGGAAAACTCCGGTCGGGCCAGATCACCCGACCTACGAGTCGCGCCAGCGCGTCGACGCCGCCAGGTGGAACGTCCCACCGTGCCATTCGGGTGTCCGTCATGTTGGCGATGTGGGTGGCCAGCAACTGCAGGACCATGGACTTTCCGACCCCGTAGGGGCCGACCAGGATGCCGCCGAGTTTGCGCCCCTCGACCAGGTACACGAGTCGTGCCAGTCCTTCCCGGTGTTGATCCGACAAGTACGCGAAGCGTGGGTCGGCTACGTTGTCGAATGGCTTTTCGCGAAGGTTCCAGTGCTCGAGATACATCGCGGCCTCCTCCCTATCCGGAAGTAAACCCGAAGCGGAATCCTCGCAATTCGCGAGAAGACTGGCTCGGCGCGCCAAACACCGCTTGGGAGAAGCGGAACTGCGGGGAAGTTTCCGCCGCATCCGCGGAGCGGGACGAGGAGGCGGTCGCTCGTGCAGTGGCTTCGCTCGTCGCCGTAGCTGCTGGTGCGGGGGATGCAGCCGGCTCGGCCGGCTTTTCCAACCCTTCGACTGCGCCGCGCCCTTCGACCAACACGAAGGGCACGGGTTCGTCGGCGCGGGTTTCCCCCAAGTACTTTGTAGTTAACCAGTATCGCTGTCCGGTGGCCGGGACGATGGAAAGGGTGACGGAGATTGGCACGACGTCGTCCAAAGCGTTTTTCACGCGGACGGCCGCTGTCGAAACCGGACGTGGCAACGTGAACAGGGTGGTGCAGCGGAGTCGTTCAAAGGCTCGAACAAACGAGAACACGTGCTCCGGCAGCAGGTGCAGATTCGGAGTCAGCACCCATGGCAACACGGTGTTGATCGCTGCGCGCCGGATTCCGTAGGAGGTCAGGATCTCTTGGAGTTCCAGAAACCCTTCCGGCGGAAGCATGAGGCTGCTTTCGCTGTCGCGGCCTGGAACGTAGTGGCTGTATTCTAGGATGATCAACTGTTCCGTCTCGATCGCCTTCTGTACGTCCGGTCCAAAGCGAGCTGCCCAAATGGCCACATCCGGCGCTGGCTGGGCGGACAGTAATAGGCAACGCTGGCCCATTCGGACGCCTTGAGCGAGGAACTGAAGTGAAATCGCCGATTTCCCTGACATGGAAGGGCCGACGAGCAGCCACGGCCGCCCTGCGAACACACCGCCGTGCCGCGCATCAAAGAATTCGATTCCAGTTAGCTCTTTATACAGGCTCACGGCTCGGACCTTTCACTCGGGCTGGATACCGACAAAAGACCTCGCAGGACCTCGCAGACAAAGCCCATTTCGAAAGGTTTCGTCAGAAAGTCTGTCACTCCGAGTTCTCGGCACTGGTCGAACATCTCCGCGCTGGGATATCCCGAGATCACCAGCAATGGGCAATCGGGCCGCTTCTGACGGATCTGGCGAACCAGCTCGATGCCTCGGGGTTCCCCGGGTATGAACAGGTCCGTCACCACGATGTGAACCTCGCGGTCCTCTAGCATTTGGAGAGCATCCGCGGCATTCTGGGCTGTCACCACAACAAACTGCGCGGCGCTCAAGGCGCGGTGCAGAAATCCCAACACCCCAGGGTCATCGTCGATCAATAGAACTTTTCCACCTGCCATGGCGAGTCCTTTCCGCACCGCTCCGTCCTTGGGTGAAATGCGCGTCCGTGCCTACTGTATACCATTTTGCTCCTTTCAACAATAAAACTACCATAGTTGAGGCAGTAAAGCAACCCTAAGAAATTCGTTTGTGCATACTGGCTTGATGCGATTGACGGTGACGGCGGTACGCTCCGATCTGGTTTGTTGGACGTATCACCCAAGGGGACTTGTTCCGCCAAGGCTTGGGCCGTTGGCGCAGTTTGTCGGTATGGACCTGGGCGCTTGGTTCGGGGTTGACTACCTGTCAGCGATTTCTCGGTCGAGCGCATGGACGGGCAGTTTCCGTCAGTCAAGTTGCTAAGAACGTTGGTTGAGATCCCTGCTGGTAGGGACCTCTTAAGGTACGAGTAGATGGCGTCGGAGCTTCCAAGCTGAGGGGGCTCCACAACTCCCGCGGACCAGGATGCTTATCACTCGTCGGGTTGTCTCTCGGGGAAGGGTGGTCCATACTTATAGGGCCATGAAAAGCGTAACGACGACGAAGGCTCCGGCTACGATTGGGCCGTATTCCCAGGCCGTTGTCGCTGGCGGTTGGGTGTTCATTTCAGGGCAACTGGGCATCGAACCCGTGTCCGGGCAATTGGGGGCCTCGTTCGGCGAGCAGGTGCGCCAGGCGCTGGCCAATCTCGAGGCGATTTTGGCTGCGGCAGGGGCTCGGTTGTCGGATGTGGTGAAGTGCACGGTGTATCTCACCGACTTGGATCGGTTTGCGGAGTTCAACTCGATTTACGAAAACGTCTTTGGTAAGCCGTGGCCGGCCCGGGAAGTGGTCCAAGTTGTCCGTCTTCCACGGGGGGCGGAAGTCGAAATTTCTGCTGTAGCAGTTCTTCCTGCGTGATGGTCCGCCCATACCGCCAATGACGCTGAAGGTGGATGGCGATCCGGTGACATGCGCATGAAGTCGGTCGCCTTCGTCGTTGTGGCCATCGCGGGGCTCGCAGATCCGGTGGGGGCGGGGTCGCGCGGGCCGGCCCAAGAACTGGAATCCCTGGCCGGCGCGCGGGCCCGAGTCGTGTGGTGTCGTCAAAACGCGGGCGAAGGGGACCCGTTTGCTACGAATGCTTGGTATTCATTGATGGCGTTGGACACTCAAGAGGGTTCCGAACGAGTACTCGTTCCGGGCCCCCGTTCGATTCGCAAGCCGTTGCTGAGCCCCCAGGGCGATTGGGTAGTCTACACGGACTACCAGCGTGGCCGCGTGCTGAAGGTTCCGTTTTCTGGGGGCACTCCCATCGAGTTGGGCGACGGCCATGCGTGCGATGTGTGGCTCGATCCCACCTCGGGGCGCCTGTGGGTGTACGCAGTGTCCGGCCGGCTCGAGACGGAGGCCTTTTTGGGCACTCCGGTCGTGCGATTTCCTCTCGACGATCCAACCAAGCGGGAAGTGGTTTGGTCCAAGACTCTCGCCAGCACCGACAATTTTCAGGTTTCCGAGGATGGCACTCGGGCGGTGGGTCTGTTTCCGTGGCCCCAAGCGGGATGGGCGGTGTTGCCGGATGGCGAGTTGCGCGGACTGGCTCGTGGCTGTTGGCCCTCGCGCGCGGCGGGTGTGCCGGGCCTTGTCGCCGTGTTCGATGGTGCGCACCGCAATTGGCTCCTGCACGACCTGCGTGCGGATCGTCGGTGGACCGTGGCATTGAACACCGCGCCAGACATGGAAGGTGCGGAGGTCTATCATCCTCGCTGGGGGCGTCCCGCACATCTTGTGGCGGTGAGCGGCCCGTACTTGGCCGGCCAAGGCCGAAACCGGGTCGGGTTCGGCGGGCCTCAAGTGGAGATTTTTGTAGGTCGGTTGGCGGACGATTTTTCAAAAGTGGTGCGGTGGGTTCGCATCACGCATAACCAACAGGCCGATTATTTCCCAGATGTCTGCGCTGTCGCGCAGGTCCCCACCGCGGCTACGAGCACAGTGGTTGCGCTCCCAGCGCAGCGTGGCGAACCTAGCGGACGGTGGGTGGTGGAGGCGAAGTTGGTCGGCACCACTCGGACACCGACGCTGGCGGAGATCCAGCCCTATCGCCAGGCGCTGGTCGTGTTCGAATATGAAGTCGTTCGCGTGCTGGAACCGGCCGGCCGAGGTCCTGCGGGCCGCATCCTGGTGTTGCACTGGGGAATCCGTGACCGCAAACCAGTGGCGCCTCGACATCGGATCGGCGATCAGGTCCGGCTCACGCTTGAACCTTACGACGCCCATCCGGAACTGGAGGGAGAGCGGATTGTGATGGACATGAAATCCCAGGGACGCCCGCTGTACTACGAGGTGCAGCCGTAGGGGTGCAGGTCCCGCGATGGTCTTCAGCTCCTACATCTTCCTTTTTGGGTTTCTGCCGTTCGCGCTGGGGTTGTACTACCTTACTCCCCGACGGGCTCGCAACCTGTGGCTGACCCTGGTCAGTTACGTATTCTACGGTTGGACGAACCCCGCCTTCATGGCGTTGATGTTCGTGTCCACGCTGATTGACTACGTGGCGGGCCTGATCGTGAGCGGCCAGTGGCGTCGATCCGCATGGAATCAGCCCGTGGCCACGCTGGAGCCGGGAACCCCTCGGACCGCAGTGCAACGCGCAGGGGTGGTGTTGAGTATCGTGTCCAACCTGGCGCTGCTCGGGTTCTTCAAGTACTTCAACTTCGCGGTGGACTCGTGGAACGCGCTGATGCGTGCCCTCGGTTGGTCAAGCGCGCTGATCGAGACGACTTTGCGCGTGGTGTTGCCGCTCGGCATCAGTTTCTACACGTTCCAGTCCATGTCCTACACGATCGACGTTTATCGGGGCCACGCGCGCGCAATCCGGAACTTCGTGGACTTTGCCTGTTACGTAGCGATGTTTCCGCAGCTGGTGGCAGGGCCGATCATCCGCTTCAGCGAAGTGGCCCGCCAATTGGTCGAACGTCGAGAGACGCTAGAAAAGTTTGCGCGAGGCGTGGCGTTCTTCTCGCTCGGGCTGGCGAAGAAGGTCTTGTTGGCTAACCCATGCGGCAAGATCGCCGATGTGGTCTTCACGGCCGGCGGCGGGACGACCTTGGACGCCTGGTATGGCGTGGTGGCCTACGCGTTCCAGATCTACTTCGACTTCAGCGGCTATTCCGACATGGCGATCGGACTGGGCCTCATGCTTGGGTTCGTGTTCGCGAAAAACTTCGACATGCCGTACCGCTCCACCTCGATCACCGAGTTTTGGCGGCGGTGGCATATTTCCTTGTCGAGCTGGCTACGAGACTACTTGTACATCCCGTTGGGAGGTAACCGGCGGGGCACGTTACGTACGGGCATCAATTTAGCGATCGTCATGCTTCTGGGTGGGTTGTGGCACGGGGCCGCGTGGACGTTCGTGGTCTGGGGCGCATGGCATGGCATTTGGCTGATGGTGGAGCGGTGGAATGGCAAGCGCTCGCTGTACCACCGCGCGCCGCGACCCGCGCAAGTTGCTCTGACGTTCTTGATCGTCAATGTGGGTTGGGTGCTGTTCCGCGCACCCGACTTCCCCAGCGCGCTGACGATCCTTCGGGTTCTGGCGGGCGGCGCGCCCAGTTCTGCGGCGGCCCGAATCGTGGATGGCGTGATCTACTCGCCGTTCTACTTGGGCACGTGGCTGCTTGCGGCGTGGATCACCTGGGGCGCCCCCACCACGTGGGATTGGACGCGCCGGTTGACGCCGACTCGCGTCGTGGTGGTGTTGGTGTTGTTGCTCATCTCCGTGGCGGTGCTAAGCACGCAGGCGTACAATCCGTTCATCTACTTCATCTTCTGACCATGTCCCCGGCTTCGTCCATGCAGTCCCGTTCGCTTTCCCGCGAAGAAGTCGCCCAGTTGGAGATCGGGCACACCGAGATCCGGCGCGGGGCGGCAGCGGCGTTGGTAATAGCGTTCGTGGCCCTCGTCACACTGACGCCCCTCGTTCAGATGCTTCAAGGTTGGCGCGCCGCACGAGAACAGCCGAACGGGGAGTGGACGGGACTGTGGAGTTTGGGACGGCACCTGCGTGGAGCCGTTGAGGCGTGGGTCCATGAGCCGGGCGGGTGGTGGAATCGCGCTCTTGCGGCAAACCACGCGGCGCGGGTCGGGCTGCGCCAGTATGAAGAAGAGGTGGAAGACACCTCGTGGTTGCAAGCCCTGGTCCAGCCACGAGCGCAGTGGGTTTTCTCGTGGGTACTAAGCGCGGGAAATGAACAAACCCAGATCGGGCGGGCCGGATGGCTGTTTTTCGACCGCGAGCTTAACTACGTCACGCGGCGTGGCTTCCTGCACCCACGCGAACAAGCACGTCGGCGCGCGGAGGGCGATCGATGGACTCCTGCGCCTCAACCCGACCCTGTGAGCGCAATCGTGGAATTTCGGAATCAGCTGGCCGCACATGGGATCCGGTTGGTGGTCATACCCGTGCCGGTCAAGGTAGGCGTTCGGCCGGACCGCTTTTCCACACGCTCCGTTCGCGAGTGGCCACTTCGCAATGTCGACTGGACTCAATTTATCGAGCGGCTCGAGTCCGCGGGGGTGGACGTCTTTGACCCCGCGCCGACGTTCCAACGAGTTCGGGAACAGTGCGGGAGTGACTTATATCTCCGCACCGACACGCACTGGCGGCCCGAGGTCGTCGAAGCCGTGGCCGAGGACCTCGCACGTCACATCCGTGCGGATGTCCTCATCGCCTCGACGGCGTCCACGGGCATGTGGACAGTGGTCGAGTGCACGGTCACGAACTTAGGCGACTTGGCGGTGTTGCTCAACACCGCAGAGTGGTCCGGGTGGCCGCCGGCAGAGACGGTCACCATTCGTTCGGTGGTCTCCGTGGATGGCCGGCCATGGCGGCCTGATCGGTCGGCGGAGGTGTTGGTGCTCGGGGATAGTTTTTGCAATATCTACAGTCTGGCCTCGATGGGCTGGGGCAGTGGCGCGGGGTTGGCGGAGCACCTCTCGCGTCAATTGGGGTGTCCGGTGGATCGAATTGTCCGAAACGATGCGGGGGCCTACGCGACTCGGCAGGAGTTGCTCGACCAAGTCGCGGGTAACCCGAACCGCTTAGCAAGTACACGGGTGGTCGCCTGGGAGTTTTCCGAGCGAGAACTTGTCTTCGGGGACTGGAAGCGTATCCCGTGGCCGACGGGCCACTCGGCAGACCCTCCGTGACGACGGAAGCTCGAGAACTGGGACCTGGCCTGGAGCACGGGACTGGCACAAAGAATCGACTACGCCGCCGGCGATGGGTTGCGTTCGGCTTGTGGATGCACGAGGCGTTCATTGCGTACCAGCGGCACCAACATCTCAATACCGCGGCGCTGTTGTCCTACTACGGGTGCCTGTCATTTGTCCCGCTGGTGCTGTTGTTTTCTGTCCTCACCAGTCGTTGGGTGCTTTGGTCCGACACGGCCCGCAGCACGGTCGTCGAGGCGGCGGACCGATTGGCCGAAGGTCTTGGGCGAGTGGTGTTGGAGCAGGTGGAAACGCTTTCTCAGCAACGATGGTGGGGAGTGGTGAGCTTGGCGGCGTTGCTGTGGGCTGTCACGCCCTTTGCGGCCAGTCTTCGCGGCTAACGGTCGAGAGCTTCGACATGGTCGCAGCCAACTTGTCGGCCAACATCTCCACGGGTCTACTCAACCGGGTGCTCCATGAAGCCTATGAGCGACAGCCTCCGCCTGCGATCAAGGGCCGCCGCTTAAAGTTGTTCTACGCCGTGCAGGTCGGCACCCGCCCGCCCCGGTTCCGCCTCTTCGTCAACGATCCAGAGTTGTGGACCCCCACCTACGAGGCCTACCTGATGAATCGTATGCGCGACGCCTTTAGTCTCGAGGGCGCCCCAATTCTGCTTGAACCGGTCGAACGCCCACGCGAACCTTCCGCGGCGCGTTCACGTGAACGTTCGTGAACCCCAACTACGGCCTCGGCGGAACATCGGCCAACGGCCCCACCGGATCGGCCGGTGGCCGCAGGCGTTCGTTCAAGCTGCCCATACGGTATCCAGCCAAGTCCACTGTCACATATCGAAACCCACACGCTCGGACCCGCCCGAGCACGTTGCGGCGAACGGCGGGGTCCAACAATCGCGCGAATTCTTCTTCGGCCACCTCGATGCGGGCCACGTCCTCGTGCCAACGGACTCGCACCACGCGAAATCCGAGTTCGGCCAACGCCTCCTCCGCACGCTCGATCTGGCGAAGTCGCTCCACGGTGATGGACTCGCCATAGGGCACGCGCGAAGCTAGACATGCCGAAGAAGGCAAATCGGCGGTGGGCAATCCCAGCAACCGTGACATGCCACGCACATCCGCTTTCGTCATCCTGAGCTCAATGAACGGACTGCGCACCGCCCATTGCCGCGCGGCTTCGCGTCCGGGCCGGTAATCCCCTTGGTCATCGAGGTTGCTGCCGTCCAACACCGCCGCGTAGCCTTCCTCCCGAGCGATCTGCGTCAATCGCGTGAACAGTTCGTACTTGCAATGATAACAACGGTCTGGAGCATTGGCCACGTAGTTGGGATTCTCCAGTTCGGCTGTCTCGATAATCCGGTGCGCAAAGCCATACCGGCGTGCGCATTCAGTCGCCCATTCCAAGTCCCGGCGCTTCAGCGATGCCGATGCGCTCGTCACTGCCAACGCGCGGGGTCCAAGGGTGGTACCCGCCACCACCGCCAACAAGGTACTGTCCACCCCGCCACTGAAGGCCACCACGCAAGAGCCCAGCTCCTGCAACCATTGCCGGAGGCGTTCCAGGTTGCTCGTATCCTGGACGTTGTCGCTCATGCTCATGCAATACTTTGACGCATCATGCCCGTTATTCAACCGCCGCGGTGAAGCTTACCTGGGACAGCTCACGTCGGTTCACGCAACCGATGCCGCTCACAAGGGAGCCGACGAGTGGGTCAGGGCGCACCCTTGGGCGCACCGCGTCGCACCTCGGCCGTGAGTTCTGAGCGTCTCGGGTACACCCCGTCGGACCCAAACCTCTCATGCCCCTGGCGTGACATTCAGTTTCGAATGTGGCTCCGCGCTGCCTCTGCGCAGAGCCACTGAATCTTGGTTCCTCCGGCCAACTCGCCTCGAGCCCCACGACTCCCACTGGACCCACCTAGCCGCGAAACGAGCGTGAATGAGCCGATTCGTCCAGGTCCCCGCATTCCATGCTCTCTGACGGCGCGTCGTTCAACGTCTTGTTCTTGGGACTCTTTCTTCTTGCGCACGGGCGAGGACCGGCGGGCCGACGAGCGGAGGCTTCCCTAGCTCCCGCCATGGGGCTGCCGCACGCCGAGCCATGCGCTCCGCGGCTCGCTTCGCCCAGGCTTCCGTCCGGGTTCGCCCGAATTGTCTCTTTGCCGCCCCCTGCAACGTGAAAACTGTCCCTGGAGCGTGTCGCAGTCGTGGACCGAGCCGCTCATTGGGTCTAGATGGGACTCGCGCTCACGCCCCTGTGGATCGGAACGTTGCCACTTCCCGATACTCCTCTTCCTCGCTCCACACGTAGCACGCCGCTTCGCCCAATGGTGCCGCCGCCTCGATCGCTCTCGGATTCCCCTTCAGCTGCGTGCGCTCCTGTACCAGGAACATTCGCGTGCGCGGCCACTCACGCCCAAGCGGAATACGCTCTTACTGGATCCGCCGACTGTTCCCGGCCTTTCGTTCGTCCAATGTGCAGTCCGTGTGGGGATTGAATGCGAGATACCCTTTCACGGAGTATTTCCTTCGCGTCGTACGTTTCCGTTGAACGACGCGTCTCCTTTCCGTGGCGACCTCAGAAGCGCCATGGATTTTGTGCA
>CAACVY010000090.1 GCA_900661335.1 uncultured bacterium | reverse complement strand
GATCCGCGCGAAACTCCGGGACTTGCTCGGGGCCCTCGCGCTCGTGGGAGCGCTGTGGTTACTGGTGACCGCGCGGCTGGCGTGGTCTGCGGCCGTGGGGCATCTTCCGCCACGTTGGGGTCTGTGGCTGGGATGGGCTCAGCTGGCGTTTTCGTTCATCGTGGCCTGGGTGGCATTCGCGTTGTTGTACCGGGTGTTCGTTCCTGTGCGGCTTCGTGCCGCCGAGTGGGGGGTCGGCTCGCTACTGACTGCGGCGGTGGTGCTGGGGCTGCGGCCCGCCTTTGCGCTGTTCCTGCGGTACAACCCCAACTTTGGTTGGGCCTTTGGGTCCCTTAAAGCCGTGTTCGTGGGGCTCACGTGGATCTACACGACCTTCGCGGCCATCTTGTTTGTCGCGGAACTGGTGGCAGCCGCGCACCGTCGCGAGGTGGCCTTGCTGCGGCTCTTCTTGCCCGGTGCTTCTCCCGGCCGATGGATGGCTGCGCTCGACGAACGGTTCGTTCGACGAGTCCCCGCCGGGGAGGTGATTGTCCGGGAAGGTGACGCCGGTTCGGAGATGTTCGTGGTTCGCCGCGGCGAGGTGGAGATCCGCCGAAGTGGTCGGACGCTCACCGTGTTGCGCGAAGGAGAGTATTTTGGCGAACTATCCCTGCTGCTGGGCGTGCCGAGGTCCGCCACGGTCGTGGCTCGCACCGATGTGGAATTGGTCGTGATTTCACGTGACCATTTGGACACGATGCTGCGGGAACAACCCGAGATGGCAGTGCCGTTGCTCAAGGAGTTGGCCGAGCGGTTGCGCTCCACGAACGATCAGGTGGCCACGGAACTCCAGGTGTCCAACATTCGGCCAAGGACGGAAGATGAAAGCAAAGAAGAGTGAGTGAAGCATGAACCTGAGATGCACACGATGGGGCGTTTGGGCGAGCGGGTGGTTGCTCGCCACCCTGGCCATGGGCCAGACGAGCTCAACAACCGGGAACGTGGTGCGGCTGACTTCGCATTCGGCGCCGTTGGAAGTGACCGAGTCGCTTCGACGCGAGGCCCAGGCCGCGTGTGACCGAGCGATCCGATGGCTGTTGGCCCAACAGTCCGAGCGCGGCACGTGGTCGAACGAACGTTATCCGGCATTGACCGCGCTTCCGCTTTGGGGGTTGGCCCGCGCTGGGTTGGCCACCTCGCCCGCGGCGAAAAAGGCAGTGGACTACTTGCTTTCTTGCGCGCGCGAGAACGGCGCGATCTACTGCGATCCAGTTCCCGGCCAAGGGGGCGGGTTGTCGACGTACAACACCGCTATCAGCATGGTGGCATTGCACCTGAGCGGAGACCCGCGGGCAGTCCCGGTCGTGCTTCGGGCTCGCCGGTTCCTTGCGCGGAGTCAACACTTGGGTGGAGACGTGTATTACGGCGGCATGGGGTATGACGCGGAAAGCGGCCGGCCCTACGCGGACCTGTCCAATTCCTACATCGCGTTCGAAGCGATGCGCATGACGGAGTCGGTCGAGGACCTCCGGCCGGCGGGAGAGCCCAAAGCAGACCTCAACTGGGAGGCGGCACGAACGTTTATCCAGCGCACACAGAACGACGCGCGGTTCAACCCCGCCCCGTGGGCGTCCGACGATCCTTCCGATCGGGGCGGGTTTGTCTATCATCCCGAGCAGACCCGCGCCGGCGTGTTCACCAACCAAGCCGGCGTGGTGAAGTTCCGCTCAATGAAAGGGATGACCTACGCGGGCTTGCTCAGCTATATCTACGCGGAGGTGGACCGAACCGATCCGCGCGTGGAAGCCACGATCAATTGGGTGGTGACCCACTGGGGGCTGGACACCAACAACCCCAAGAGTGGTGGCACTGGTAAAACCGATACCCAAGATGAACGGGAGGGGCTGTTTTACCTGTACAACGTGATGGCCAAAGGACTGGCGGTGTATGGGCAGGACGTGTTCTACCCGCCGGGGCGGTCGCCGTTCAATTGGCGGGTCGAGTTGATCCAAAAGTTGCTCAGCCTCCAGAAGACGGACGGAAAAACCAGCGGCGGCTACTGGGTCAATGAGGTGGGCCGCTATTGGGAGTCCGACCCAGTTCTGGTGACCTCCTACGCGTTGATTGCGCTCCAAATTGCGCTCGGTGCAGACCCGACCACGGGAGCTCGTCCGCCGGCACTTCGTTGAAGCGGGTCTACATTTCTCTGCTTCGATCGAGCACAGGTTCGAACGAGCATAAAGGGATAGGCGCGTGTCTGGCCACCGTCAGTTCGGTTTGCGGTTGAGGTGGGGCGAAAGTCTCGGACCATGGGCTTGGGCTGGGTTCCGGCTGCCCACGCCGTAAGAATTGTTGGAAAGCTCGGGCCTGGCGCCGTGTCGAAGCGGCATCAAGAGCTGGTCCCACGGTGCCACCGATTTCGAGCGGGGCTCCAATGATCGGCGTCGGCTCGCCCATGGGAAGTTTGTTTTCCGCGGTCAACGTGGTGCGCCTTCGCGGTGGCAGGTCTGGTTGTGAGATGTGCGTGGTAGGGCTATAGTGTTTGCGCCTTGGTGATTGCCATGTCCGCATTCAAATGTGTCATTGGGTGGGTGGTGATGGTCGCGCTCGTAGTTCGAGCGCCGTGGGCGTGGGCCATCACCAACGTGGTATTGATGATTGGCGACGGGATGGGCCCGGAACACGTTCGAGCGGCTTCTTGGTTTGCTCATGGACGCGAGAGGGCACTGTTTATGGAGTCTCTGCCGCACCGTGCGGAAGTGGTGACCTGCCCTGCGTACCGAATCCCGCCCGGGCAAAATCCGGCCAGCGTTCCCGCCAAAGTCACCGATTCTGCCGCCGCGGCGACGGCCATGGCGACCGGCCGGAAGGTGTTCAACGGGGTACTGAGTCTAGCGTTGCCCGGCGATGGATCGCCCCTGGAAACGATCCTCGAGCGGTACGCCAAACAGGGAAGAAAAACCGGCCTAGTTTCGACCGCGCACTTGACCGACGCAACGCCCGCGGCCTTTGCCTCCCACGTCCGCAATCGTTCCCAGTCAGTCGAGATCTGGATCCAGATGGTGGAAAAAATCCGGCCGGACCTGTTGCTGGGCGGTCGAGACAAGAATCCTGCGGCGGCGTGGGATCCTGCGAAAGGACATGCGGGCGGGTATTGCCTCGTGACCAATCGGACCGAGTTATGGTCGGCGGTGTCCAATCGCGCCACGCGCATTCTCGGATTGTTCAGCGATGGGGGGCCCATGTGCTACGAGTACGACTTTGTTCGTGGGATCCGATCCGACTACTCCCAGGTGCCTCACCTCTCGGAAATGGCCCAGGCTGCGTTGGAGTTCTTGTCGCAGGGCACCAACGGATTCTTCCTGATGATCGAAGGCGCATGCATCGACAAGGCGTCGCACCGGAACGAACTGGAGCGCATGGTCCACGAGGTGGTTGAGTTTGACCGGGCCGTGGCCAGGGTCGTCGATTGGGCCCGCGCGCGGGGCGACACCTTGGTGTTGGTCACGGCCGATCACGAATGCGGTGGGCTCAAGGTCGTGGAGGGTGCTTCAGCGGGACAGATGCCGAAAGTGACGTGGGCAAGCCGACAGCACACGGGCGTGAACGTGGAATTGTGGGCGGTGGGACCCGGCGCCGAGCGGGTCCAAGGATTGCTCGACAACACGGACATCTATCGCATCATGATGGGAACGTTTACTGGTCCCACGCGGTACGTTCCGGAAGTTGGGACCGACGAACCGAAGGAAGATGGCAAGGACTAGGGCCGTGCCCATAGGTGGCCCCCGAGCCGTTGCCCTTAGGGGTGCCAGAGCGTAAGTATTCCAGCTAGGGTAATGAATGTGAGGTGAACAGTGATGACACGGCTACAAATGCCGCGCGGAGGTTGGATGTGGGCGGCGTGGCTGGCTGCAGTGGGTACGAGCTGGGCGGCCACTCGCGGGATTCTGTTGGAGGCCGAGTCCTTTGACGACATCGGTGGTTGGGTCATTGACACCCAAGCCATCGAGGCCATGGGATCCCCATACCTGATGGCGCACGGGTTGGGCCAGCCGGTGTCGGATGCGGTCACCCGCGTCAAGCTGCCGGTGGCAGGCCAGTATCGAGTCTGGGTGCGAACGTACGACTGGGTGGCGCGCTGGGATGCCCCAGGCACGCCGGGCCGGTTCCAGGTGTGGATTCAAGGACGCCCGTTGCCCACCGAGTTCGGTACGCGCGGGGCGGATTGGTGTTGGCACGACGGCGGAGTGGTCGAACTTCCCGCCGGCGAACTGGAGATTCGGTTGCATGATTTGACGGGATTTAATGGTCGGTGCGATGCCATCTGGTTGGGCCCGCCCGAGGCCCCAGCGCCTCCTAACAGCGGACGAGAGCTGTGGAATTGGCGCCGCGTGCAATGGGGACAAACGGAGCCGGTGGACGGTGGAGAAGCGGACCTCGTGGTGGTCGGGGGCGGGTTGGCGGGCACAGCATGTGCGATCTCTGCGGCGCGGATGGGATGTAAGGTCATTCTGATCCAAAATCGTCCGGTGCTGGGAGGCAATTCGAGCTCGGAGGTCCGGGTCTGGCCCCAAGGCAAAACGCGACTGCCGCCATTCCCTCGCGTGGGTGAAATCGTGGAGGAAATTTCCAATCGGCCCAAAGAGTCCCCCGGGAAGGCGGAAGAGTACGACGAGGCATTTCGCGAACGCATCGTACGGGCCGAACCCAATATTGCCTTGTATTTGCTTCACCATGTGCACGAGGTGGAGTGCATGGGCCAAACGATCCGTTCGGTCGTGGCGTTGGACATTCGAGCATCTCGCGATGTGCGGTTTCGTGGACGCTTGTTCGTGGATGCGACCGGCCATGGCACGGTGGGACGCTTGGCGGGCGCGGAGCACGTCGTGCAAGAAAAAGGCCACATGGGCCTCAGCAACATGTGGCGTTGGCGGAACGCTCCAGCGCCGCGTCCCTTCCCCGACGTGCCCTGGGCGCTCCAGTTGACGCTCTCCGACTTCCCATTCCCGAAAAACGGTAAAGGCGAGTGGTTTTGGGAGAGCGGATTCGACTTGCATCCGATCCTAGCCCTTGAAGAAATTCGCGATTGGAACTTGCGGGCGGTGTTCGGTGCGTTTGCGGCGATGAAAAATGCGCGGACCAATGGCGTGCCGATGTTTCCCAACGCGGAGCTCGAGTGGGTCTCGCCCATCGGCGGCGCGCGCGAATCGGTCCAGTTGATTGGCGACGTGGTGTTGACCGAGAAGGACGTGCGTCAACGAACGCCGTTCCCGGATGCGTGCGTGCCGAGCACGTGGGACATTGATCTGCATGTGCCCGAGGAACGCTTCGCGCAGCGGTACCCGGACCGACCCTTCATCTCCCGCGCCATTTTCGGCAAGGCCGTGGATCGCGACCGCGGGTATCCGATTCCCTATCGTTGCTTCTACTCCCGCAATATCAGCAACCTATTCATGGCGGGGCGTTGCATCAGCGTGGATCGCGGCGCTCTGGGCACGGTCCGAGTGATGAAGACTGGCGGCATGATGGGTGAGGTGGTCGGCAAAGCCGCGTCGGTGTGTTTGCGCCATGGCGTGTTCCCCCGCGCGGTATACGAGAAGCACTGGTCCGAATTGACCGAGTTGCTCCAATTGCCCGGCAACGCGCGCCGTGGGTCGTACAAAGATCCTGCGCCCCCCGCACCCCCGCCGCCGGAGCCCGCAGCGAGCGGCGTGGACCCGAAGTCCTTACCGGGGATCGTGGTGGACGATACGGCGGCGGAGTTCCAAGGTACCTGGGCGGGGGCGGACCGCCTCGAAGGGTTCATTGGCACGAGCTATCGCTACAGTTCGCCGTCGGCCCAGGGTAAAGCGATTTTTTCCTTGCCGCCGAACCTTTCGGGCGAATACGAAGTTCGACTGGCGTGGCGGCCACACGAAAACCGCGCGTCGAATGTGAGCGTCCGCGTGATCCATGCCGCGGGCGAGACCACAGTCACCGTGGATCAACGTCAACCCGGTCCACTGCCGCACGGGATGGTTTCTCTTGGGAAGTTTCGATTCTCACCTGGATCGCCCGGATCGGTGGTGGTCGAAAGCAAAGGGGCGAGCGGCCACGTGTGCGTGGACGCTGTGCAAGTCCTGCCGGTCCAGTAGTATCGCCGGCAGATTCCTATGGCCCTCCGCCGGCGGCGCGCCTCAAGTGGGGACCACGCAGCCGGAAGTGCGCATGAGTGGGCTCCAGCGCCCCACGGTGTATTCGCCGATACCGTGCCCCGTCGCCAAGGTCTTTTGACCCTGGCCCAAGTCCGGCGCGCAACTGTGGGCGGCGAGTTCGCAGGGTAAGTGGCCGTCCAAGGCTTGGACGAATGAAGCGGATTTTTTCCAAGGCTTGGACGAGCACCAGCCGCGTCGTTCCAATGAAATT
>CAACVY010000091.1 GCA_900661335.1 uncultured bacterium | reverse complement strand
CCGCCCCGCACGTGCTCGATTGTGCCGAACTCGTGGGACAGCTCGATTAATGCCTCCAATGCGGCGTCATCGGACATGGGATGGGCCATCGCAGTCTTCCTGTATCCGGGTGCACACAGAATCTCGAACGCTGTGGACAACCCCGCCGAACGCTGCCATGATACTGAAGGGTGACCGAGAAGGCAAAGTTCTGGCATCGGTATTTGCCGATCGATCGGCAAACACGGCGGAGGGCGCTATATGTAATTGGATGCGGGTTTGCCAGCGTCCCAGCCGGCCATCCCTACCCTCCGACGCAACATCCCTCCGACCATCATTTTACTTGGCGCAAGGGGCGCGTGTTGGACGAGTACCAACTCGTCTACATCACCCGGGGCGGAGGCTGGTTCGAATCGCGCGCGGTCGGCCGCCGCCGAGTCGAGACGGGCCATGTCATATGCTTATTTCCTGGCATGTGGCACCGCTACACTCCGGTCCGAAGCACCGGATGGGACGAGTACTGGCTGGCGTTCGCCGGGCGCGAAGCCAGCGTGTGGATGGCCGAGCATGGATTCACGCCTGAACATCCGTTGCGCTTCCCCGGAGAGTCACGCGAGCTGGTGGCCGTGTACGAAAAAATTCTCGACGAATTGCGCACCGAACGCCACGGTGGTGGACTCTTGATGGCGGCATGGGTCGTGGAGGCCATCGCGCGCATCGCCGCTGAAGAAACTCGCCGAGCTCTGGCGGGCGAAAAAATCGCGGAAGCAGTTCTTCAAGCCCGCGCGCGCATGCTCGAGCAGGCGGACCAGCCCCTGAATGTCCACGCGTTGGCCCGCGAGCTCCACGTCAGTTACTCCTGGTTCCGGCGAAAATTCCGACAATACACGGGCTTCTCTCCCGCCCAGTACCACCTGCAGTTACGCCTCAACCGCGCCAAAGAACTCCTTCGCACCACCTCCTTGCCCGTCGCAGAGATTGCAGAGCGGGTCGGGTTCAAGAGCCTCTACTACTTCTCACGGTGTTTCCATTCGAAAATCGGGCTATCCCCGATCCAGTACCGAGCGCGTACGCAGGGACAGGATTAGACTTCGCACAAAGAAACTGTTTCCAATACAACGGCGCAGACTACGGCGAAGCTCGCGCCGTGGTTGGATTCGATTGGGAAAACCTCACCCGCGCACCCGAACCCATGGTTGGCAGGTTTCATACCCATCGAGTTTCCCCGCCCACACCACTATGGGACTCCCTCGCACAGTCCTGCCACGGCTGGAGTGCGTTCCCAGGACCGACGAGACCTCTCCGCACAAGCTCCGTACACGAGACTCCATGTGCCGAAGCTGCGGTTGGCTCGGGATTCCGACCCCGATACGATCCAAGGGATGCCCTCGCCGACCCCTTCACATCCGTAAGGGTCCCTCGCGGTCCAAGCTGTGTTGGCAGCTCTGACCAAACGGGCTATGATGCGATCCATGGTGTCCGACGACGCATCCGTGCTCGCGGCTATGTTGAAAGCTCTAGCGCACCCCATTCGAGTGCGCCTGGTGTCCGAGTTAGCCCAAGGCGACCGGTCCGTCTCTGAATTGAAGGCGGCGGTCAAGGTTGGGCTGTCCACGGTGTCGCGCCATCTGACCCACCTTCTCCGAGTGGGAATCGTTTCCACCCGCAAACAAGGCGTCCGCGTGTTGTGCCACTTGGAAACGCCGTGCATCCTGTCGGCATTGAGGTGTTCCCGCGAAGCCGCCCAAACGGCGCTCAAAAAACAATTGCGCGCCTTGGGCGCGACCGCCACCCCATCTCGTGTCCAGAAGAAAAGGAGTACCCCCAAGTGATCCGAAGCGTCGGATTCATCGGAAGCGGTCGAGTGGTTCGCATTCTCCTCGATGGCTGGCGTCGGGGAGGGTGTAAGGTCGAAGAAGTGCGCCTCGCGGATCAAGACTCGGCAGCGGTAGACGCCGCGCGTCGGGTTTGGCCGTCCGCCCATGCAGTCGCCGCCCGCCATGCCGCGGAAGCTCAACTCGTCGTGTTGGCGGTCCATCCGCCGGCGATGGCCGATGTGTTGACCTCATTGGCCGGCGCGGTGCATCCGCACGCAATCGTGCTATCGCTTGTGCCCAAGGTTCCCTCGCGCGTGCTCTCGCAAGCGCTGGGGACGGAACGGATCGTCCGAATGATCCCGAACGCGCCATCGGCGATTGGGAAGGGATTCAACCCAGTTTGGTTTTCCAGCGCGTTGACGCCCGACGATCGCGCCACGCTGGAGAACTTATTCCGCGCATGGGGCGAATTCCCCGAAGTACCGGAAGCCAGTCTGGAGGCCTACGCGGTGATTTCTGGAATGGGGCCGACCTACCTGTGGTTCCAGTACCGCGTCTTGTACGAGCTTGCCCAAGAGTTCGGGCTGCCCGCAGAATTGGCTGCGCGAGCGGTACGTTCCACCGTCACCGGCGCCGTAGACTTACTGTTCGACCGCAACATGGATCAGGTCATGGACCTGGTGCCCGTCCGGCCCCTGGCCCAAGATGAGGCCCCATGGGCGGAAACGCTCCGCCAACGTCTGCGAGGCATGCTGGCGAAGCTTCGCGGGTAGGTCCGACGCGCGGGCTCCCGTTCGTCTGTATGGGTATCTTCGTGAAATTGTGCGGGCTCTGCACCGCGCGCGACGTCGAGGTCGCCGCCGAGGTGCATCCCGACGCCGTCGGGTTCGTATTTTGGCCCCCATCAGTGCGCGCGGTGTGGCCGGCAGATGTCGCCGTGTGGACCCAGGACTTTCCCACCGACATCGAGCGTGTCGGCGTCTTCGTGAGCCCCACGCGGGATGAACTATTGCGCGCGATTGAATTGGCAGGTCTAACAGTAGTTCAGCTCCACGGCGTTCTGTCGTTGGAGTTTTGTCGCCAGATTCCATGCCGAGTGTGGGTCAGCGCTCCGCGCACTCCAGACGGCGGTTGGGACCGGTTGGAGACGGACCATCCAGCCGAAGTGGTGGTGTTGGACAGCGGCTCTGACACGATGCCCGGCGGTACTGGCCGCGTATCGGACTGGGACCGTGCCGCGAAGTGGGTACAGCAGTCTCCCCAAAAGGTACTCTTGGCCGGCGGTCTTACGCCCGAGAATGTTCAGGACGCCATCCGTCGGGTACGTCCGTGGGGCGTGGATACCAGTTCAGGAATTGAATCCGCTCCGGGGCGTAAAGACCCTACACGGATGCGGGAGTTCGTACAACGATGTCGAGAGCTTTAACCGGTCCGGATCGCCGAGGCCATTTCGGTCCCTACGGCGGCAGCTTCGTCCCGGAGACGTTGATGGCGCCGCTGGAAGAGCTCACCGAAGCGTTTCGGAAAGCGTGGCGCGACCGAGACTTCCGTCGCGAGTTCCAGCAACTTCTGCGCGACTACGTCGGTCGGCCCACTCCGTTGTACTACGCATCACGATTGTCGGAGGAACTCGGCGCGAAGGTCTACCTGAAACGCGAGGACCTATGTCACACAGGCGCACACAAAATCAACAATGCGCTGGGGCAGGTCTTGCTCGCTCGCCGCATGGGCAAGCAGCGGGTCATCGCGGAGACCGGTGCCGGGCAGCACGGCGTGGCCACCGCCACGGCGGCGGCCAGGTTCGGGCTGAAGTGCGTCGTCTACATGGGGCGCGTAGACATGGAACGCCAAGCGTTGAACGTGGTGCGAATGCGCATACTGGGAGCTGAAGTCGTGCCCGTGACGGCGGGACAGCAGACACTCAAGGAGGCCATCAGCGAGGCCATGCGGGACTGGGTCACCAACGTGCGAACGACGCACTACGTGCTCGGCACGGTCTTCGGGGCGCACCCATACCCATGGATGGTGCGCGAGTTTCAAAGCGTGATCGGTCGCGAGGCGCGACGGCAGATCCTCCGGTGCGAAGGCCGGCTGCCCGACCTCCTGGTGGCCTGCGTAGGAGGGGGGAGCAACGCGATGGGACTCTTCGCTCCGTTCTTGCGAAATCGGACGGTTCGGTGCATCGGTGTCGAAGCCGGCGGCCGCGGGTTGACTCCGGGCGATCACGCGGCGCGCTTCGCCGCCGGCCGGCCAGGAGTCCTGCAAGGCGCCCGGACCTTGGTGCTGCAAGACGACGACGGCCAGATTTTGCCGACCCATTCCATCAGCGCCGGCCTGGACTACGCGGCGGTGGGCCCTGAACATGTGTGGCTGCACGAGCTCGGCCGAACGGAGTACACCTGGGTGAGCGACGAGGTGGCCGTCCAGGGCTTCGAGCTGCTAGCCCGCACGGAAGGAATTCTCCCCGCCCTGGAATCCGCGCATGCCATCGGATGGCTCTGGCAAGAGCGGCGCCGTTGGAAACGTTCGGATCTCATCATCGTCAACTTGTCCGGTCGAGGTGACAAGGATGTGCACCAGCTGGCGGATCGCTTCGGCGCCGCAGCGGTCCACGCCGAGCCACCTGCGTAGGAAACTTGCAGCGATGAGCGCTCATAGCATGACTGGATTCGGGCGGGCGATGCGGTCGCGCAAAGGCCTGCATGTTGAGGTCGAAGTCCGCTCGGTCAACCGACGGCAACTCGACTTGGTGCTGCATGTTCCCAAAGACCTCCAGCCGCTCGAGCCCCGCATCGAAGAGATGGTCGCCCGAGCGGTCCATCGAGGCCACGTCACGGTGGTCGTCAAAGTCGTTAGCGCCAACGGTACGCCGCCACGAGTCGAACTCAGAGAACGCTTGGCCGAAGCGTATGTGCACGCCTTCCGACGATTGGCCCGGCGATTCCGGCTCGACGACACGCTGGATTTACGCACACTGCTCGCGATTCCTGACTTATGGCGAGTTCAGGACCCCGAACGCAATCCCACCGTCGTCTGGCCCCTCGTGCGGGACGCGTTGAGTGCGGCCCTGCGCCGGATGATCGCGATGCGGCGCGCGGAGGGTGCAGTATTGGTGCGCGACCTTGCGCGCCGACTTCAACGCATGCACCGGCAGTGGGAGCGGTGGCTCCGCGAGGCCCCCCGAGTTCTTAGCCGTCGCCAGCGAGAACTCCTCCAGCGCGTGAAAGAACTCGACCAGGCCCGGCCGGAATGTCGCGCCGAAGTCGCTCGACATGTGGCCGAACTCGTGGAACGCATGGACGTTACGGAGGAACTCACCCGGCTCGGCAGCCACATGCAACAGATGCGCGCGATTCTCCAACGGCGAACTCCCTGCGGGCGCACGCTGGATTTTCTTGCTCAGGAAATGCTCCGCGAATCCCATACACTGCTTAACAAAATCTCTGACGCCTGCTTCCAAGCCGCCTTGATCGAGTTCAAGGCGGAGGTGGAGCGAATTCGCGAACAGGTTCAGAACCTTGAATAATTTGCTGCGTCCCATCGTGTTGGTCGTTTCCGCGCCCTCTGGGGCAGGCAAAACCACGCTATGCTCCCGCCTGCGCGCGGAGTTTCCGGCCATCGTCTATTCGATTTCGTGCACAACGCGGGCGCCGCGACTTGGCGAGCGCGACGGAGTGGACTACTACTTTCTCACCCCCGAGCAGTTCGAGGCTCGGCGCGCCGCGGGCGAGTTCCTCGAATACGCGCAGGTCCATGGTGCCTGGTACGGGACGCCCCGCGGTCCGGTCGTCGCCGCCTTGTACCAGGGCCGGGATGTCCTAATGGACATCGACGTCCAAGGAGCTACGCAAGTGCGCGCTTATGCGCTCCGGGCGCCGGATTCAGATCCGATCCACCAAGGGTATGTGGATGTGTTCATCGCGCCGCCTTCCTTGGAAGAACTGCGACGGCGCCTGGTCCGCCGCGGTACGGATCCCTCCGACGCGATCGAACGGCGGCTTCGACAAGCCGAAACAGAAATGGCGCGCGCCGGTGAGTTTCAGCATGTGATCGTCAACGACGAGCTCGATCGCGCCTACGCGCAGCTGCGCGAAATTTACCTGCGGGCCAAGCAACCTCACACCGGCCACTGAGCTCGGCAGGGCAGACCGCGGGACTTGCGGCCGGTGGCAGGTCCTGGGCTTGATGCCGGCGCGACTCATCACTCGGCCTCGAGGTAAAACTCCAAATCCCGGTACGTGTCGACATCGGGATATCCGTCCGTGGTTGGGGACACACCGAACCTCGCAGGACCCGACGGGAACACTGCTTGCTGGATCAACTCGCGCAGCAGGGTCGGGTCGTCGGGCGGCCGCGCTCCGGGAACCATCTTCGGCGGTAGAAGTCCGTGGTCCTCGCGCCGAATCGCCCATCCATCCGGGTATGCATCGTGGACATCGCCCAGGCACGGCGGCGCTGCAATCCCGGCCGCATTCCGATTAGCCAGCGTGAACGACCGGCCCTCGCCGGCTTCGAGAAATCCCACCATGAACGCATAGCGACGGCCTGCCATCCATCGCGGGCGGGCCTTCGGGTCTAGGCG
>CAACVY010000092.1 GCA_900661335.1 uncultured bacterium | reverse complement strand
AGCAGCAGTTCGAAGTGAAAACGAACGAAGCCTACCGCGCGCTCCTCCACGAGATCGAACTCTGGACCCAGAAAATTCGGCAGATCGAAGATGCAGAATTGGAGGCCATGGAGCGGGCCGAGCGGTTGCGCGGGCAGGTCGAAGCATTCCGCAAGGACGTCGAGGCGGAACGCAAACGAGTCGAGGCGGAGTGCGCGGAGTTGGAACGCCGAGCCGAGGCAGTGCGATCGGAGGTCGAGGCGCTGGAGGCGGAGATTCGCTCGCTGGAGGGCGCGGTGGACTCGAAGTGGGTCGAACGATACCGCAGGATCCGGGCGCACGTGGGCGACTTGGCCTTGGCTGCGGTCGAAGGCGGGGCGTGCGGCGGCTGTCATATGCGCTTGCCACCGCAGTCGGTTCACGACGCGCGTCGAGGAGACCAGATCACGACCTGCGCGTTTTGTGGCCGTGTGCTATATTGTCCTGAGACCCTGTAGTGAGTTGGGTCGGCCAGTCGGAGTGTGCGGTCGCCTTCGTCGAGCGATCGGCGAAGGAGGAAAGTCCGGACTCCACAGGGCAGGACGTCCCGTCGCAAGGCGGGAGACCTTCTGCAAGACCGGAAGGGACGGACAGTGCCACAGAAAACAAACCGCTTCGACGGCCACCGCCGGCGAAGTAAGGGTGAAAAGGTGGTGTAAGAGACCACCGGCTCCGCCCAAAGCGGGGCGCTTGGTAAACCCCGTCCGGAGCAAGGCCGAATAGGGAACCGATGAGGTGGCCCGCCTCGAGCTCGCCGGTCCGCGAGTCGGATCGGTGGGTGCGGTTCCGGGTTGGCCGCATAGACACATGACCGCCTCGAACAGAATCCGGCTTACGGCTCCGGCTGACCGGCCTTGAATTATGATGATTCGGGAGGGCAGTGGTGAGCGTCTCTGAGCGGATTCAACTATGCGTGGTCCGCGGGCTGCTCGGCGTCGCGCTGGGCGGTGCCCTGATCGCCACCGCGCTGGCGACTCGCTGGGCCCCGATGAACGTGGACGTCCCCACGCCTCACATCCAAGGCTCGCCCTTTCCCTCGCTGGATTGGCCTGCGGTGCCGCAAATATCCGGCATGGATCTCCGTGTGCTTACCATGCGGCCGGGCGAGACCTCGACGGTCCAGGGCGCGACGTCCGAGGCTCCGGCGGGCCATGAGCGATACCGCTTGGCCGGGACGCTGCTGATGCAATACGAAGAGAGCCAGAGCGAAGCCCGGTCGCAGTACGGACGCGCGATCGTGGACGACCTGACCGAGCGCCGGCAATACGTTTTGGCGGAGGGCGAACGCGTCGGCGATCTCCAAGTGCTGAGGATTGAACGCGATCGAGCGGTCGTCCAAGTCGGCGGCGAAGTTCGTGTGCTGGAAATGAGTTTCCGTGGGGGCGTCGGCGGGCAGCCGACGAGCACGTCGAGTGTCGTCAGCCCGGTGGTGGCCGCGGCGGAAGCCATGCCCGCCTTGGAAGAAAATCGATTTGGACGGCGTGTGATGCCGGACCGTTGGCTCATCCGCCGCGAGGCCGTGATGGACTACTACCGCGAGATCCGCGACGATCCGCGCCGCGTGGCGCTGCTCTACGAATCGTTCGAGCCGGTTTACGCAGACGGCAAAATTGAGGGGTACCGAGTGAACATCCGTGGAGAGCGCGAGTTTCTTGAATCCGTGGGATTGCGCGCGGGAGACGTAGTGCGCGCGGTGAACTCCATGAACATGACCAGCCGCTCCCGCGCCGAGTTTTTCATCGGTGAGTTCCTCAAATCACAGCTCAACGCGGTGGTGCTGGACATCGAACGGGACGGGCGTCCGCAGAAACTCGTTTACCTCGTGCGATGATGCCCCCGCCCAGCCGGCCGCTCTCCATCGGCGGGAGCAAAATCCACCCACTTGCGATGGGTGTCGACGCGGGCCAGTCGCACGGAGATCGCTTGGCCCGGGCTCAGTGGTTTGCGTACCAGGACATCCGCAAGCAACCCACGTTGGAGCGTGTCCACCAGCTCGACGATCCAGCCTTTTCGGATGCGGTCCACCACGATGCCTTCCCACGGCCCCACGTCACCCTGGTGCAACAGCCGATCGTAGTACTCGATGCGGCTAATTTCCACGCTTTCGCGTTCGGCTTCATCCGCGAGACGCTCCATCTGGGATGAGTGTTCTGCGATGGCTTCTGCGGCGGCACGGGAGAGCGGCGGCGGCTGGTGATTCTCGATGGCCCGCAGCACTCGGTGGACCACTAGATCGGGATAACGGCGAATGGGGGACGTGAAATGGGTGTATGGGCGCACCGCCAGCCCAAAATGGGGTTGGCAGTCCGCCGAGTACTGGGCTCGTTTGAGGTTCCGAAGGATGGCCAGGGCGACGATGTGTTCCCGTGGGCTGCCCGCCACGGCCGCCAGGATGCGATTGAGCGCATGCGGATCCGGCTCAAACCCTCGCTGCCCGAGATCCCAGAGCTCCGTTTCCATGGCTTCCCATTGCCGGGCATCGGGTTCCTCGTGGATCCGGTAGATGGCGGGGTACCGTGATTTCCACAACCGCCGAGCCACGGCGCAGTTGGCCAGCAGCATCAGCTCTTCGATTAGCGAGTAGGCCTCGTCGGCACCCCGACGCCGAATGGCCAGAATGCGGCCCACGTTGTCCAATTCGCATCGGACCTCGGGCATGGTGAACGCCAACGCGCCCGCCTCGATGCGCCGACGGCGCAGTTGCGATGTCAAACCAAACAGTTCGCGCACGCGCTCGCGTAGGTCGGCGGGCACGCCAGCGTCCGACTGTCCCATTAGGAAGGCTTGAACATCGTCGTAGTTCAGTCGCGCACGAGACCGGATGATGGACGGATACGTGTGCGCCTCGACGACGCTCAGCACTGAATCCAGGCGCACGTGCACCGTATGGGACAACCGGTCTTTCTCAGGCTTCAGGCTGCAAATGTCCGTGGTGAGCTCGGGCGGTAGCATCGTCAGCGCGCGGTCCACGAGGTACACGCTGGTCCCGCGCTGGAAAGCCTCCCGGTCGATGGCCGATCCTGCGGGGACGTAGTGCGCCACGTCGGCGATATGGACGTACACGTCCCAGCCGCCGTCCGCTCGTCGCTCTGCGTACACCGCATCGTCGAAGTCCCGCGCGTCGGAAGGGTCCAGCGTAAAGCATTCCTGGTCTCGATGGTCGCGGCGGCCCTCCAAATCCTTCGCCGAAAATTCCCTGGGAACATGCATCGCTTCCCGCAGCGCATCTTGAGGAAACTCCATGGCGAGTCCCAGGCGGCGGATCAGGGCCTGAATTTCAACCGCCGGCGTACCGGGCGGGCCGAGGTCCTCCACCACCACCCCTTCCAAGCGATGCGCATCGGGTCGCCACGGTGCGAGCTCCACGGCCACCAAATGGTCTTCCACAAACTCGACGCTCTCCGAGGCACCGGTGACGTAGATATTTCGCGCCTCGTGGGGATCGGTGGGGATGACATACCAGTACCGGTGCGCTCGGCGCAGCAGTCCGGCGGTCACCGGCCGGGTTCGCTCGAGCACCCGCAGGACCCGGCCGAATGGGTCGCCGACGGCGCGTCCTCGGTGTTGGCGCCGGTCGCATTCAACCACCACTCGATCGCCCTCGACTGCAGTGCCGAGTAGTTCCCGCGGAATGCGGACTCGCGCGGCAGGGTCTTGGTCGTCCACCACGACCCCCGTACCGCGGATGTCCAGCGTCAGCAGGCCGCGGATCCAACGGCCGCGAGCAGGGCGTGCCCACCGGTTCTTCCGCACGCGCATCAGCTCGCCCGCGGCTTCGAGTTCCCGCAAGACGGAATTCAGCCTGCGCCGGTCCTCGATGTCCAGGTCGAGTAGTCTCGCCAGATCCTTGCGCGACACCGGCCGGTAGTTCGGCGATTGCACCAGTTGCCGAACTCTTTGCGCCAGCGATGGAAGCCACTCAGTCACGTCCAATATGCTATCATGAGGTTTGGGGCGTTCCCAATGAGCGAAAGGAATCGGAAGTGAAGATTGCATTCGTGAGTAGCGAAATTGCGCCCTTTGCCTCCACTGGCGGTTTGGGAGAAGTGAGCGGTTCCTTGACCCGGGCACTGGTGAAACAAGGCGCCACGGTGGTGCGCATCATGCCCATGTACCGGCAGGTCTTGGAGGGGAACTGGTCGGTGCGCGACACCGGCCGTCGCCTGCGAATTCCAGTGGGATATCGCGTTCACACCGCGGAGATTTGGACGGATGACCATCCCGAGTGTCCGACGATGTTCATTCGGCGAGACGAGTACTTCGACCGTCGTGAACTCTACGCACTTCCGGAGCGGGAGTACTCGGACAATCTCGAGCGGTTCATCTTCTTTCAAAAAACCGTCGTGGCTTGGTTGGACGAAACCGGGTGGGGGGCCGATGTGGTCCACGGGAACGATTGGACCAGCGGATTGTTGCCATTTTATTTGCGCTATGGGATTACGGGGTCCGGCCGCACGAGATCCGAGGCCATGGTCTTTACGGTTCACAACTTGGCCTACCAAGGGATCTACCCGGGGGCGGACTTTCCGCTGACCAACTTGCCGTTCGATTGTTTTTCCATCGATGGGCTGGAGTTCTACGGAAACATCAACTGTCTGAAAGGCGGCTTGACGCAAAGCCACATGGTCACCACCGTCAGCCCCACCTACGCTCAGGAAGTGCGCACTCCAGAGTTTGGCTGTGGTCTGGACGGCGTCCTGCGCACGCTCGGCGACCGGTTCGTCGGGATTCTGAACGGGCTGGACGAAGAGCGGTGGAACCCTGCGCAGGATCGTTTTTTGGTGAAAACCTACGATGCCCGAAACATCTCCGGCAAACGCGCGTGCAAGCAGGATTTACTGCGACGAACCGGGCTGGGCGGCCAGCCGGAACGAGCGCTGGCGGGCATCATCTCCCGCATGGTGGATGAGAAGGGCTTTGATCTCTTGGCCGAGGCGATGCCGCGGTTGGTCGAGATGCCCTTGAATGTGGTGATTCTCGGCAAGGGCACGGAAAAATACCACCGGCTGGCCTCCGAATGGATGCAGCGATGGCCAGGCCGAGTGTGGGCCCGGATCGGATATGACGAGCCTTTGGCTCATCAAATTCAGGCCGGCGCCGACATCTTCTTGATGCCCTCCAGAATCGAACCGTGCGGTATCAGCCAAATGTGTGCAATTCGCTACGGGACCCTGCCCATTGTGCACGCGACGGGCGGATTAAAGGACACGGTGAAAAACTTGTCCGACGACGGTCGTTCGGGCAACGGGATTGCATTCGGGGACTTCACCGTGGATGCGTTTCTGGCCGCAGTTCAACGGGCTCTGACGTTGTACGGGACGGACGTATGGGCTGAGATCGTGCGCCGTTTGCTGCAAGAGAAGAACGATTGGGAGCGCCCTGCGCGGGAGTACCTCGAGGTTTACCGCCGTGCGTTGACTCTTCGCAAATAAACCTTCGCGGCTTTGGGGCGACCCACTGCGGAATGCTTTTGAAAAACGCAACGCTGATCACGCTACTCATCCTGCTGCAAACGGAATAGTCGTTGGACAGTGGAAGCGGCATGTAATCGCGGCAGGACTCATTTCTGCCAATCGATTCGGATGGGTCTAAGACGTTTTCCCCGCATCCTGAGTTCCATGCGAAATATAACTGATGAAAGCTCTGGAGTAGCTCTAGGGCGCTCGCACCGATCTAGCTTCGGCGGTATCGGGCCAAGGGTTGGCTTTCCCACTCGTGCGCTGGACGTCCCCTACGTGGGCGGACCAACTTGTGCGTTGGGCAAGTGGACTTGACTTGTGTGGGGGCGGCTCTTACAAGTGCTCTAGGAGGTGTGTGCCATAACGACGCTGAAGAGCGCAAAGGTCGGCATCCTGGTGATGATCCTGGGTAGACTACTCGTGGGACCGGCGAGTGGTCAGATCTTCTCTACGTGGACCAATGGAACCTGGGCGGCCAACGTGGACGGCAATTGGGAGGATGCAGCGCGATGGGCCAACGGGTGGATCGCTAGCGGCGTTGGCGCGACTGGCAACTTCCGAAACATCTCTGAAAGCGCGTCTGTCAAGTTCTACTTCTTAGTAGTC
>CAACVY010000093.1 GCA_900661335.1 uncultured bacterium | reverse complement strand
CACGCCGGGCGGACATTACGAGCGTAGATCTCTTCGATGGTGGAAGCCGGCGCGCGGCGACCGGGCGCGGGTTCGACTGGCGCGTGGAGCGCTTTCAACACGTTGAACTTCCGGTCGAGTTCGGCCATTTGTTCCTGCCGGGCGCGCAAGCCCACGGCCAGACTCGTCAGGGCGACGCTGGCCGTCAGGCACACGCCGGCGGCATAAGCAAGAACGTACCCTGCACTGTGCTCAGCCATGCGCGAAGCCCTCCAAGTAGCGGCGGCGCCTCCGGATGTGGGCTTGAATGACCACGTAGTCGATCAAGGGAGCCATGACGTTCATGAACAGGATGGCCAGCATGTTCCCTTCGGGATAGGCCGGGTTGAACACGCGAACAAGCACGGTCAAAAACCCAATCAGAAACCCGTAGACCCATTTGCCTTCGTTCGTCGCTGCGGCGGAGACCGGATCGGTGGCCATGAACACGATGCCAAAGAATGCACCGCCCATCACGAGTTGGTAATAGAACGGCACCGACCACGCCGGATGTGCGCTGGCCAACGCGGGCGAGGCCTTGGCCAGTAGGTTCACCGCGGCGCCAGTTGTGAGCATGCCGAAAAGTCCCCCCAGAATAATCCGCGCGGACCCCACGCCCGTGAGCAACAGCAGCGCCATGCCAATCGCCACCGCGACGACCGAGGTCTCGCCGATGCTGCCAGGCTCCAGTCCCACCGCCATGCTTCGTAGCGTGTGGCCGGCCTGCGCCAAGTGCTGAAGGGCATCCGTTCCAGCTGGCGTGGCTCTGGCGACCGCCAAGGCGGTAGCGCTGGTGAATCCGTCCACCGCGCCGGTGGCGGGGACGACCGCCCAAACGGAGTCGCCGGAGATCTGTGCCGGATACGCAAAGTACAGGAACGCGCGCGCGGTCAGGGCCGGGTTGAGCACGTTGTACCCGACGCCGCCGAAAATTTCCTTCCCGATCACCACACCAAAACTGATGCCCACCGCCACTTGCCACAGCGGGATGGTGGGGGGAAGCGTGAGCGGAAAGAGGATTCCCGTGATGAGAAATCCTTCGTTGATCTCGTGCTTTCGCACCATTGCGAATAGCACTTCCCAGAACCCGCCCACCGCATACGAGGTTACGATGATGGGCACCACGAACCGCAATCCATCCCACCACACCCGCCATAGGGGCGCCGCATCGCCCAGCGCACGGTGGTATTGGTAGCCCGCGTTGTATATGCCGAACAAGATGCAGGGCACGAGCGCATATAGCACGGTGATCATGTAGCGCTTGATGTCCAGCCGGTCCCGAATGTGCGGCGGGCCGGAGGTGACATCGTCGGGTGTAAAGAGGAAGGTTTCAGTGGCCTCGTAGACCGGCCACAGCGCGCGCCATCGGCCTTCGGGGCCAATCCACGGTTTCCACCGATGCAGCCATCGAAGCAACGGGTGCATGTCTCAAACGCCCTCCGCGGCGAGCCGCGCGAGGCCATCGCGCACGATGCCGACCAAATCCAACTTCGACGGACAGGCATACGCCGCTAGTGCGACATCTTCCGGATCCAGCTCCAGCAACCCCAGGGCAATGGCCTCTTCCCAATCTTGGGCCAGCACCGCACGGATCAAAAAATCCAGCCGAATGTTCATGGGAAGAAACCGATCGTACAGCCCCGTGACGATCATCGCGCGCACCGCCCCGTGGCGATTGGTGCCCATCGCTTCGGGACGCGGAGCCCGCCATGCCGACAAAAACGTCCGGGACCAACTAAACCCTCGCGTGAACGGATTCGCCCACGCCAACAGGTGACGCTCACGGTCTTCGAACAACACGGTCACCGACGAGCACGTCATCGGAAGGTACGCATCGGCAGAAATGGCAGTGCCCGACAAGGCGTCGCCCGCGATGATCCGGAAGTCGCCCGCGCCGAGGCGACCTTGGGTGAGCCCCGCGATGGGCGAACCCAGCCGAATCCGGTAGTGCCGAGCCGCGTCTTCGCGCACTCCCGGCCCACCTAAGGCGACGATCCGCTTGGCAGGATACTCGCCACGAATCAGTACTGCACCGATCAACGGAAGGTCCACCGCGCGGGCGGTCCACACCACCTCGCCCGGACGGATCGGGGCGAGATGGTGAATGTGCACACTAGTGTTGCCAGCGGGATGAGGACCGGCGAACCGAACCACATGGAAGGCAGGGTCGTCGGGACATGGGAAGACCCCTACCGCGCGGTCGGGGACGCACACAAACACCGGGCCATCCGTCAGCCGCCGCAACGCCCAAAGCCCAGCACGAAATTCTTCAGGATACGCCTGAGCCACCACCGCCGCATCGGCCTGGAATGGCGCGGTGTTCATAGCGTTCACAAACACTGCCTTGGGGCGCACCGATGGATTGGGAATTTTCGAGAACGGGCGCTCGCGCAAAAGCGCCCACATGCCGGTGCTCGACAGCCGCTCGATGATCTGCTCGGCCTTTGCATGCTCTAGCGACCGCTCGGACATCGGTTCCAGCGCCAGCGCTCGGTCCCGGCCATCTGGCTCGATCAGAATTCGAAGAAGGGCCCGCCTCGGACCGAGCTCCACTCCTCGGACCGTCCCGGAGCTCGGCGAACAAAATTTCAACTCTGGACAAGTTTTGTCATACACCACGGGCGACCCGCGCAGAACAGATTCCCCGACCTTCACCAGGAGCCGTGGTTTGACCCCCGGCGCCTCGAGCGGCTGTACCGCCACAGGACCGACCTCTGCAGTCTCATCCAACTCTGCCTTCGGCGCACCGGCCAAAGGCACATCGAGGCCTCTCCGCAATTCAATGCGGTCTGGAATGTTAGTTCGAGTCATTCGCGACCTTTCAACGAAAGTCAACACAATATAACGCCGCCATACCCGCGGTCAATGTGATAGAGCTTCCTGTTCACGTGACGCCCGTCACATGTTTTTCCAGGCCGCCACCCTTCCCGGAATCTTCGGCGGCCTGCCCATCTAGCCCGAAGGGCCGCCTACAAAAAGTCGACTGCGAAACCGCTAGGCGGAGAGGGAACGGCCAAAGCGCCCCACCTTCCAAGGCAGTCAGCACGGTACCGTTGGGGTGAGCGACCGACGTTCCGAGATGCATTGCATTCATCGAGCTAGCTCCTCGCACGGGTCGTCATGTTCCACGGCGTAGCATGCGCTGTGGAACAACGCGAGCACAAGAGTACCGGCCCAACGCAGAGTCTTCGCCGCCATCGTGGATGTTCATTCGAAGTAATCTCTACGACGTCATGCCCCGCGGCGCGGGTGACCACCTCGGCCAGCCCCGGATCCGACGACCTGGCACGTGTAAGCCGCCTCCGTCCGGCCTGCCGAGTTTGCGCATGTATAAGCGGTTCTTGAATCGCAGGATTCAGGTCGAAGCCTTCACCTGGCCCGCGATTGACGCACAGAAACGCGCCTGCCATCCTCGCTGGATCACCGAAGCTCCTGTCCGACTCTCCGCACATGGAACCACTCGCAAGAGCGCGTACGTCTCAGCGTTCTCGGCGGATCAGAAGCATTGCATCGCCGTAACTGAAGAAGCGGTATCCCTTGGCGATTGCCTCTCGGTAGGCCTCGAGCACTAAGTCTCGTCCTCCGAATGCGCACACCAACATCAACAACGTGGACCGCGGCAAATGAAAGTTGGTCAACAGAAGGTCCACCGCACGGAACTGCCACGGAGGACGGATGAACAGATCGGTTCGGCCGCGTCCAGGGCGAATTCGGCCCTCCGGCCCCGCCACAGTTTCCAGCACCCGTGTCACCGTCGTGCCCACCGCGCAAATGCGCCCGCCACGCGCCCGGGCCTCGTGGATCGCAGCGGCCGCTTCGTCGGAAACCTCGTAGGGCTCCTCGTGCATACGATGCTGATCGAGACACTCCACCTTGACGGGACGAAAGGTGCCCGGGCCCACGTGAAGCGTCACGGCGACGCGGTGGACCCCGGCCGCCTCTAGCCGCTGGAGTAGCCCTGGCGTGAAGTGCAACCCTGCGGTCGGCGCCGCAACGGAACCATCCCGGCGCGCGAACACCGTTTGATACCACCGGCGGTCTTCGGGGCGCTCTCCCTGGTTGGCACGGCGAATGTAGGGCGGCAAAGGCATATGCCCTTCTCGTTCGAGCAGGGTCAAGAGCGGCTCGGGTGAGTTCACCTCCAGCCGCGTCATGCCATCGGCGCGATGTTCCTTCACGCGGGCCGTCGCCGTCCCGGATCCCAGGTGAAGGACTTCCCCCACTCGCAGTCGCCGCCGAGGACGTACGAGGGCCAACCAAGTGCCGTCGGAGAGTTCTTCCACCCACAACACCTCGACGCGTCCGCCGGTCGATCTACGGGCCCATTGCCGAGCTGGGATCACCCGGGTATCGTTCACGACCAACACGTCACCGGCGCCCAGGTACTCTGGTAAATCCCGAACGAAACGGTCCTCCCGTTCTCCGGTGGAAACGTGCACCACCATCATCCGCGCCCCATCCGCCGGTTCCACAGGCTCTTGAGCAATGCGGTCGGGCGGCAACTCGTAGTCAAAATCTGCGAGGGTCCACTCTCGATCCATCGCGCTCATAGCATCATAGTGCACCGCCTCATTCAATCCGTATCAACAGCCGGACGCTCCAGTCGAAGTTGGCCCGGCCGGGTCGAATTCTATCTTCCCCAACTTGGGCCGAGTTGGAGTCCCCGCGCACGTGAGATCGCAGCGGGCAGCGTGGATGTGTGACCCATGCCACGATGTTGCCATTGGATCGCATCCAGGTGCCAAGCAGCGCGCGGATTTGCGATGGGCTTCCCCGACGTTGGAGTGTTCTCGGTAGCCAAGAACGAGTTGCTTGTGGAAGTGCAGCCTGAAAGATGCCAGCGCCGCGGAGTGCCCTACGTGGAACGTCGACCCCTTGGCACGCGGGAGGAAGTGAACGACAAGAAATCGTCCCCCGTGGGGTGACGCGGTACGAGGTGGGTCCACCGCCCTGCCCGGAATGGGCCGGGCCACCGCCGTCGTGGGGTCTACGGAAACGCCGTCGGCTGTCCGGCCACGAATTGCGCATGGCGTATCGCCAGAGTAGGCTCGGATCCATGAACCGCAAGTGGCGGTCCATCGCAGTGGCCGCGCTGCTGGGCCTGAGGTTCACATGGGCGGCGGAGCGGTCACCCAACTTCGTGGTGATCCTTGCGGACGATTTGGCGATGGCCGATCTCGGCTGTTACGGCCAGCGCTGGATTCGCACCCCTCGGTTGGATCGCATGGCGGCGGAGGGCACCCGCTTCACCCAAGCGTACAGCGGCACCAGCGTCTGTGCGCCCTCACGTGCATCGCTCTTGACCGGCTTGCACACTGGACACTGCCCCATCCGCGCCAACCGCGAAGTGCAGCCGGAAGGTCAAATGCCATTGCCCGAAGGCACCGTGACCATCGCGCAGATCTTGCACCAAGCCGGATATGCCACGGCCTGTGCTGGCAAGTGGGGCATGGGAATGTTTGATACACCCGGCAGCCCGCTAAAGGTCGGATTCGATCACTTTTACGGGTACAACTGCCAGCGCCACGCCCACAACTACTTTCCGGAGTACCTCTACGAAGACGACCGCCGCATCGTGTTGGCCGGGAACACCAACGGCGGCCGCGAGGTGTACTCGCCGGATTGGATCATGGAACGCGTCGAGCGTTGGCTCCGAAGTGTTCGTGACCGCCCGTTTTTCTTGTTCCTGGCGCCGACGCTCCCCCACGGGCGATACGAAGTTCCGTCCGAGGGCGACTACGCCGACCGACCTTGGCCGCCCGTAGCCAAGGCCTACGCCGCCATGGTGACGCGCCTCGACGCCGACGTGGGCCGAGTCTTGGACCTTTTGACCGAACTCGGACTCGAACGCCACACCCTGGTCCTGTTCACCGCCGACAACGGGTCTGCGTTCTCGCCGACGTCCGAAGTTGCCCGGCTGTTCGATCATTCCATGGGCGGCCATCTCCGC
>CAACVY010000094.1 GCA_900661335.1 uncultured bacterium | reverse complement strand
CCCACCACCTGTTCACCCAGGCCTGGGGGTATGGACTTGGATTGAGTGCCCTGGTGGTTCTGTTCGTCCCCGTTTGGCCACGTCGCGAAGCTCAGCCTGTGACCGCTGCGTTGCCACGCCCCGCTGTGTTCTATACACAACTCGCGCTAGTAGTCCTGACGGTTGCGGGAGCGCTGGTAATTCTCCAAGTCCTTCCACTTCCTCAACCGACAAGCGTCCCCACGGCCCCGGTGGATTCGCCCACCTCCGACGACCTCGAACGGTTCGCTCAGTGGCGAGCGGAGTTCGGCGGCGACCTGATCTTCGACAGTACCCGATCGGGCACCTTTGGCATTTGGCGGCTCGACACCGCCCGCGGGGAACTCCGCTGCGTCGTGGATTCGCCTCAACACGAGATCTACCCGGATCCCTCCCCAGATGGTCGCTGGATCGTGTACGCTCGGTGTCTCACGCTGGCTCGCCGCTCTCCATCCGAAATCCGCATCTGCCGCGCCGACGGCAGCGACGACCGCCTGCTGGCCGACAACGGCACCTTCCCCACGTTCTCTCCCAACGGCCGCTTGGTGTACTTCGAGCAAGACCGCACGCGCGTGATGGTCGTTCCCGTCGAAGGCGGAACGCCCCAACAAGTATTTCCGGGCCCGCACGGTTTTGGCGGCTATCAAATCGTGAAGCCGCGCATCGCACCGAATGGCCGACACGTCGTATTCATTTCCAATCGCGGTAAGGGCCGAGGATGGCAAACCTGGGTGGCAGACCTCCACACCGGCGAAGCCCGCCATCTCGGAAGCGGCTGCGAACCCTCTTGGTTCCCGGATGGACAGCGGATCGTGTTCGTTCGCGAAGGGGGCGCCATGCGTGAGCGCACGGGCATTATGCAACGCCGCCTCGACTCATTGGCCGAAGAAGTTTTGGTGGATCAAGACGCGCCGCTGGGCCACGAGTATTTTCCCTCCGTGACTCCTGACGGGCTGTGGCTGTTGTGGGGCGCCTGTCGTCCCGGACAGCATGAGCATTTGGATCCTTCCTCTAACTACCAACTCTTCGCCCGCCGTCTCCCCGAGGGTCCCATTGTGCGGCTCACATTCGACGGCTGGAACAATCGTTGGCCCAAACGCCTGCCGGCCCAATCGAGCTCCTCAACGAACGTGCTGGTTACTGCCTCGACGAATTTTCCGCCGACGCCCTGACGATCGGCGTCGCAAGAGCTGTCTCGTCCACCACGCCCGACCCTACCACGCGAACGTGGTGCCCTTGCACTCGGTGGTCGAGACTCCTTGACTTCAACGTAATCGGGTGAGACGAGCTCTCCGGCGCGTCTACCCATTGTTCGGGGACGTCTCCGAAGTCCGACCGATCCAGCTGATTCTTATGCCGAGGGGTGCAAAGTGTGACGAGCCAATAGGTTCGAAGCTCTGTTATCGAAAGGGGGCGCAGGCCACGAGAAACGGTAAACGAGCCACGCCTCATCTCTGCGGCCCGAGCGGCGAACTGCAGCGAAGTTATGCAGGCCCTTTTGCGGGGTGAGACCGGAAATTGCTATCCTTGAAGGCGTGGACTCCACTGATCCGGATCAGAAGCGAGCCAAAGCGCGGCACCGATGGCGTTCCGCACAGGCACTCGCATGTGGGTTCGCCGTGCTCCTACCCATTTCCTGTGCTGCGGCCCTGATCACCATCGCCACCACGACGAATCCGCCCGCCGTATGGACCCTAGAGTCGGCCGGCTGGGTCCGCTGTTTGGCTGCAGACGGGAAAGAACTTCGGCGTTGGCAAACACAACCCGAGCCTTTGGCACTGACCGCCGATGGGGATCGCGTCTGGGTTGCGTGTGGCGGAGCGGCCGGGCAGGTGGTCGAGTATGCTGCTCTCAACGGCACCCGGCTTCGACAGTGGGCCGTAGGCCACACCCCGTGCGCCCTAGCCCTTTCTCCCGACCGACGCGATCTGGCCGTCGCCAACCGTTTCGACGGCACCGTCACATTGATCCGGCTTCTGGACGGACTTCAACGGAACGTGCCAGTGCTCCGCGAGCCCATGGCCCTGGCCTTTGAGCCGAACCGCCCACGGGTGTGGGTCGGCCACGCAATTCCAGTACCCACCCCACAGCTGGATGAAGAAAATCCCTTGATCGCAGTCGCCCTGCTTTGTATCGACGTGGGATCTGCGCAATGCGACGCGCGCATCGAACTTCCCAACGGTAGCCATTCTGTGCGCAGCCTCTGTGCATCACCGGACGGGAGATACCTTGCCGTACCTCATGTCGTCAGCCGTTTCTGGGTTCCCACCTGGAGCGCCGAGCGCGGTGCCATGAACCGGAACGCGCTGACCATCATCGATCTTGCACGCGGACGGCGCTTAGCCACTCTGGGGTTGGACGACGAGCACCGCGGCGCCGCCAACCCTGCGGCACTTGCATTCTTGAACGACACCAATCTGCTGGTGGCCCACCTGGGCACCGACGAACTTTCTCTGCTGGACTGGCCCCAAATTTGTTCCCTGGCCGAGGCCATCGCCGGCGCCGATGAACACGATGCGGCTCAGCCCGGGACGCTGAGCCGCCTTCGACACCGAATCGCCGTGCCACTACGTGGCCCACAGGCGTTGAGCCCGCTCGGACCAGACGTTTGGATTGCGAGTGCGTTTTCGGACCAGTTTGCCCGCTACGACTCGAGGCAAAGAACCTTCGCGGTCTTGGACGGGATACCTGAGCCTGCGGTGAACGAGCACCAGAACCTAGTACGCCGAGGCGAAGCGTGGTTCCACGACGCGCGCCTGGGACCCGAGCAATGGCATTCCTGTGCCACGTGCCACCCAGACGGCCGTTCGGACGGACTCTACTGGGACTTGCTCAACGACGGTGTAGGCACCACGAAGGATACAAAGAGCCTGGTGCTCTCGCATCGGACATCACCGGCTATGTGGCGAGGCGTTCGGGCCGATTTTCGGGAAGCCATCCGCGCGGGCATTCGTCACATGCACGGGCTGCCCCCAACCCCCGACGTCGTTGAGGCGATCGCCACATGGATATCCTCCCTGAAACCTGTCCCCTCGCCCGCACTGATGCCCGTGCAGCTGGGAACGGAGCTCGCGGCAGAATTGCAGCGCCACCACGCGCTCGTGACCACAAATGGTGGAATCGCCTACGCGTTATCCGAAGCCGCCCGACGCGGCCGTGAGTTGTTCATGGGGAAAGCGGGATGTGCACAGTGTCATCCGCCACCGTTGTACACGAACCAACAATTGTGCGATTCGGGTCTTGGCGGAACCGTGAAGTACGACGTGCCCACGCTGATCGAAGTGTGGCGCACTGCGCCTTACCTTCACGAAGGGCAAGCGTTGACCCTGCGGGAGGCCATCCTCGACTACAATCCGTTGCAGAGGCGCGGCCGCACCCGAGAGCTTTCCAACTCCGAATTGGCCGACTTGATCGAGTTCGTTCGTTCCTTGTGAACGGTCCAGTGCTCGAGACGAGGCAGCTGGTGGTCCCTGCCACCAAAGCTCCTGCACAGGCCTCGCACCCAACGCATCCGCATATCAGGCGTGCGCGCCGCGCACCGGGGCCACAGCCCGCTGTGGAAGCCCGCGCGGTTCCTCCCAGCGTTTACCGCTGCACGCGGCCCGTGCCCGATCCCTTCATGAGGGCTTCGACCTCTGCACGGCTGACCAGAGCAAAGTCGCCATACACGGAGTGCGCCAAGCAGGACAACGCCACTGCGAAGGCCAGGGTGCGCTCGGGAGCCGCGAGTTCGGGCGTGCGCATCCCAAAAATCAAGCCAGCTGCGAACGCATCACCGGCGCCGATCCGATCCACGATGTCTCGGATTTCATAGGGGGCATAGCGGCCGTCTTGCCTCGGCGCCAGTTCCACTCGGCCCGTGGCACCTTCGTACAGCAAGCCGCCCCAGCGATTGTAATCTGCGCTCACGCTCTCGCGAAGCGTGACCGCCACCCAGCGAATGTTGGGAAACTCTGCGACAATCCGCGCGGCCACCTCCGGATAGCGGTCCACCGCCAAACGCCCAGCCTCCACGTCGGTGTCCGCGGCACGGATCCCAAGAACTTCGGCGGCATCTTCCTCGTTGGCGATCAGCACATCCACCATCGGCAGCAGTTCGCGCATCGTTTGCGCAGCCAGCGCTCGAGGCGGCGTCCCCGGTTGCCATCGCCAGAGCTTTCGCCGGAAGTTGAGATCGCACGACACCGTGGCCCCTCGGCGCCGTGCAGCTGCCATGGCCGCGCGCACCGCGCCCGCGGCCTCCGCGGACAACGCCGGAGTGATGCCCGTAGTGTGAAACCAGTCCGCACCCTCCAACGAGCGGTCCCAATCGTATGCCGAGGACTCGGTGAGCGCCACCGTGGACCCTTCGCGATCGTACACGACCACGCTGGGGCGTTGGTTCGCCCCAGGTTCCGCATAGTAGAGGCCCAACCGCCCCTCTGGACGGCGAACAATAAGGTCGGTCTCCACTCCAAGCCCGCGTAGGTAGGCCACGCACGCATCCGCCACCAAGTTGTCCGGCAAGGCCGTCACTAAGGCCGCCCGAGCCCCCAACCGCGCCAAGGCCACCGCGACATTCGCTTCTGCCCCGCCAAACGTAAACTCCACGGTGCCCGGCATCGCCTGCAGAAACCGCTTCAATCCGAGCGGAGAAATCCTCCCCATCACCTCACCAAACGTCACCACCCGCCCACTCATGCCTGACTACCTCCTGACGAGGATGCTTTCGACTCCGCCGTCCCCGGTACAGATTGAGCTGCGCGCACCAGGTTCGCCGCCTGCCGGGCTTCCGCCGCCAGAGCGCGGACAGTCGCCCAGTCCCCGCGTCGCAACACATCCCGCGGCGCCAGCCAAGAGCCCCCCACCGCCGCCACCAAAGGCTCCGCCAACCACTGCGTAAGGTTGCCTTGCGTGACCCCGCCCAACGGAATGAACTTGACGCCCAGATGGCCATACGGCGCGGCCATCGCGCGAAGATACGCCACCCCGCCCAACGGCTCTGCAGGGAACAACTTCAGGAGCCGACACCCGAATTCCAAGGCCCGCTCGACATCCGAGGGCACCGCCACTCCAGGCGCGAACGGCCACCGGGCATCTTGAGCAGCCGCCAGCACTCGAGGGTTGCATCCAGGCGAAACACCGAACATCGCGCCCGCCTGAATCGCGGCGGACACTTGCTCGGTCGTCAACACCGTACCGGCGCCTACGATCATCTCCGCCACCTCGGAGCGAATGCGCCGAATGGCCTCGAAGGCCGCATCCGTCCGCAACGTCAACTCCACCGCGTTGACACCACCGTCCAAGAGCGCCCGCGCCAGCGCAGGACCATCTTCCGCGCGGTCCAACACCACCACGGCCAGCACTCCAGTCTCGCGAAGTCGCCCCGCCAACGCAGGATCAAACATACTCATCATTCCAAGGACCTCCGTGTGAGAGCGCGTGGTACACCAAAACTTCACGTTCGTCAACCCAGGAAATACACAAAGCGCTCGGCCGGGCGCAGGCAAGAAAGAATAATGGCGGGGACGACGGGACTTGAACCCGCAACACCCAGATCGACAATCTGGTACTCTAACCAATTGAGCTACGT
>CAACVY010000095.1 GCA_900661335.1 uncultured bacterium | reverse complement strand
AACCTGGATTCCTATACGCTAAACACGACGACGTTCCGAGGTGGAATCGCTGTGGATGAAGCGTCGCACGTGCTGGCTCTCAATCAGACCCTCAACAACAATGCCGGGTACCTGGTTAAAGACGGGGCGGGAACGCTGCACTTGACCTCGGCCAATACCTTGGCGAGTATTACAAATCTGGCGGGAACGTTGCGGATCGGCTCCTCCGCGGCATTGCCAGAGGGCGCGCCGCTCCACCTGACGGGTGGTGCCGTAGATCTGGGCACAACCGAGCCGATCATCGGGAATCTCACGGGAGTGTCCGGTACCACCATCACGAACCAAGGAAAGTTCACGGTGCGGTTGACATCCCCGAGTACATTCGCGGGATCGTTTGTCGGATCGGGGGAGTTGGTCAAGACCGGGGCCAACACGTTAGCATTGAGCGGAGCGAGTCCAAACTTCACCGGCTCGATCAAAATCGAGCACGGAACGCTGCTCGTTAGCCATGACCAGGCGCTTGGAAGTTCTGAGATCACCATCGGGACACTGGCCCCGTCGTCTCCTGAAGAGCCCGCCCTTTCCCTGACCGGTGGTGTAGTTGTTGCAGGCTGCACTCTCCGTTTGGTTGGACGAGGCCGCGAGTTTTACGGAGCCTTGCAAGCCGCGGCAAATTCCACTGGCACATGGGCAGGAACGATCATCATTGACCAGAATGAACCTGGCAGCTGGCTTCCGCGCCTCGGGGCCTATGCCAACGGCGTTTTGGTCGTAGCCGGCAACATCGTCGATGGCGCTGGAACACACCTTTTCATCAGTGGCCAGGGCGGATCCGGCAAAGTGGTGTTTTCTGGTACCAACACCTATTCCGGAGACACAGGCTTAATTCGGGGTATCTTGGAGCTAGGGCGGTCGGGAGCTCTCCCAGCGACGACACGATTGCGATTGGGAGTCGCGCCGAATGTTTCCGATCGATGTGTCGTGAACATGAACGGCTACGACCAAACGGTCGCTGCGTTACAGACGGAGAACCTGCAAGGCCTTCGCGCGATCACGAATACAGCCGGCACGATGTCGACCCTGACCGTGAACCAGGACGTCAACACAACTTTCGCCGGTGTGCTGGGCGGTCCGTTGTCGCTGGTGAAAAAGGGCAGTGGCACACTTACGCTGACAGGGACCAATGTTCATACAGGGGTAACTCAAGTGGACGCGGGTACCTTGCAAATCTCCGGCAATGGTTCCGTCCACAAAAGCCCGAAGATCAGTGTCGGGGCGGCAGGAACCTTGGTAGTTACCAACGGGTACACGCTGCCCAATGGTCAGCGGCTAGAGGGCAATGGCAAAATACAAGGTGGGCTGATCGTCGGCTCCGGGGCGATCCTCGCGCCGGGGACCAGCGCCGGCACTCTCACCGTCCAGAGCGACTTGGTTTTGACGAACGGATCGGTCTTCGAGGTGGAACTTTTGGGGTTGGCCGCAGGCACGCAATACGATCAGCTGCTGCTGAGTAGCACGGCGCTGACGCTGTACAACCCCTCGCTCAACATACTTCTGGGATTCACTCCGAGCCTCGGCGACAGCTTCCAGATCGTCTCGGGATTTTCTACGCTCACGGGAACGTTTGACGGGCTGCCGAACGGCAGCACGTTCACGGTCAGTGGCACGCAGTTCCAAATTGACTACAATGCCAGCGACATCACGCTGACTGTGGTGCCAGAACCTGGCACGCTGGGAACGCTGCTGTTGGGGGCGGCGGTCCTGCTGCTCCGGCGTCGGGCGCGAGCGTGAGCCGCTCGAAACCCGCCGAACCCAAACTTCGATTCGGCCCGGTCCGGTCCCCAGGATCGGGCCGATTCGTTTGGGCTCAGTCCCGCACGCACCTGCGTGTGTTCCGTAGTGCTCGAGTCCAGCCTTCAACGCTTCTCCGGTCCAAACCAACATAAAAGTGGCGCAGCTGGTATGGCTGAAAATCGCATTCCGGAAGTTCCTCCTGCGGTCCAATCCTGGCATCAGGAATGCCGCGGCGGGTCGTTGAGTGCTTCGCATCCGGCACCATGCGTCTACCACCGGGCGGCCCATACCTTCGCGTAAAGGGGAGCTCGATAGGCACGCTCATCACCGGCGCGAATTCACACGGGCGATCGCGTCCTAGCGTCCTGTCAGTTGCACGGGTGATTTTTTCACTCGACCTCCGGACCAAATTCTTGCTCTGCGTCGCGAAACACTCCCGCCGATTCTGACTTCGAACAACTTGCCCGAACGTTCCGTTCAGGGCATACTCATCCGCACGAACATGAATACGGAGGTCGGTCACATGGCTCAGGTCAAACTTGCTTCGTTTGCCATGGTGGCGGCGGGCGGCTTGCTCGCATGGGGAGCCTGCGCGGAGGAATCGCAAGGCCAATTGAAGGCAGTCTACTTGCGCTGTGAGTACCGCGATCATCCACTGGGAGTGGACGCTCCTAATCCACGCCTGTCGTGGGAAGTTGTTTCGAACCGTCGTGGGGAGCGCCAAACCGCCTGGCAGATCCGGGTGGCCAGCTCACGCGAACTTTTGGACCGCGGTGAAGCGGACTTGTGGGATAGTGGCCGGGTCGAGGGAAACGACACACGAGATCACCGTTATCAAGGCCGCCCACTTCAGAGTCACCAACTATGTTGGTGGACGGTGCGTGTGTGGGACCGCGACGGACACCCGGGTCCCTGGAGCGAGCCTAGCTTCTGGACTGTGGGCATTCTCCAACCCTCGGAATGGGTTGCACAATGGATCGGCTGGAATGCGAGCCGGCCGGAATCCAAAGCCGCTGACTTCGGTGATGCAAAGTGGATCGTCCATGCCGCTGACCCTACGCCCGCTTCCAAAGGGACACGCTGTTATGTCCGTACCTTCGAGCTGCCCCAAGCCCCCAGCGAAGCGACTCTGCTCATCACCGCGGACGACCACGCCAATGTTTGGGTAAACGGTGAACGGGCGGGAGCACTGCCTCGCGAGGTGGATGGCTGGAAAACGGCGCGCCGCCTCGGTGTAGGGCATCTGCTTCGGGCCGGACAAAACCGGCTCGCGGTCCAAGTGGAGAACGCCTCGGACGGGCCCTACGGCTTGCTGCTGCGGCTTCAAATCCGCCTCCCGGATGGCACCGCAAAAGAGATCGTGTCGGACCGACAGTGGAAAACCGGCCAGCCGGTGCGCGACTGGATGAAAAGCGACGTCGGTGCAGACTGGCCCGCCGCCGCCGAACTGGGACCACACGGAATTGAGCCCTGGGGCCAGATTCGTACGACACCCCTCTTACCTCCGGTGCGGTACCTTCGCAATGAGTTCGTCGCACCAAGGCCGGTCGTCCGCGCACTGCTATATACCACGGCCCTCGGTATTCACGACGTTTGGATCAATGGCCGGGCGGTCCACGATGAGTTCTTCAACCCCGGGTGGACCGACTATCGCCGCCGCGTATACTACCGCACGTACGACGTGGCCTCCCTGCTTCGACAAGGCACCAACGCCATCGGGATCCGCTTGGCGGACGGCTGGTACAGTGGGTACGTCGGCTATGGCGGTCAACGCGATCACTATGGGCGCCATCCACGCGCCCGCGCACAACTCCACCTTTGGTTCGAGGACGGTTCCTTCGCCGTGGTCGCCACGGGTCCGGATTGGCGCGCGTCCACCGGCTCGCTTTACGAGGCCGACTTCCTGATGGGCGAATCGTGCGATGCGCGTGCGGAGCCGCTGGGCTGGTCGGAGCCAGGTTTCCGCGCCGATTCCTGGTCACCTGTGGACATCGGTGCGGAAGTGAATCCAGTCGTCCAGTGGCATCCAGGGCCGCCAGTTCGCGTGGTAGGAGAATTCCGCCCGGTTAAGTGGACCCAACCCAAGCCGGGAGTTTGGGTTGCGGACCTGGGCCAAAACATCGCCGGCGTCGTTCGGCTCCGTATCCAAGGCCGACCCGGACAGACCATCCGGTTGCGCCATGCCGAGCGGCTCAATCCTGATGGGACCATCTACACCGCCAATCTTCGCACGGCTCGCGCCACCGACACCTACACCTGCCGTGGCGCGGGTGTCGAGGAGTGGATCCCTCGGCTTACGTTCCACGGGTTCCAATATGTGGAGGTTACTGGGATCGAGTCGCAGCCGGATGACTCCTTGGTGACCGGCCTGGCGTTGAGCAGCGATACGCCCCAAGTAGGCGAATTCGACTGCAGCGACCCGATGCTGGTGCGTCTGTGGAAAAACACCCTGTGGACCCAGCGGGCAAATTTCATTGACATCCCTACCGACTGTCCCCAACGAGACGAGCGCCTCGGCTGGACCGGCGACGCACAAGTGTACATTGGCGCCGCCTGCATGAACTGCGATGTCCAAGCCTTCTTCACCAAATGGCTGGTGGACCTGAACGACGCCCAGCGTGCCGACGGACAGTATCCCATGGTCGCTCCGCTCAAGGTCGCCGGCGACGACGGTGGCCCGGCATGGGCCGACGCGGGCATCATCTGCCCTTGGACTATTTGGCAGGTGTACGGCGACCGCGACGTCCTCGAGCGTCACTACACCAACATGGTTCGATTCATTGAGTTTTGCGTGAATCGGTCCAAGCCCGACTTGACGCCACCGGAGAAGTTTCATTGCTTCGGCGACTGGCTCCACATCCAGGCGGAGACGCCCAAACCAGTCATTTACTCCGCCTATTTGGCTTTCAGCACGCGCTTGATGGCCCAAGTCGCGCAAGAACTGGGTCGAGCCGAAGATGCGCGCAAGTTCGAGGAGTTGTACCAGCGGGCGCGCAAGGCTTTCCAGAACGCATACGTGCAAGCCGACGGTCGGATTCAAGGCGACACTCAAACCGCCTACATTCTTGCCCTCGCGACGGACGTGCTCGAACCTAACCAAGCTCAGCAGGCCGCGCGCTATTTGGCGGAGCGGATCGCCGAGCGAAAGTATCATCTTTCCACCGGCTTTGTCGGCACACGCGACATCATGCACGTGTTGGCGAAGATCGGGCGATACGACCTGGCGTTTCGGCTGCTTCACAACGACACCTTCCCGTCCTGGGGCTTCACCATCCGAAACGGCGCGACGACCATCTGGGAGCGATGGGACAGCTGGACGCCGGAACGCGGGTTCCAGGATCCGGGAATGAATTCTTTCTCTCACTACGCGTACGGTGCGGTGTACGAGTGGATGGTCCAGCACATTGGCGGCATTCAGCGCGCTGCGCCTGGCTACCGTAAACTGCGGATCGCACCGGTTCTGGATCCGTGGCTGGAGTGGGCCCGCGTGCGATACGACAGCCCCGTCGGGCGTATCGTCAGCGCGTGGCGTCGAAGTCCGGACGGCCCCGCCCGCTTTGAGCTGACCATCCCCGCCAACACGACTGCCACGGTTGTGCTGCCCGTCCGCGGCGGCTCAGCGGCGCTCAAGGAATCCGACCAGCCCGTACGTGCCGTGCCCGACGTTCGCGTCGTATCGGAGTCCGCCGACTCGGTCACCCTGGAGGTGGGCTCTGGCAACTATGTGTTCACGGCCGACCAGGTCGTCTCTCCGCCCAAGATCGAATCAAAATAA
>CAACVY010000096.1 GCA_900661335.1 uncultured bacterium | reverse complement strand
CACGGCAAGGTTCACGATGCGGTGGAACCAGTTGTCGCGCGCGTACTCGTTGAGGTAGATCGCGGCCAGCACGCCCACCGGCGCGGAGATGGCCAGGGAGATCACGACTAGATAGATCGTGCCGATGAAGGCCGGCCAAATCCCGCCCTCGCGCATGCCGTGGGTGGGGGGCTCCATGAGGAACGACCAGTTCAACGACGGGGCGGCGCGGACCACCAGGTAGGTGACGATGGCGACGAGCGGCAGCACCATGGCCGCGGCCATCGCGCCAAACACAGCCCGCGCCAACTGCTCACGCTGCCGACACCGTTGGAGGTGGTCGGTGGCGGTGAACAACCTGAGGGCCGCGTGGTCGGGGAGCTCGCAAGTCATCGTCGGCGTACTCCTCGCACGATCAAGTCGGCCGTGAGGTTGATGACGAACGTGATGGCGAACAGCAACACGCCGATGAGGAACAACACCCGGTAATGGTCCGAGCCCGCGGGGGCTTCGCCGAGCTCCGCGGCGATGTTGGCTGTCAGCGTGCGTACGGAATCGAACATGCTATGGGGAATGTGCACGGCGTGGCCCGTGGCCATCAGCACGGCCATCGTTTCGCCCACGCCGCGACCGACGCCGAGGAGCACCGCAGCCAGCAAGCCATTGCGTGCCGCGGGAATCAACACGCGCCAGGTCGTTTGCCAGCGGGTCGCCCCCATGGCCAGCGCGGCCTCGCGGTAGGAGTCCGGCACGGCGCGCAGCGCGTCTTCGGCAATGGACACAATGATCGGTACGCTCATAAGCGCCAGAATGATGCCGCCGTTGAGGACGTTGACGCCGACGGGCGCGCCGGTCCAGCGCACGATGAGGCGGCTCATCACGGACAGGCCGATGAAGCCCCACACGACGCTGGGGATGGCCGCGAGTAACTCGATGAGGATTTTCAGCGCTTCACGCCGGCGCGGCGGTGCGAATTCCGAGAGGTAGATCGCGCCGCCCAGTCCCAGCGGAACGGCCAAGCCCATCGCCAGGCCGGTCACGCTGAACGAACCCACAATCATCGCCAGTACGCCGTACCGGCGGTTCACTTCGGATGTCGGGTACCACTCGGGGCTGGTCAGAAACTGTACCAGCGAGACCCGGCCGTGGAGGACCACTGGCGCAGCTTCGCGAAAGATGAAGAAAAAAATGGCGGCCACGAACACAATCGCGCTGACACCGCACAGGTAAATCAGGATCGTTAGCAGGCTCTCGCCCAACCGTTCCCACCACGGGCGACGCGCCTTCGACAGCATCCCGTGCTCGACGGCGTCCGGCATAGTGGATGGCGCCTGCACAGCCGTTTAGGGGGCAGCGGTCGGACGCTCCGAGGGCAACAGCGGCACGTAGCCGCATTCCTGGACGATTCGCTGGCCTTCGGGGGAGCGAACCCACTCGATGAACGCACGCACCTCGCCCTCCGGCTCGCCCGGCGTGATCAAAAGGAGGGAGCGTGCGATCGGGTAGCTGCCGTTTTGAGCGGCCTCGACCGTGGGCGCGACGGCGGGGACTCCTTCGCGCGGCGAGATCCGCAGCATTTTCACGCGCCCGGGGATGTGGTAGCCCATGCCGCTGTAGCCAATGGCGGTGGGAGTGGACGCGACTAGCTCGACCACTTCCTTCGAACCATTCATGTCGCGCGAGCCGAGCTTGAAATCGCGCTTGTTGAGCACGTGCTCGCGGAAAAACTCGTAGGTCCCGGAACTGGACTGCCGGCTCACGCGGACGATCTCGTCGTTGGAGACGCCGGGGATGGTCACCCCAAGTTGCGACCACCGCGTGATCGCGCCGCCTTCGGCAAAGATCTCCGCAAGTTGATCCATGCGGATTTCTTCGAGCGGGTTGGAGATGTGCACATACACCGCCAGCGCGTCATGTCCCACAATGAACTCTTTTGCATCCCGCCCCGTGGCGGAGCGGATGGCCTCGCGTTCGGAGGGTTTGAGGTCGCGGCTGCTGGTGGCGATGTCCACCGTACCACGCATCAGCGCCGCGATCCCGACGCCGCTGCCGCCGCCGGAGACCTCCACACTGACCTCTGGCCGCACGCGCCGGTAGGCCTCGGCCCAGGCCTGGGCGAGGTTGACCATCGTGTCCGACCCTTTGATCTGGATGATTTTTTCGGCTTGGCGCGAGCTCGCCGAACGGTTCGACCCACTACAGCCGCTCCACACGGCGGTGCATAGCAGCGGCGCAAGGGCACGTGCAAGCGGTCGAAGTCGGGCTCGGAGTGGTTTCATGCTTGGTCTTCTCCCAGGACCGCGTCAACCAGGTCCTCGATGTGGCTTTTGAGAAAGGCGTACGCTTGCTGCAGGGCGGCCTCGCGCTCGTCGGCCAGCTCGGCGACTCCGGTGGGATCGCCTACCGGCCAGTCCATCACGATGACTTTGCCCAGGTTCGGCGGCAGCGCAGAGGCGGCGTCCGGATCAAGCAAGACGATCACGGAAAAGTGATGAAGGTTCTCCAGCTGCGAAAGTGAGCGGGGCAACAGGCCTTGCACCGGCAGGCCCTTGGATTCCATGAACCGGACGACGTGGGGCTCCAACGAGATCGGGTCGCGGCTGGCGGAACAGAACTCGAAGTTGTTGGGCGATAGCGCTCGCCCAATGGCCTCCGCCATCAGGCCACGAGTGGCGGTGTGGGCGTCGGCGAACAGCACGCGAAAGATCCCCGAGTGCGGATGCCGGACCGGCTCGCCGGTGCACATGTACAGCACCTCCTGGCAAATGTTCCGCGCTTGGTCGGAGATGCGCTCAAACCGCCGCGTGATCATCATCAGGGCGTTGAGGACCTCGAACGGGATTCGCTGATCGCGGAACAGCTTGACCAAACCGCGGTTGATGCGGCTTTTCAGTTCATCTACGCTATCTTCGGTCGAGATCGTGCGGCGCGCGCGCTCGCCGTCCTCGGTCGTATAGGCTTCGATGGCCTCGTGGAGCATCTGGAGAGAAAGGTCGGCGATCTGCTCGTACTGCTCGGTGGGGATCTCAGCCTCTTCGTTTACCAGCTTCAGCACCTGCCGCGCGATGCTCTCCGCATAGTCGCCGATCCGTTCCAGTTCGAGGTTGATGCGAATCGTGCTGTACGCCATGCGCAATGGGCCCGCCACGGGCTGCAACCGCACCAGGAACTCCAGACATGCACGGTCAATCTCGATCTCCATTTCGTCGATCCGTTGATCGCGCAGGATGACGGAAAACGCCATCTGGCGGTCTCGGTTGCGCAATGCGAGAAGGCTGCGCCGGATGGCGATTTCGCACAGCCGGCCCATCTCCCGCACCAGTCCCCGGATCCGGTCCATTTCTTGACGGACACGTTCTTCCAGATGTGTAGGCCCGGTGGTGTTCAATGGCGCTCCTCCGCGGCGGGGCGTGCTTGACCACGCCTCGTGTTCCAGCCACGTCGTTAGCCAAATTCTGACGATCGCTGAACATTCGGTCAACTTCGCCGCGGACCATAGCCCGGGCGTGCCGCGGATGACGCGCGCCGGACCCTCCGGACAGCCCCTAGGATCTCCTGCGCGTTCGCGTTGGGGCGGTGTTTCGAGCTGGGCTCCGAACGCCCACGCGGCGCCCTGACCCATCCGCGGGAAGCCGCCATCCAAGGCTTGGAGCCACGGGCTCCGAACGCTTTCAATGAAGCTATGCACGCTGCTGGGGTTGTTTTCTTGCGGCGCGGAGCGGCGAAGAGATGGTTGGGACGAACCCGGACGGAAGCCACGGCGAACTGAGTCGCGGAGCGTACGGCTCGGCGTGCGGCTGCCCCGCTGTCGGAGCTAGGGGAGGCTCCTAGTGTCGGGCCGCCGGTCTTCGCGCGTGCGTAAGAAGGAAGGAACAAGAGGTTGACCGACACGCTTTCAGAGAGGATCGGGCGCCGAGCGGAGTTGTTCGTCCAAGGATTGGACCAGACTTTGCGGGAGTTGTCCAAGGGTTGGAAACCTGGCGGGGCCGCGGTGGCGTGTAGGCGTCATGTCCGCCTCAAAGCTCGAGGTGGGCTCGACGTGGGGGTTGGATACGGGCTTGGGCCTGTGCACGTGGTTCAGGATCCTGATCGAACTCCAAGCGCACGATCAGCGCTTCGTGGGCCAGCTCGTCCACGGGTAGCCCATGCACCCGAAGGACCGGCCGCTGGGTCGTATGGTCACTCGGCAGCAACTCCACGGATGCCGGCACCGGCCGGCCGGTGTTCAAGAGCGTGGCGGCGCGCGGGCGAAAATCCAACGGGGGGAGTTTGACTGCCTCGCCCGGGATCTCCTTGTGCAAGATCACGTACACCGTTCGCCCGCGGCGGGTGAGCAGGACATTCCGGTTGGTGGTCCAATGGGAGACCGGTTCGACGTCAATCAGCGCTTCGCGAACGCGGCGGAACCAATCGCCGATGGCGCGGAGCATACGGACCGCGCGTTCGGGGAAGCGGCCATCGGGCATGGGCCCGACGTTGAGCAGGTAGTTGGCGTCGCGTGCGAGGTAGGCGGCGATGCTGCGCTGCAGGTGGCGGAGGCTGTAGTAGTCTTCGTTGACTCGCCATCCCCAGCTTTCCATGCCGATGGACTGGCAAGCTTCCGTGGGTCGGGCGAACGCCAGGGCGGCGCCGGCGCTGGCGTCGTAATCCCGCTCGGGGGTTCCAAAATCACCTTCGTCGAAGCCGCGGTTATTGATGATGATGCCAGGCTGCCAACGCCGAATCGTTTGGTTGATGGTCGGGTCGCGGTATTCGGGGACGTTCATGTCCCACCAGAATCCATGGATCCGGCCGTACTCAGTGCACAGCTCTTGGACCTGAGCCTTGAGGAACTGCAGGTAACGGCCCCAATCGGGCTGGTCACCGGGCTGCGGCGGCAGTTCGTGGTGGCGGCCTTGGTTGGGATAGGCGGGATGGTTCCAGTCCACGATGGAGTAGTAGAGGCACAATGGGACGTTGCGGCGATGACAGGCATCGGCGAGCATGCGGAGGATGTCCCGGCCGTAGGGGGTGTTCATAACGTTGAACGGAGTTTGCTTCGTGGCCCACATGCAGAAGCCGTCATGGTGCTTGGTTGTGAAGCAAAGGTAGCGCATGCCGACTTCCTGCATGAGGTCGAGCCATTCACTAGGGTCGAAGCGGTGAGGATTCCACTGTTGGGCGAGGCGAACGTACTCGTGGCGGGGCACCCGTGCGCGCCACTGTTCTTGTTCGTGAAAACCGTGGATGGCGTAGAGGCCCCAGTGGACAAAGAGTCCAAAGCGGGCTTGGAAGAACCAGTCGCGCGGATCGCCGAAGCGAGGACAACGGGTCGCACGCGCGGCCGGAGCGCTGGCGCTGGGCGACGGGGTGGCGGCCCACCACGGGGTGGCGGCGCACGCGCTACGCACTAGAAAATCTCGTCGGTTCATGCTGCCCTCCTTGCAAAAGCACGCCGATCGTGTTCGGCTCGCTTGACATCACGCACTCGGGCAC
>CAACVY010000097.1 GCA_900661335.1 uncultured bacterium | reverse complement strand
ACGCGCTCGCCCCCGCTCCGTTCGATTTCCAGCTCGACTTCGTCCGCCAAGGCCGCATTGACGACCACGTCATCCCAGGTGCGGACTCGATGCCCGTTCGCGCGCAGAATACGATCGCCCAAGCGCAACCCCGCTTGCCAGGCGGGGCTATTGGTCTCCACATATCCGACGACGGGTTCTCGCCCGGAGGCCGCCGGCCCCGCGCGCAAAAAAATCACCCATCCGATCGCATAGGCCAGCAAAAGGTTGAACATTGCGCCCGCCAATGCCACAGCCAAACGCCAACCCGGCGAGATGGGCGGAGGAGGCGGTGAGGGCTCGTCGCCTTCTTCTTCGCCGCGCGAACCTTCCACATCCATCTGAGGTAATGCGACATATCCGCCGAACGGGATCGCCCCAACGCGCCACTCCACGCCGCGAATCCGTCGCCGCCAAATCGCCGGGCCAAATCCGATTGAAAACGTCTTCACCACCATGCCGGCGCGGCGCGCGACCCAAAAATGGCCAAACTCGTGAACAAAAATCGTCAAGCTGAACAACGCCAGTACGATCGCCAACGTACTCAGCCACTCGCTCCAGCTCATGCCGTGCATGCGTCCGTACCTCTCAAGTGCCCGAAGCTATCCAGTACCGCAACCAAATGTACAGCACCGGCGCAGCGGGCAGAATGCTATCCAACACATCGAGCCAACCGCCGAGGCCCTTCAACCATAAACCTGAATCCTTGACCTCGGCCGCCCGCTTGAGCAAAGACTCGGCCAAGTCCCCCACGATCCCCACAATAGCCAACCCAACTCCCATGGCGGCGGCCTCCGGCACTGAAATGTGGATCCCACCCGGCCACATCGAAGTCTGTCGCAGAAGCGAAATCACAATGGGACTGAGCCCACCGCCAGCGATCACCGCCGCCGCGGCACCTTCCCAGCTTTTGGCCGGGGAGATCCGCGGAAACAGTTTGTGACGCCCCCACGTGCAGCCCACAAAATACGCCGCCGTATCGCAAAGCTTGATCAGCGCGACTAGGTAGACGATCAGTAGCCGTGAGTCGGGCTCCGCCTCCCATCCTAGCAGGAGGCGGACCAGATAGGACATCGGCCAGGCGGCGTACAACACGCCCATCCAGGTACCGGCCACCGTTTCCAGGGGACGTGGATTGTTTTTCTGCCAAAACTGCCGAACCAGCACCGCGAACATGATGAAGAACCATGCATGGACCACCCACACATCGCCCGCGCTGGATATCCCACGTGTGACATCGACCCACGTGGCCCACAGTACGATCTGTCCGCTCGCCAGACCGAGAATTCGGAAGTTCGGGATGCCAGCGCGATCCAGCAGCCTGTACAGTTCCCACTGAACCATCCCGGTCGCCAACCCGATGACCGCCAGGGCCACCCATCCGTGCGCCCAGAGTACCGCCGCCACGAATCCAGCGATCAACAGCGATCCATCCACCAGGCGTGACCGGAACATCTTAGCCCAACCCCCCAAACCGACGGTGTCGGCGCCGGTAGTCCAACAACGCCGCGCGAAACTCTCCTTCGCGAAAATCGGGCCACAGCACTGGTGTGAAGTACAGTTCCGTGTAGGAGGCCTGCCAAAGCAAAAAATTGCTCAATCGAAGCTCCCCACTGGTGCGGATGAGTAGGTCCGGATCCGGCACATCGGGCGCATACAGATGGCCAGTCACCACCGCTTCGTCGATCCGCTCCGGATCCAACTCGCCGCGCCGTACCTTGCGCGCGATCGCCCGCACCGCGTCCGTGATCTCAGCCCGTGCGCCGTAGTTGAGCGCCAAGATCAACTGGCGCTCGGTGTAGTGGGCCGTGGCGTCCATCACCCGGCTCAGCTCTCGCCATACGGTCGGCGGCAGCGCTTCCAGCCTCCCAATCGCCCGCAGTCTCGTACGGTGTTTGTGCAGTTCTTTTTCACGACTGCGGAGGTACCGACGGAGTAAACCCATCAGACAGTGCACCTCGGTACGTGGCCGCACCCAATTCTCTGAGCTGAACGCGTACAGCGTCAGGTACGGAATGCCGACCTCGCGACAAACCCTCAACACCGCGGCGATGGATTCCGCACCCTCCTCGTGCCCGCGAGTTCTGGGCAAGCCATGGAGCTGGGCCCAGCGACCATTCCCGTCCATAATGATCGCGACATGACGCGGCCAACCCGCGGAACTCGTGTTCATAGGCCGATCCCAGGAGGATCGAGAGGAACCGTCGCTTCACGACCTGGACCCACGGATAGCCAACCGATCGGCACGCCCGTGAGTTCCTCGATGCGGCGCAAATATCGTCGGGCCGCATTGGGCAATTCCGAGACGTTCCGAACCTCCCGAATGCTCCCGCGCCATCCAGGCCATTCCTCGTAGACTGGCCGGCACCGGGCCATCCACCGAGAATCCGCTGGTACCGTATGCACGCGCTCGCCATCGCACTCATACGCCACGCAGATTCGAATCGGGTCCAGCCCTTCCAGCACATCCAGCTTCGTCACTGCCCACAGGTCCACGCCGTTGATACGCGCCGCATGCCGCGCCACGACCGCGTCGAACCATCCGCACCGACGCGGACGGCCCGTCGTCGCCCCATACTCGCGCCCCACCTCACGGAGCCGCTGGCCAATGTCGTTGACCAATTCGGTCGGAAACGGTCCTTCCCCGACCCGAGTCGTGTAGGCTTTCAGGACGCCAATCACTCGGTCAATCCGATGCGGCGGCACACCACTTCCCACGCACGCCCCGCCCGCGGTGGCGTTCGACGAGGTGACGAACGGATAACTGCCGAAATCCACGTCGAGCATCGTCCCCTGCGCACCTTCGAACAAAATGCCCTCCCCCCGGGCGATGGCATCGTTCAGTAGCGTGGCCGTATCGGCGACCAGTGGGGCTAAAGCTCTGGCTGCCTGCGTGAGCGGCTCCACCCACGAGTCCATGCCCACCGGGTCCAACCCGAAGCGCCGCAGTCGGTCCGCGGACTCCTCCCACCGAACGCGCACCTGCTCCAAGAAGTCCGGTTGGCACAGTGCGCACGCGCGGATCCCCGTACGCATCGCTTTATCCATGTAGGCCGGCCCGATCCCCCGCTGCGTCGTCCCGATTCGCTCCCCCTCGGCAAGCATCCGTTCCCGGCCCGCGTCGAACGCGCGGTGGTAGGGCAGCACGAGGTGCGCGCGGTCGCTCAAGAAGAGCCGCCCCTGCACGGGGATACCGGTCGCCTGCACTTCCTGGATTTCTTGGTGCAAAGCCAACGGATCCACCACGACGCCGTTCCCAATCACGCAGCGCGTGGACAAGCGAAAGATGCCCGAGGGAATGAGATGCAGAACAAACCGACGCCCGCCGAACTCCACCGTGTGCCCAGCATTGGCGCCGCCTTGATACCGGACCACCCAGTCCACATCGTCCGAAAGAACGTCAATGATCTTCCCCTTGCCCTCATCCCCCCATTGGGCGCCCACCAGAACGGTGCGCAGCTTCCGCACGCGGCCTAAATGCAGTTCGTTCACCGGATCCTCGCAAATCCTCGGCGCCCGGCTCGCAGCACACTCCCAGGGCGCGGATGTACGGTCGCCACCGGATCCGTAATCCGTTGCCCATCCAGCTCGACCGCCCCTTGTTGGATCAAGCGTCGAGCCTCGCTGTTCGTCGGCGCCAATCCCGCACGGACCAACAGCGCATACAAGCGCATTCCCAGCTCGGACTCTGTCGGTTCGACGTGGACCTCCGGCATCTCGCTCGGGAACTCCCCCCTCGAAAAGACCCGCGCGAATTCCTCCGAAGCTGCGCGAGCTGCTTCGTCCCCGTGAAATCGCGCCACAATAGCCTGGGCCAAATCGTCCTTGGCCTCACGCGGCGACCGGCGGCCTTCGGCCAGGTCCCGCCGCCATTGTTCCCGCTGCGACTCGGTCCATCCCAGCACGAGCCAACCATACCGCTCCATCAATGTGTCAGGAATCGACATCAACTTCCCAAACATCTCCCGTGGGTCCTCGGTGATACCGACGTAGTTGCCCAAGCTTTTGCTCATTTTCTGGGCTCCGTCCAGCCCCTCGAGCAACGGCAAGGTCATCACAATCTGCGGGGCCTGGCCCATGGCCTTCTGGAGCTCACGCCCCAGCAACAGGTTAAACAACTGGTCCGTGCCACCGATTTCGACGTCCGCGTGCACCATCACCGAATCGTAGGCCTGGATCAACGGGTAGAGAAATTCCACCAACGAAATGGGCCGACCCGCCGCATGTCGAGCCGAGAAGTCTTCCCGCGCCAGAAGTTGGGCCACGGTCACGTGGGCCGCCAAGCGAATGATGTCATCCAGTCGAAGCGGCGACAGCCATTCAGAGTTGTACCGGACCTCGACCCGATCGCGACGTAGAATTCGAAACACCTGCTCCTGGTAGGTCTGAGCGTTTCGCTCGACTTCCTCGCTCGACAAAGGGCGTCGCGTCTGGGACCGGCCCGATGGATCGCCGATGCGACCGGTGAAGTCCCCAATAATAAACACCACGGTGTGCCCCAACTCCTGGAACTCCCGCAGCTTGTTGAGGCCCACCACGTGTCCCAGGTGCAAGTCCGGCGCCGAAGGGTCCGCGCCGTATTTCACACGCAAGGGACGCCCCTCCGCGTTGGCCCGCTCCAACCGCTCGCGCAACTCCTCCGGACTGACAAAGTCCACCAGGCGTTGCGACAAAACCTCGATTTGGCGGGCGATGTCGCCTTGCATGCCTCACCTCTCCGGCCCGCGCCCGCCTGAACCTCAAGTGGACTGCGACGGCGGCTGGTCCGAGGACTGCGACGCGGACGAACCCGATGCGGACGCATTCTCTTCGCCCGGATGCCACTCTTGGATACCCAACGCTCCGAACGCCTCTTCGAAGGCGCCGGCGATGTCCACCAGGTTCTCCCCGGGCCGCAACCCTTGCAGCATCTCTTCGCTCACCGTGAATTCTTCGTCCGGGATCTTCGCGGCTTTAATGCTGAGGCCGATCTTACGCTCTACCGGGTCGATCTTGATCACACGCGCCTCCACCTCCTGCCCCGGCTGCAATACGTCGCGCACTCGCTGCACGCGCTCGTCGCTGATCTGACTAATGTGGACCAACCCATCAATCCCATCCCCAAGTTCCACGAACGCACCGAACGATGCAATCTTGGACACACGGCCTCGTACCCGCTGCCCCACCTTGTACCTCTGTTGCACCGTGGTCCAAGGATCCGGGGTGGCCTGCTTGAGCCCCAGACTGATCCGCTGCTGCTGCGGATCCACTTCCAGAACCACGCACTCGACCTCCTCGTCTTTCTTGAGCACCTCGGACGGATGGTTGACCTTCCGCGTCCACGACATGTCCGACACGTGGATCATGCCGTCAATGCCTTCCTCCAGCTCCACGAACGCACCATAATTGGTGAAGTTACGAACGCGGCCCCGAACCCTCGACCCGATGGGATAG